>QQND01000010.1 GCA_003402745.1 Verrucomicrobiota bacterium
ACCCTTTTTCTAAAGTCGTATAAGCTATGTCCACAGAACTCATGACAGAATTGCTCGAAGCGGGTGTCCACTTCGGGCACCAGAGCAAGCGCTGGAATCCCAAGATGAAGCCCTTCATCTTCGAGAAGCGTAACGCCTTGCACATCATCAACTTGGGTTCTACGGTCCATCAGTTGGATGCGGCGACTAAGTTTCTGAGCGCTCTTGCTGCCCGCGGCGGTAAAGTGCTTTTCGTGGGCTGCAAAAAGCAGGCCCAAGAAGCAGTGAAAGAAGCGGCACAGGCTTGCGGTCAGTTCTATGTGAACCAGCGCTGGCTCGGCGGTACGCTGACCAATATGGCCACAATTCGCAAGAGTGTGGCTCGGATGACTTACATTGAGACGCTGGAAAAGCAGCCTGAGTATTCCAAGATGGGAAATCAGGAGATTTCAGCCCTGCGCCGTGAGGGTGAAAAACTCAAGCGGAACCTCGAAGGGATCCGTACGATGGAAAAGCTTCCAGACGCGATGATCATCATCGACACTGTTCGCGAGGGAATTGCCGTTGCTGAAGCGCGCCGTCTGAAAATTGCGACGGTTGCGATCACCGACACGAATGCAGATCCCGCTTTGATCACCTATCCGATTGCAGGCAATGACGATGCAATTCGTTCGATCCGCGTGGTGCTCCAGAAGTTGGTGGATGCGTTGGTTTCCGGTTCGGGGATCACGCACGCGGCACCGCCCGTTGAGGTAATCGCTGAGAAGCCCCAGGACCTGAGCGCAGTCAGCGAATAACGTGCTTTCATTGAGGAACGCCTTTGTGATGGAGGCGCTGCTCGCATCTTCAGAAGCGACTCCTTGTTCGAGCGGCGCCGCCTGCAATTGTAAATATTGCTGGGGCGCCGTTTCGGATTTCTGGGGTGCACGCATTTTTCAGACACAAACACCTTAACCTCGAATATTTAAAACAGTATGAGCGAAATAGTCATTGATGCCCAGTTGGTGAAGACCCTGCGTGAAAAAACAAACGCGGGCTTGATGGATTGCAAACGCGCCCTTGCCGAAGTCAACGGAGACTTGGAAGCAGCCATTGATCTGCTGCGAAAAAAAGGAGCTGCAAGCGCTGCGAAGAAAGCAGACCGCGAAGCTAAGGAAGGAGTGATTGCGCAGGCAATTATCCACAACGGCAAAGTTGGCGTCCTAGCCGAAGTGAACTGTGAAACGGACTTCGTTGCTAAAAACGATGCGTTCAAGGCGCTCACTGACACGGTTGCCTCGAAGCTTGCCGAAAATGACAGCGCAGACCTGGAGCCTGATCGTGTCGAGGCGGTGCAGAAGCTGGGCGAAAATATTCGAATCAGGCGGCATGCGCGTCTGGAAGTGCATGGGAGCGGTGCTGTGTCCTCCTACATCCACACCGGTGGGAAAGTGGGCGTGTTGCTCGAAGTTGGGGCTGACAGCGATGCAACCGTCGTTCGTGAAGAGTTCAAGCAGTTGGTTCGCGACGTTACCCTTCAGATTGCGGCGGCCAATCCGGTTTGCGTATCTCGCGAAAGCGTTCCCGCGGTGCTGGCGGAGCGTGAGCGCGAAATTTATCGCGGGCAAGTTCCTCCTGGAAAACCCGCGAACATTGTAGAGCAGATTGTGGAAGGGAAGATGAGTAAGTTTTACTCGAATTCTTGTTTGCTTGAGCAGGCGTTCATCAAGAATCCCGACCAGACGATCACGCAGCTCATCGCTGACAAAAACAAAGAACTCGGTGAGCACATCAGCATCCGCGGTTTTGTTCGTTTCATGGTGGGTGAAGAAATCGCCGGCTGAGGCTTTCGAGAAAAGCCTCTGTACAGGGGAGGGGCGTTGGGTCCCTCCTCTTTGCAAGAGTTGCTCCTAGGAGATCCCAGCCCTTGCCGTAAAGACTTGATGACCGTAAGCTCATTGGTCATGACGCTCCGCAAAAACAGCCGCTGCCTTGCCTTGCTTGCAGCGGTTTTTTCGCGCTCTTCCTCCCCCTGTCTGAGCGGGGCGATGGTGGCTTTGGGAGCATTCTTCATTTTTGGCTGCTCCAACAACCCCCACCCTGAGCCCCTTGCAAAGGTGCGCGAGGACGGAGAGCCCTGGAAAGTACGTTATTCCGCGCTTCCCGAGGATCCGCGTTCGCTGGATCCTCAGGTTTCTTATGACGCCGTGAGCCGACGGGTTTTGGAGCCCGTGCAGGAGTGCCTCCTAGAGTATCAGCCGTTCAAGACGGATCCATATGAGTTGACGCCGTGTTTGTTGCTTGCCCTGCCCGAGCGTATCGAACGCACAGGGGGCGGCATTACTTACAGGTGTGCGCTCAAGCCCGGTATTTTTTTTCATAACGACCCCTGCTTTCCTGAAGGGCGGGGCAGGGAGGTCGTAGCTGAGGACGTTCTGTTTGCCTTTCGGCGGATAGCAGATCCCAAGGTAGAATGTCCTGCGCTTTCGACACTTCAGGATTACATCGAGGGTTTTGCTGAGATGTTTGAAGCGGCGAGAAAGGCGGATTCTTTCGACTACAGTCAGCCAGTTTCAGGACTGCAGGTCACGGGAAAGTACACCTTCGAGATCCATCTTAAGGCTCCCTATCCTCAGTTGCTTTATTGGCTGGCGATGCACTTCACATCACCCGTGGCGCGCGAGGCGGTGGAGTATTACGACGGTAAAACGCACGATGGTGCTGCGCGTGATATGTTCCGTTTTCACCCGGTGGGAACCGGGCCATTTCAAGTCGCGGAATGGAAACGCAACACGAGAATCCGCTTGAAGCGCAATCCTGTCTATCGGACGACGGCGTTTCCGACGGAGGGCTGGGATGCGGATCGGGAGGCGCTCCTGAGGCCATTGGCGGGGAAAGCGCTGCCTTTTGTTGACGAAGTTAACATGACCGTGTTCCGGGAAACGATCCCAGTGTTTCTTCTTTTTCGGCAGGGCTATCTGGATGAAATGGCGGTTGGAAAGGATGCGTTTTCCAGTCTGATCACTCCTTCTCGGGACTTGTCCGAAAAATACAAAGAACGTGGAGTGGCTCTCCATCGAGACGTCGAGCCGAGTACGTTTTTTATGGCGCTCAACATGGAAGATCCTCTTCTTGGAACGAACCGCAAACTGAGGCAGGCTTTGTCCTGCGCTTTCGATGCGAAGTCGAATTTGGACATCTTTTTCAACAGCGTTCCGATTGTCTCAGAGCAGCTGCTTCCTCCTGGGATTGCCGGTTACCGAAAAGAGTTTCGCAATCCTTACGGTTACAATTTGCAAAAGGCAAAAGTCTTGCTGGCGGAGGCGGGGTATCCCAACGGGAAAGACGCCAACGGCAAGGTGTTGGAAATCACATTGGACACCACGGGGGGGAGCGCAAACGAGCGCTTGATGGCGGAGTTTTACCAGCAACAGTTTGAGCAGTTGGGCATCAAGGTCAAAGTGGTTGAAAACCCGTTTGCCCGCCTCATGGACAAGCTTGATAATGGAGGGTTCCAGATTGCTGCCGGGAGCGGATGGGGTGCGGACTATCCGGATCCGGAGAATTTTTATTTTCTTTATTACAGCAAGAATCTCCCGCCCGCGGGCAAGAACCACAGTCGTTACAAAAATTCCGAATTCGACCGTTTGTTTGAAGCGATGGCGACGATGGAAAATAGTGCTGTGCGAGATGGAATTGTACTCAAGATGAACGATATTTTGGCTGAGGACGTGCCGCATATTTTGAACATGCACCGGTCGAGCTTTAGGCTCTCGCAGCCTTGGGCGCCTCGGATTCAAAGCAATCCGCTACTTGAGGGAGGGCTGAAGTATGTGGTTATAGAGCATGGCCTGAGGGAACAATTACGGACGCAGTGGAACAAAAAGCCGGTGTGGCCGGTGGCTGCTCTTCTTGCCATGGTAGCGGGCTCCGCGCTTTTGGCCTTGAACGCCCGACGGAAATCCTGAGCCATGTTTGCGTATCTTATCCGCCGCCTGTTCTTTTTTGTTCCCATTCTGTTTGGGGTAATGCTGTTGACGTTTGTGCTTTTTTTTGTGGTGCAGAGCCCGGAGGCCACCGCCAAACGGGTTCTGGGACAGAAGGCGACTCCCAAGAGCGTGGAGAATTGGCTGCACAATCGAGGTTACGACAAGCCGCTCCTGATTAACCACACGCCGGGGGGATCTTGGCACGACTCTCTTTTTATTCACCAAATGAGGAAGCTCGCCACGTTTGATCTTGGGACATCCGATGTCAGCGGTCGTCCATTACGGGAGGTTTTTGCCCAGGGTGTGTTGCCTTCGCTCTTACTGACCGTGCCTGCTTTTTTCGCAAGCATTGCCCTGGCCGTTGGTTTTGCGCTGTATTTGGTTTTCATACGCAACGCTGCAGTCGATCTGGTTGCGTCTCTTTTTTGCGTCGCGTTGATGAGCGTACCGGTGATGGTGTACGTCATCTTTGGCCAGTTCCTCGTGGCTCAGGTGCTCAACTACTTTCCCGCCTTCGGGTTCGAGCTAAGCGGATGGTCTACGCCGAAGTTTCTGCTGTTGCCTGTGGCTCTGATGGTAGTGAGTGGATTAGGGGCGGACGTGCGACTGTTTCGGGCCTTGTTTTTGGAGGAAATGGGACAGGATTATATCCGCACTGCCCGCGCCAAGGGGGTTTCCACGGTGCAGGTGCTTTTGAGGCACGTCCTCAAAAATGGGTTGATCAATCTGATTACCGTTGTGGTTGCTTCGCTGCCGTTTTTGATTATGGGGTCCCTCCTGTTGGAAAACTTTTTTGGAATTCCCGGGCTTGGCAACGTTCTTTTCAGCGCGATCCAGGCCCCGGATTTTGCAGTGGTCCAGGCGTCTGTTTTTTTGGGTTCGCTGTTGTATCTCGGCGGTCTTCTGCTCACGGACCTTTGCTATGCGTGGGCTGATCCAAGGATTCGCCTCCAATAAAGTCTTATGAAGTTGCTGGACCAAATTTGGGTGCAAAATCTCTGCCTGATTGCGGGCTATGGTTCGCTGGCGTTTTTGGTTGGCTGGGGGATGCGTTCGGAGCGCTGGTTGTCGGCGTGGAAACACCTCCGACGGGACGTGACAGGGATGATTTCTCTTGGGGTTGTCCTGCTTTATCTCCTTGTTGGAACGCTTGAAAGTATTGCGGTCCCGAGCCTTTCGGGCGGCCGCTCGTTGCTGCAGGAGCTTACAAGTTCGATTCCCCAGGAAAAGAGCTACTCCGCGCCTCTGTCTAAGGCGGCCCTTTCGTTGTCGGATCCAATACCCCTTTTGGGCAGGCATCTTCTGGGGACAGACGCGCTGGGGCGTGACACTCTTGTGCAGACCTTGCGTGCGACCCGCTCGGCGCTCTGGATTGGTGGGTTGACGAGTCTGATTTATATCCCCCTGGGCGTTCTGCTTGGGATGATGGCCGGCTACTACAAGGGATGGGTGGACGATGTTGTGCAGTATGTCTACAGCACGGTGGCCGCAGTGCCCGAGATACTGATGCTGGTGGCAATCCTGATGGTCCTAGGAAAGGGGCTTGGAAGCATGGCGATTGCGCTTGGGATTACGGGCTGGGTGGGAATGGCGCGACTGATTCGAGGGGAGACGCTCCGCCAGGTGGAACGGCCGTACATTGCCGCTGCCAAGGCGATGGGGCAGTCGAATTGGAAAATCATCACGCGGCATTTACTCCCCAATGTGATGCACTTGGTGCTCATTAAATTTGTTCTTGGATTTTCGGGTTTGGTGCTCGCTGAGGCTGTCCTTAGTTATCTGGGAGTAGGCGCTCCCGTAGGCACTGCGAGCTGGGGAACGATGATTGACGCCTCCCGCTCCGAGCTCTCTCGCGAGCCGTTTGTTTGGTGGAACCTGACTGCCGCATCAACCGCGCTTTTTATCATGGTTCTTGCTCTCAATTTGTTTGGCGATTCCCTCCGTCGCGCTTTTGATCCGAAGCAGGGCCTCTAGTTTCTCCTCGGTCTAAACTTTTCAAACCATGCTTTCCCTGCGAAACCTTAGAATTGATTTCGGTACCGGACCCGATCGAGTACAGGCTGTGAAGGGCATCAACTTGTCGATAGGCGCTGGCGAGACACTCGCCTTGGTAGGGGAAAGCGGGAGCGGTAAAAGCGTGACGGGAATGGCGCTCACCCGGCTTCTTCCGGAGCCTCCAGCAGTGTATGCGGGAGGAGAGATACTGTTTGAAGGCGAGGATGTTCTAAAAATGGGGCCCGCCCAGTTGCGCAGGCTGCGCGGTGGAAAGATCGCGTACGTGTTTCAAGAGCCTTCCACTTCTTTGAATCCTGTTTTTACCATTCGTAACCAGATTGCTGAGGCCATCGATCTGCATCGTCCTGACGTGCGCGATGTCGATGCGGAGGTCGTGCACTGCTTGGATTTGGTTGGGATTGTGGACCCGAAAAAACGGATGCATGACTATCCCCATCAACTTTCGGGCGGGATGCAACAGCGTGTGATGATTGCGATGGCCCTAGCCTGCCAGCCCCAATTACTCGTCGCCGATGAGCCTACAACGGCCTTGGATGTGACGGTGCAGGCGCAAATTCTCGATCAAATGCGCGAACTCAAGCAGCGGCTAAAAATGGCGATGCTGCTGATCACGCACAATTTTGGGATTATAGGTGGGATCGCAGACCGCGTTGCTGTGATGTTCCGTGGGGACATTGTGGAGGAGGGAACCACGGCGGAGGTGCTGCGCAATCCTCAGCATGCTTACACCAAGGCTTTGATTGGATGTATTCCGCAGTTGGGGCAGCGCCGGAAACGGCTTGCGACGATTGATCATTCGATGCTCGGTTGACGAACTGAGCAGCTCCCTGGCTTCGGGTGCGCGAAGTTGCGGAGGCGAAGGGTGTTATGAAGTGCCCTTCGGTTTCTTCTGCGGGGGAGTCCGCTAGATTTCTCGGAGCAGGGAAGCGGTGGATTCCCAATCCAAGCAAGCGTCTGTGATGGAGACGCCGTATTTCAATCCGGACTTTGCGGCGGCCTGAGCACCCAAGTGGAGGTGGCTCTCAAGCATCACTGCGACAAGTTCAGTGCGTCCCGCATTGCGCTGTTGTAGGACGTTCCGAAGCACTTCGGATTGGCGCAATGGGTCTTTGCCGCTGTTTGCGTGGCTGCAGTCCACCATCAAGGAAACCGGAAGGCCGGCTTTGCGTAACTTTTCAGCTGCGGCGGCTGTTTGTTCGGAGCCGTAGTTGGTGCCATCGCGGCCACCTCGAAGGACAAGATGGCTGTCCTGGTTTCCCGAAGTGGTGATGATGCTGGTCATTCCTTCGGGATCAATTCCAAGAAAACTGTGGGGCGCAAAAGCCGAACGCATGGCATCCAGAGCCGTTTGTACGCTACCGTCGGTTCCATTTTTGAAACCCACAGGCATGGAGAGTCCGCTGGCCATTTCGCGGTGGGTTTGGGACTCGGTGGTCCGGGCTCCGATGGCTGCCCAGCTAATTAAGTCAGCGATGTATTGAGGGATAATCGGGTCGAGAAACTCTGTGCCCATGGGGAGACCGAGCTCAGCGATGTCTAGTAACAGCCTGCGGGCGAGTTTGATTCCGTACTCAAGGTCGGCGGAGTCATCGAGGTGAGGATCGTTAATAAGACCCTTCCAGCCGACGGTCGTGCGCGGCTTTTCAAAATATACCCTCATCACGATGAAGACTTTATCCTCCAGTTCTTTGGCGAGTGCCGCGAGTCTCCTAGCGTAATCTAAAGCGGAGACAGGGTCGTGTATGGAGCAGGGGCCAACGACGACCATCAAGCGGTGGTCTTCGCCCTTTAAAATGCGGCGAGCGGTATCGCGTGCCGCGAGAATCTTCCCAAGTATCTCTGAGCTGGCTGAAATCTGCTCCTTGACCTGTACCGGGGTGATGAGGCGCTTAAATCCGCTCACCCGAACATTTTCAATGCGAGCATTGTAGGAATGTTGGGAGGAATTGTGGTCTGATATGGGGTGTGCCTCTGAAGACATAAAACGGTCGGGTAGAATCCACCGAAAAGAAGTTTCCTGCAACTAAAGAACGGCGTTGGCGGGAGTTTGCGCCACCGGCGCATCTCGCCGGTGAATGGGGCTCAATTGATTGAAAATCTGGGGCGTAGGCCTGGAGGGATTCGAACCCCCAACCAAGGGATTATGAGTCCCCTGCTCTAACCATTGAGCTACAGGCCCGGCTAGCCGGGATAGGACCAATCCACCCCTTCCGTGCTCTTCTAACACAAACCGGATTCGAGAACTCATACAATCTCTTTCGCTAGATGCCTGCCTCCACATCGGGGATGTGGTCCTTGGCCAGATGCATCGCAGGAGCCTGATGCCCACGCAAAAACGCAGGGTCACCAACAGCGAAGGATTTGTTGAAACACCAGTCCTCCCATGGCTCCCATCAACTCTCCGGCGGCAGCGTCGAGAACTTGAGCCCCCACAGCACCAGCACCGGCTCAGGCGCATCCACCAGCAGTCCAAACTTGTATCGCCAGAGCATCCAGCGGGTTGGGGGAGCCATTTTCGGCTCTTTTTCCGAGTCCTGGCGATGGCGATTTTCCACTTGAGTGACGTCATGCCCAATGCGCAGGGGTGTCTTATTCAGGGTCGACTCAAACAGAAGTGGAGAGAGGCGTTAAAAACACTTGTAGCGTGCGGTTTAGTGTACAAAAAATGCGAATCGAGAAGGGGAGGGTTAATATAAAAATGAAGTTTGGTGTACTTCCTGCTTTTCAGCTTAATGCGCATTTTATTCCCCGCGCGCATCAGCACAGCATGGTTTGTAGGCAAGCCTCAGAGGCCAGTTTGGTCGTTTATGGATCTGCACCACGGAATTACGTTCCGCCGGTGCCGGGTGGCTCACGCACTGATTGCATTTGTTCCCTCGAACGGCGGCTATCTGCCGTCTTAAGAGTGATGCTGGCAGTATTTATTTTTGTTCAAACCTCACTTTTCGCCGAGCTTCTACCCACTAGCGTGAACGTGGATACCGCGACGGGCCTCATGGCCGGTACGTTGGCAATAAATGGAGGCGCTGCCATGAACGCGAGCGCCACTACTGCCAACCTCGCGTTTATGGTTCGTCCTCCGAATCCTCTGCTTACGAGTGAGATGTCGGTGCAAACAATCGCCGGCCAACCCTTCTCCTATCTGCTGACTGCCACAAACGCGCCTTCCCGGTTTTGGGCCGAGGGATTGCCTGCGGGTTTACGAATAGACTCCGCGAGCGGGTTGATTTCCGGGGTTGTGGCCGGCACTGTGGCGGCCTCTGCGAACATCGATTATCCCGTGCATGTGGCCGCGGCTAACGACACCGGCGTGACAACAGGAACTCTCTTGCTGACGGTCAAACCAGCACTGCCTGTGATTGACAGTCCTTTGGTGGTTTCAGGCACGGTGGGAACGGTATTCACATACACAATCAGCGCTTCGGGCAGTCCTTCGTTTTTTGCATCCGGTTTGCCTGCGGGAGTGAGTTTTGATTTTAATAAAGTCATTTCTGGGACGCTTCAGGCTGTTGGTACAACCACTTTCACTGTGGGAGCAAGAAACGCTAGCGGTGCGACCTCTGCGACGGTTGCGGTGAAGGTGGAGCCTGCCACTTTGAACTTGGGGACAATAGACATGGGAACGCTTAGTGCTGGATCGCCGCTGGCGACGCGCCGGTTTTCTTCAACCTTCTCTGATTCCATGACTTCGCCTGTATCACTTGTGACGTGGGCCTTTGCGAAACTCTCGGTAGTACCTTCCTGGATACAGTTAAGTCCAAATGGAACTCTTAGTGTTTTGGTCCCTGCGGAGGCGCCTACGGGGGTGACTACGATCGCGGTTGCGGGTTTGTATCCCGACGGCACGAGGGTCTTTGCAAACCTTCAGTTGAAAGTGCAAGGAATGAGCCGGTTGAGCGACGGGTTCGCATTGAAGTGGGGAATATTGTCACGAGGTGCCTTTACCCCGCTTTCATCAGGAACTAAAGTTGCACCTGGCGAGGATGTGGAGCTTTCTCTGGAGACGGCGGTTTCGGGGCTGAGCTACCAGTGGCGCAGGGATGGGATGCCGATACTCGGGTGCACAAACGCCACCCTTGGTTTGAAGGTTTCGGGGATTAACGAAATTGGCCTTTACGATGTTGTTGTCGGCAATGCTTTGGGCACGGCGAAATCGGCAGGGCTTGCGGTCGCCTCGAACGTCGAACCTGCTTCCCTCAAGGGCAGTCTCTCGAATCTCGTTTTGATGGAGGGCACGACCCTGAGATGGTCTGGCTTTACTGCGGATGGAGGAAGCTTGAACTACTCTTGGACTCGCTCTGCTGGAGCATTCCCCGCGAGCGCAGGAGTTTCTACTTCTGCGGCAACGCTTACGATGGGCCCGGTTATAGCGGCAGATTCCGGCACCTATAAAGTCACGGCATCGAACAGTTTCAGTTCCGTGGCGAGTTCGGCGATTCTCACAGTTTTGAAGGCGGCAAGGATTATGTCTTCTCCTGCGAATTTTGGCCCGATCAATCCCGGTGAGTCTGCCAATTTCTCTGTGGATGCGACGGGTGGCGATGAGCGCGTGGCGGGCGGTGGTTTGCGCTACCAATGGTATCTTAGAGCGCCTCTGGGGACAGTCGGCGCAGGGACTGAGACGCCTATCGCGGGCGCTAATTCCTCTAAGTTTACCTTTGTTGGAGCGGGTTCGGCAGATCACGGCTCCCGTGTGTTTGCGAGGGTGACGCAGCGGGATCCAGCCACGGGAGCCATTCTGGAGACAAAAAATTCAACGGATGCGACTCTGCTTGTGCGCCAACCCGTGGAGTTGTTGGACGGTGGTTGGGTGACGATGATTCCAGCCTCGGGGATAGTAGATCTTGGAGGACTGGTGGCTTTGTCGGTTTCGGCGACGGGTTCGGACTTGTTCTACCAGTGGCGCAAGGACGGTGTGGCGGTACCCGGAGGGACGGCGGCAACGTTGCGACTGAGTGCCGCAGAGACGAGCGGAGGTATCTACGACGTGGTGGTAAAAAATGCGATCAACGACGCATGCAGTTCCGCCGCGACCTTGAAGGTGAAGCTGCCCGTGGTCATTGTCACGCAACCGGTGGCGAAGGTCGTCAATCTCGGCTCTGCGGCGCGGTTCCGAGTGGAGGTCAAGGGGGCGGCTCCGTTTAATTATCAGTGGCGTCGGGATGGCGTGCCTTTAACCGATGGTGTGGTGCAAGGTGGTACTGCTGTTTTGAGTGGTGCGAGGACAGAGCTGCTCACAATAAGCGGCGTGCAAAATGATAGCCAGGGTGACTACGACGTTGTCGTGAGTAACGGCATCGGGATGCCGGCTACGAGTGATGCGGTCGGCCTAGAGGCGAGCGACAGCGTCAGAATTCAGAGCAACCCTGCGGATCTCACTGTTGCGGCCGGAAATTCCGCTTCGTTTTCGATTGCGGCTTCGGGCAAATCGTTAAGCTACCAGTGGCGCCGAAACGGGGTGGCTATCGTCGGGGCTAGACAGCCGCAATTAAGGCTGGCGGTGACTTCGACAGCAGACTCAGGAGACTACGATGTTCTGGTGAGTAGTGGCGCGCTTTCCGTGGCGACGCAGACGGCTCGTCTGGAAGTGCTACCCAAGTTGGCGATCATCACCCAACCGGTGGGATCCACAACCGTGGTTCCCGGCAGAATCGGCAGCGCGACGTATATCTTGAACGTGGGCGCGACGAGCGGCGGGACAAACCTCTACGAGTGGTTTTCCATGGGCGCGAGCGGTAGTCTTCAGAGATTGCAGAGCGGGCCATCGTCGAGCTTCGCGGCCGTGGCGACAGATGTTCCAACCGTTTACACCGTCCGCGTCTCCGGTTCCCGCGAGGTGAACACGGATGTGGGACCCGTATTGCTAGATTTGGGGGGGTGCGTTAGCGCTCCAGTCACGGTGTCGCTGATGGAGCCTGCATCGATCACCAAACAACCCGACAACTTAGTGGAGGGGGCCGGCACGAGTGGTGTGATGGAGGTTGTTGCCCGCGCGGGAGGTAACGTGACCTACCAATGGGAGCGTGAAAGAAGTGGACGCTGGAGCAGCATTGTGGGAGCGGTTACGCCAAGACTCACATTTTCTGAATTGTTACCCAGTGACAGCGGTCTCTACCGTGTGATCGTCAGTAACGAGCGAAATTCGCAGACCAGCAATGAAGCGCTGCTGAAAGTGCTTGATGCAGATGTGATTAAGGTCCAGCCTGTGGCTCAAGCGGTTAATCCTGGGGACACCGCGGTGTTCAGTGTGGTTGCCGTGGGTAAGAATCTTTCCTACCAGTGGCTCAAGAGCGGAGTTCCCATTCTGGGAGGCACGGGAGCTACTTTGCGGGTGAGTGACGCGGGAGCGAGTCAGGTGGGACTTTATGAGGTGAAAGTGTCCCATGCCTATGGCGTATCTGTGAGTGTGTCTGCGCGACTCAGCTTGAACGAGAAAGTGCAGATCCTATCGGAGCCGTCTGCGCCGCCGTTGGTCGAGCGCGGGAATACGACGTTGGTGGTGAAGGCTATGGGAACGGGGCCTCTTAATTATCAGTGGCGCAAAAACGGAGTGCTGATTGTTAATTCCCCAGCTCTCACGGCGGACAAAGAGACTTTGACAATCACGAATGCCTCCAGCTCGGAGTCTGGGCTCTATGACGTTATCGTCTCTAATGTAGTGGGTTCTGTTTCTAGTAAACCCGCGAGGGTGGACGTTCTTACTGGCGTAGTGATTAAAGAAGTCAGGGCGTTTGTTACCACGCAGGCTTCAAGTCCGACTCCAGACCTTTCCCGGCTGCAGCGAGGCAGTGGAGTGCTATTGACGGTAGTGGCGAGCGGTTCTCCTAGGGTGGGGGAAGGTAAATTGCTCTACCAGTGGCGCAAAGACGGCGTGAACCTTGTTGATATGAACGGGGTTCTCTCCGGCGCCCAGTCGGATACACTCTTGATTGCTTCTGCCGACCCAGGCTCCGCCTTGACCAGTGGCTCCAGCGGCAAGTACGACGTGGTCGTCACCAACGACGTGAACTCCGTGACAAGCCTTGGGGCGACGCTCGCGGTTCTCTCGCCCCCAGTCATTCTCAAACAGCCGTTGGCACAAAGCGTTAACAAGGGCGATTCAGTCCTCTTGAGCGTTATGGCAAAAGGCAATGGACCTTTTTCTTACAAATGGACGCAGCGCCTTATTTCAAACGGGACTGCGGAGACGATTGGCACCCTTTTGACGGGCAAGACCTCCGCGGAATTGAGTCTGGTTAATGTGCAGGTTCCGGCGGTCTATAACGTCAAAGTGACCAATCCCTACGGCTTCGAAACTAGTTTAGGAGCGACGGTGGATATTATCGCTCCGCTAAGTATTGATGAAGACTTCACCGCCGCCACCGCCACAGCCGCCGCCGCCGCTCCTTCAGGCACTGCAGTCGCCCCCAATGTGCTGCAAAAAAAATTGGGTGAAACAGGCTGCATCGTTTTTGAAACGGCGATCCCGAGTCAGCCGGGGATTGAAATTAAGTTCCAGTGGCGCAAAAACGGGGTGGCGCTTGATTCCTTGAGTTCCCGAATCTCGGGCGGGACCTCTCACGTACTGTGCATTCGCGACCTCGAAGAAGCGGATGCCGCAACCTATGACTTGGTGATCAGCAGGCTCTCAGGCGGTGCCGAAAAGAGCCGATTTGTGAGCCGGCCAACCGTGTTGAGCATTCCTCCGCCTCCCACGATTTCTGGATTCTCAAACACGTTTGCGAGACACGGTGAACGCGTCCTGTTTGCGCCCACTGTGATGTCCGTGGCGAACCCGGGCAGTGTTACCTTTCAATGGTACAAAGATTCAAGCACGCACGCTCTTCAAAGTGACGGTTTGTACACGATTGGAAGCGGCGGCGCATCGCTATCGATAGGAAGTGCGAGTGCGATCACGGCTGGCATCTACAGACTGGTGGTGACCGATGCCAATGGTCCCCGTATGGCCCAGGCAAATTTGAACGTGTCCTCGCCGCTGACTGTTATTGAAGGCTTTAAACCAACGATCCAAGAAGTGCTGCGCAAGTCTGTGAGTTTGGGCGTCAAGGTTATCAGTAGCGCGGATGCCGGAGTGGTCCGCTATCAGTGGAGGTTCAATGGAGAGCCTATCCGCGATGCGATTGCTGACAATTTAGATTTGGTCTCGTTGAACCTTGCCCAAGCGGGTGCTTATGACGTCGTCGTTTCGAACGACCATGAACGTGTGGTGAGTGGAAAATGTCAGATTATCGTTCAGGACGCGTGGAAGATTACTGCGCAGCCGGCGGCCTCGATCACAGTGAATCCTGGTGAGGCGTTGAGTCTTGCGGTGGGCCTTAATCGCGAAAATGTGCCTGAGGGTTATTCGCCTTTAAGTTATCAGTGGATCAAAGGAACGGGTCGTTCTGCGCAGTTTGTGAATGGAAATGCGAGTGCGACGGCAAAAGTTCTTACTCTCAATTCTATGCGTGCTAGTGATGCGGGAGTTTATTTTGTGATTGTGACAACGCCGCTTGGGTGGATCACGAGCATGCCCTCGAAGGTGCAGGTGAACTTGCCTCTGGAAATTATCTCCCAGCCCGCAACTTTACCCGCCGTGCGGCCCGGTGAAGCAGCGCGCTTTCGCGTGAAGGTGAAAGGGACGGGCCCCTTTAACTACCAATGGCGCCACAACGGGGTGGACATCCCGGGCGCTCGCGGTGAGGAGCTCACGTTGCGATCGGTGTCTAATTTTGACGCGGGAACATACAATGTGTTCGTGGGTAATAATAGTCTGGGTGGAGTGCTTTCTAATGCGGCGACGCTGGCAGTGCTCAAACCTGTGTCGATTGTGGAGGAACCCAAGGACGTGCGCGTGGCAGCGGGCGGAACCGCAAGTTTAAGCGTAAAAATCTCCGGTGATGGAACATGCCGATATCAATGGCGCCGTAACGGCTTGACCCTGGCGGGTTGTACTTCCCCGACTCTGAGCCTTGCTGGCCTTGGGACAGGCGACGGTGGATGGTACGACGTGGATGTTTCCAATGTGGATGGAAACGGCATGGTGATTTCGCATGCGTATAGCCGCAAAGCCCAGCTTCAGGTCTTTGAGGCGCCGGTGATTGTCCTAGCGCCGATGGATCAAAAGGTGGAGACAAGCAACTTGTTTAATTTCAATCGCAGCGCCGTCTTCCGCGTGGTGGCGAGCGGCACGGCCCCGCTGCAGTACAGCTGGACGAGGATCTCCGGCGGTACGCTAACGGGCGGCACCTTGGTCGGAGCGGTTACGACGGTGCTCCCGAATATAACAGACTCTTTGGTGATCATGAATGCGGGGACGTCCGATCTCGGGGAATATACGGTGCACGTGAGCGGGCCGATGGGCGGGTCTGTTTCAGCGAGTGCAAAACTGGAGGAAGCCGGCGGAAAATCGAAAGATGTTTTTACAAGCCAGCCTTGTTCACTGATTGGAGTGGAGACGAGGCCCATCCGACTGACCGCAACGGTCAAGAACGGGTTTAGCATCCTGGGCTGGCAGCGCACTGTGGAGCGTCTGAATCCGGTGACGAAAGTGATGGAGCTTGTGAGCGAGGAACTGCTCAATGGAGGCTCGTTGGATCTCGGGGGCGGGTCGCCCTCGGTCTTGGATACGGGTTTCTACCGGGCAATTGCAATAAGTGGCAGCGTCAGTCTGGCAGGGGGTAGTCTCGTGAGCGGAACGTGGGGGAGCGCGGCGTCAGCGGAGGCTTCTGCGAAGTACTTTGGAGTGCCGTTTTCTGTGTACGTGAACCCAGCAGATCCGCTGTACTCGCCTGGATTCAGAGATGCGGACAACAGACCTGTTTGGGACAGGCTCGAGTTGAGCCAAGCCATGGTTGCAGGCGAAGGTGGGGCGGCGCGTTTCCAACTTTTCCCCACGGGACAAGGGCTGAGTTTCGAGTGGAGAAAAACAGTTGTTGTGAATGGGGTGACGATAGCGGATCGGGCGCTGATTGCAGGGGAAAACAAGCCCTTTCTGACGTTGCGAAATTTGAAGCTGGAAGATGGGTCTGTAAGTATCACAACCGGCAGTCTCACAGCGGATACGCGGGTGACTTATACCGGAGTCGTTTTGATTCACACGGGCACCTTGAGCGTCGATGGCACCTTCTCGCAGGACGCAGCAGCGCCTGTAAAAGTCTCGAGCGTGCCGTTTAATTTGATGGTGCAGCCACTGCCGCGGATGAGTGGCCCCGATTCGGCACCGCTATCCTTGCTCCCCGTGGGGGCAGTCACGCGTGTGCGAGGCGATACCCTAGAGTTGCATGGAAGCGGCACATACTCGGGGGATACGGTGTTTCAGTGGTACTTCCGCCAGAAAGGGAGTCTGGATTGGGTGCCAATGCCCGGCGCATCGAGTCCACTTTATTACAGCGCCTCTGGAGTCGGTGAGGAGGACGAGGGCGACTATCGTTTAGAAGCGACCAATGCGGTGGGCAGGGTCAGCGGCGACTTGTTTTCTGTAACGGTGAAAGACCCGCTGAGGATCGACTTGGTTTTGAGTCAATTCGAGGTGGATCCCGGGGCATCTGTGACGATGAGGGTAATCGCCTCCGGGTCAATGAAAACGGGAGGGTCGTATGGGCTGTGGAAGCAATCGAAGACAACTGGGGTATGGTCGCTAATAAAGACCCAAAGCACGGACATCTTTACATTTAATTCCGTTAAGAAGACGGACGAAGCCCACTACCGTGTGCGTGCATACGGAGAGGTGAATGGCCCATTGGAGAGCTTCCCTATTAAACTAGCGGTTCGCGATGTTGTGGCATTCGCTTCAGGCACGAGGCTCACCACAACGAGCTTGGGCGCTGGAGATTCTTTGCTGCTAAAAGTTTGTGCGACGGGATACTCGCCAGTATTTAAGTGGTACAAAAAAAACGGAGCGGATTGGATGCCGACTGAGCTTTCCTCCGGAGCGAGCCTGAAGATCGACAATTCAGTGCCTGGCGTATCGACGTTGAGCCTTCTTGGGGGAACCCCTGCTGATGCGGGCAGCTATGGAGTTGTGGTGATGAACAACTTTTCTCAAGTCGATGGCAGAGGGGCGCATACCAGTGCGGTGGCTGCGGGCTTGAGTCTTTCACCGCGTGAGATCGGCCGAATCACAGTGAACAATCGGCCCATCGCGGAGCCTTCGAGTTCAACTGTGGTGAACTTGAATGAAGGTGCCTCTCTCTCGATCACGATGACTGTGAGTGATATTCCAGGAAGCACGGTGCGTTATCAGTGGCGCAAGGATGGAGTTATGCTGCCGGATACTGGCAAGTTGCTGGCGCTCCCCAATACCGCTGTGTCTCTAATCCGCTCTGCGGTAACTGCGGCCGACGAGGGGCGGTACGATTTGCTTGTATCCAATGCGTACGGCCTGAGTCTTAGCGCTGGGGTGCAGGTGACGATCAACCGGGCGCCGCAGATTGCGGCAGACGGACAACCCACGGACGTGATCACATCCGAAGGTGGTACTGCGACTTATCGAGTGCAGGCCACTGGTGCGGGATGGCTCCATTACGAGTGGACGCAATTCAAGAGCGGCTTAGCTTCAGAAGTTGTGGGACTGGACCAGCCTATCCTGACGCTCAAGGGACTCACGCATGAGGACGATGGCTATTTCTATCAGGTGACAGTGATGTCTGATTCCGGTGCTACTGTGAAGAGCCGCCCTGCGCAACTCCGAGTCTCGCTTCCCACGGACGTGCAGTTCACAACGCAACCTCATGCGGGAGACTCTTCGGTCACGCGCCTGAATGTGGCGCCCACTTCAATGAGCACGACCTGTCTGAAAGCGATCGTTTCCGACATGAGCCAGGCAACCAGCCTCAACTGCCAGTGGCGTCGTAATGGCGTCGTGGTGAAAACGGAGCGGTTGGTACGTGCCTCTTTTGGGGCCGCCTATACCTCGATTTATGAACTCGCAACGGTGACCAACGATACGGACGGGGTTTACGATTTGCTTGTGGACAACGGGGCGGCGTTTGCGTGCAGCCAGGCGTTCACCGTGGTGGTGGATCCAAAAATCGAGTCACTTCTGATTCCTAGGAGCGTCAATCTTGGGGACGGTGTGACGCTGGAGGTGAAAATGCGCAATGCATCCTCGGATTACACTTATCAGTGGATGAGTGGTTCCTCCCCATTGGTATCCAGCAGTTCTGCAAGCACCGACATCGTATCGGGCGGAAATACGTCCGTCATGACCATCAGGGAGGTGAGTGCCGCAAGTGAAGGGGACTATTATGTGGTGGTGAGCAAAGGGACGGCTCGGCTCGCTAGCGGGACGGTGCATATGAGCGTGGCGGCGCCGGTATCCATTGAAACGGAGCCCACCCAGAGCAGTTCGCTGCAAACTGGGGGTGAGTTGAATCTGAGTGTTGGGGCGTACGGTGGTGGCAATCTCAGTTACCAGTGGTTTAAGGATGGGACGGCTCTCGTGGACAGCGATACAAGTTTGGTGGGCTGGGGCGCGAGTGAGGTGAGCGGCGCGACCACCGGTCGTCTGCGGATTGGCAGAGTCCAGAGCAAGGACTCAGGAGTTTATCAAGTGCGTGTCGCAAATGCGTCGGGCTCCAAAATGAGTAAAATTGCGAAGGTTAATGTGCTTGAACCGTTGGGCGTGGAAATTGAGGCGCTGAGCTTGGAAAATAAGGCCCAACGAACATTGAAGTTGGGTGAAGGGGTGAACTTTGTCGCGAAGGTGACCGGATCAGGGGTGATCTCGCTGCAGTGGAACCATCTCGTGGGAGGCGTTTATCAGTCCATCAAGGGCGCCACGGACGAGCAGTACCGGATCAACCCTGCGACGGCCGCGGACGCGGGGCGCTATACTATCACGGCCAAAAACAGCGCAACCGGTGAAGAAGTCACGAGTGCGCCTGTGGATTTAGTGGTGAAGCATGTGCCGGTAATTGTGGTGCACCCGGTGTCCGCCGCCGTGATCACGAGCGGGATCTCCGCCGTAGCGGCTGTTTTTGCGGTGGTGGCGCGGTCCGACTCGTGGCTCCCCCTAACCTACCAGTGGTACAGGAATGGGACGGCTGTAAGTGGAGCAACGAGTTCTGTGCTACGCCTTGGGGATGTCAGAGGGAGTGCGAGTTGCGAGTACAAGGTGCGGGTCACCAACAGCGAAGGGTTTGTTGAAACGTCTGCAAAGTCGACCGTTCTTGCTGGGGGGACGGTGCCAAAAACGTCGAACGCAGGAGCCACAGGGACGGCGTTTATGCCGGCGGGGTGGTGGGTCTATTGGACGAAGGCGAGCAATGGGTCGAAAACTCTCACCGGGTACTGGGTGTTGGAGCGCATCCTGACTAAGGATGAGAGGGGTAATGTGACAGCCGTGACTCCCGGAAGTGCATTGTGGATCTTGCGCTCGATGGATTCCTCACATTTGGTAAGGGTTTTAAAAACCGACAAGTGGAGTTCGGAGTTCGTTACCACGCAGGACGTTTCGGTGAGCGAGCGGAGTGAGTTTTCGGCCGTAGCCTACCACTCATCCCATCATACCAGTTTTACGATGTGCGGGCGCGTGGAGCTCGGCGGCGACGCGGCACTTTATGGTGCTCCGGAATTGATGGCCGGCAATTACGGTCTCTTTGGTGACGACTCTGCGATTGAAGACTTCGAGACAGATTTGAGCTGGGACGCTGAGCAGACAATGTTGCTAGGAGCCATGGACAGACTGAGCGATGTAGAGAGCGCGTTGCAGACAAACCTGATTTTCGAAACGGTTAATATCAACGGCGAATAAGTGTGTGCCGTGTACGTCTCGATGCTAATTTTTCGGGTCGAGCGTAGCGGTCGAGAAAAAACTTGTGAGGTGCTTTTTCAATGCCTCCATGGGAAGACCTACAACGTTGCTGAAGGATCCAGTGGTGGAGGCGATGAGGTCGCCATGATCGTCCTGTGCTGCATAAGCGCCGGCCTTGTCCAAGGGGTCGATGCGTTGGTGATATAGGGAACGTTCTTGAACCGTAAGTTTGTGAAACCGGACGAGGGTGGTTTCGATAAAAACGGCCTCCCTTCCGCTGAGGCCGTGGACGATACAAACGCCTGTGTGGACGGCATGCTCTTGTCCATTAAGGAGCTCCAGCATTTCAGCGGCTTCTAGCAGGTCGGCTGGTTTTCCCAAAATCTGATCGCCAAAGGCAACTACCGTGTCCGCTCCGATCACAACACAATCTGGTCGCAAGCTGGCTACGGGCCAGGCCTTGAGTTGGGCGTTTTTCTGGACAAGCGGGATCGGCCCGCAGGAAGGATCCTTAAGTTCCTCCACACTCGTGGTGAGAACTTCGAAAACAAAACCATGTTTGGAAAGGAGGTCTCGGCGGCGTGGCGAACTGGAAGCAAGTACGAGGCGGGGTTCGCGCCCCGCGAGGGCGGGCGGAAGGGCGTTCACGGGAGGAGCAGCCAGAGAATGCTTTTAGAGATTCCCAAGCTGAGCTGTGTACTGCTCGGGCGACTTCAATGCGGAAAGATCGGCGTCGGAGGTGAGCTCCAGTTTGAAAATCCAGCCCTTGTCATAAGGGTCCGTGTTGAGCAGGGCAGGATCTTGAGTGAGGGCTTCGTTTACTTCGGAAACAACGCCGGTGGCTGGAGAATAGATGTCGCTCGCAGCCTTTACGGATTCCACCACACAAATTTGTTGGCCGGCGTCCACCTTGGTGCCGACGGTGGGTAGTTCTACGTAAATAACGTCGCTGAGTTCATGTTGGGCATGGTCGGTGATGCCAACGGTGGCTTGTGTGGCGTTCTGACGAAGCCATTCATGGGAAGTTGCGTAAAGGAGATCAGTTGGAACGTTCATAACAATTGTATCAAATCTTGGGACGCTTAAGAGCAGCTGGTTTCAGTGCGCGCCGGATGTTTTCTGGCGGCGGTACAAAGGCCGTTTTGCGACCGTCGCCGGAAAACGCCTCCCTCGGATTTCCACCTCCACAAGCGTTCCGAGAGTGGCGATGTGGGCGGGAAGGTAGGCCATTGCCAACCCTGCACCCAAAGACGGCGAAAGCGAGCCGCTGGTGGTCTCACCCACGGGAGTCTCCGCGTGAAACACTGCATAGTGGGGTCGGGGGGGAGGGCTTTTGTCCCCCATGAGGAGTGCGACGAGTTTTCTCTCCAATCCTCCAGAACGCTGCGCATCGAGGGCGGCTCGGCCAATGAAATTTCCCTTGTCGAACTTGACGAAAAACGAAAGCCCAGCCTCTAGCGGGGAGTGGGTCGGAGAGAGATCGGCGCCGTTAAGCGGAAATCCCGCTTCCAAGCGAAGGGTGTCTCGGGCGCCTAGCCCGCAGGGTAGGATTCCGACGGGGCGTCCTGCTTCTAGGATTTTATCCCACCAGAGCGCGGCCACGGAAGCCGGGCAGAACCACTCAAAGCCATCTTCGCCCGTGTACCCCGTCCGCGCGATGAGGACTGGGCCATTTGCGATGGATAGCGAGAGGAGACCGTTCCGGGCTGGGAGTTGGATCTGATCGCCGAGCAGACGCGCGAGTATGCCCTCGGCTGCGGGGCCTTGGAGGGCAAGTCCCGCCCATTGTTCGCTTTGGTTAAGAATGGTGATTTTTCCAGAAGTCTTTGATCTGAGCCACTGGAAATCCGTCTCAATCATGGAAGCATTGACCACCAACAGATACGAATCCGGTTCGATGCGGTAAATAATCAGGTCGTCAATCACGCCGCCTTGTTCATTTAGAAGCAACGTGTACTGGCCCTGGGCATCTTGGAGGAGGCTGACATCGTTTGTAAGAATTGAATTTAGCCACGCCCCGGCATCCCCCCCGCTTACGAAGATCTGCCCCATGTGGGAAATATCGAAAAGACCTGCCGCCGAACGGACTGCCTTGTGTTCGTCGAGAATGCCTTTGTACTGCACCGGCATCCACCATCCTCCGAATTCCATCATGCGAGCGCCTAGCGCTTCGTGGACAGGGGCGAGGGGAGTGCGTTTAAGAGAGGCTTGCATGTGCGGTTTGGAGGCTATGGAGCGGAAGACTTCTGTCAATGCCGCTGGTCTGCGCGCTTGCGCTTAGCCCGCGAGAAATGTTTGGTGAACGTGCTAAACCCGAAACGAAAGGGAATGCTTCCGCACAAAAACTTTTAACCATGAGCTGGATAGACTCCACCGAACGCCGACTAGGGCACTTAGCCATACCTCACCTGCTACGCTACGTGGCATTGCTAAACGGATTGGCCTTCGTCCTTTGCCAGATAAAGCCGGGCTTCGAAAAAATGCTCGAAATGGATCCTACACTTGTCATGCAGGGACAGGTGTGGCGTCTGTTTTCTCATGTCTTCGTCCCCTCCTTGGGGGGTGTTTTCCCCACCTGGATCACCGCAGTTTTTTATCTGATGTTTCTGGTCTGGCTGGGCGATGGCTTGGAGCAGGCTATGGGAGTTTTCCGACTCAATCTGTATTACTTAATCGGGGTGATCGGAACTAACGTGGCGGCATTCCTTTCGGGACAAAGCGTGGGCGGTTTCTTCCTCAACAACACCCTAGTTTTTGCTTTCGCTGCTTTTTATCCCGAACTCAAAGTGCTGTTCTTTTTCGTCATTCCAGTCAAAATTAAGTGGCTGGCGTGGCTGGACGCGTTCCTGCTTGTGCTCTCTTTTTTACTTTCCGACTGGGGTTACAGGGCGGGTGTCATTGCCGCACTGACTAACTTTTTCGTTTTCTTCGGCCCGTCTTGGATTCAGTCTCGGAAACGTAGAAAGGCGCAAGAGGAAAGGCGTTCGGCATATTTGGAATCCGCAGATGGAGCTGAGACGCTTCACTCCTGTCATCTCTGCGGCCGCACCGAAGTGACGGCTCCGGAGATGGAGTTTCGAATAGCACGCGACGGGAACGAGTATTGCAGGGCGCATCTGCCGGGATCAGGCGTCTGAGTTGCCTGGTGCGGGATTCGCGTTGGGATATGTTAGCGTAACTGCCTCTGAGAAAAGAGCCGTGGCGCTTGTGAAAAATTTCACAATCTCGCTTGCCTATCCTCCTCGCGCTGCGTTTAATCGGTCCTCCGTTTTAACTCAGCTGTATGGCGCACCCTTTTGTTCCACTTTTTTAACGCTTAGAACACGACCGTCGCATGGCGAACATCTTTCCACGCTGGAGCAACTGGCTCCCCTTCAAAATCATCTTCTGCCTCCTCGTGCTCGGTGGAGGAGTCAGTGCTGGCGTCTGGTATTATCTCAACCCTGAGTATATGCGGGTGGGTTACCAACCCTCGCAACCGGTTCCTTTCTCGCACAAGATCCACTCGGGGCAACTCGGAATGGATTGCCGGTACTGCCATTCTTTTGTTGAGACGTCGGCTTACTCAAACATTCCGACGACTCAGGTCTGTATGAATTGCCATTCCCAGATCCAGCGGGAAAATCCAAAGCTCCAACCGGTGCGAGACTCGTGGCAAAGTGGAAAGCCTGTGGAGTGGGTGCAGATACACAAGACGCCTGAACACGTTTACTTCCACCATTCCGTGCATGTGAACCGTGGTGTAAGCTGTGTGAGTTGTCATGGCAAAGTCAATGAGATGGACGAGGTGTATCACGCCGAGTCGCATTCGATGGCTTGGTGTTTGACCTGTCACAGAAATCCCTCTGAATTCTTACGTCCTGTCTCCGAAGTCACCAACCTCGACTGGAAGCCCTCCGAGGGGAAAACGCAGCACGAAATCGGTGCAGCTTTGGTAGACCAGTGGCACATCAATCCGCCAGTGAAGAACTGCGCTGGTTGCCATCGCTAACCCACATGAGCAAGCGCATTTTTCAACACCCCGCAGAATCCCAGACAGGCAAGCGCTACTGGCGTTCGCTCGGCCAGTTGCAGGATACACCTGAATTCCGCCAATGGATGCAACGGGAGTTTCCGCAGGGGGCCTCAGAGTTGGAGGGAAACGATGTGAGTCGCAGGGGATTCCTTCAGTTCATGGGGGCTTCAGTGGCGCTGGCGGGCTTGAGTTTGACCTCGTGCCGGCGCCCGCTCAAGAATCTCGTTCCGTTTACGAAGGCTGTCGAATGGTCTGTGCCAGGCAAGGCCTTGTTTTTCACTTCCGTGATGCCGGGACGCAACGGGGGGTTGCCTCTGGTTGTAACGACCTTCGATGGTCGTCCTGTGAAAATTGAAGGAAACCCGTTGCACCCCGTAAATAAGGGAACGACGGATGTTTGGGCTCAGTCCTCAGTTTTGGATCTTTACGATCCGCAGCGGTCTAAGGAGGTTCTGTTCGGTGGCAGAAAGTCTGAGTTTTCGGATTTTGAAAAAGAGCTTGGGACTATTTTAAAGGAAAACGGCGATGGCTCCGGGTTGGCGTTTCTCACCGATGGGACAGTCTCTCCGACGCGGGATCGGTTGATGCGCCTCATTCTTCGGAAGTTCCCCAAGGCAAAGTGGTCATCCTACGAGCCCAACGGCAAGGATCTGGAATTGGCGGCCAGCGGTATTGCTTTTGGCAAAGGTAGCGAGGTTGTGAATCGTTTGGATCGCGCAGACATTCTTTTGACTGTCGATCGTGATATTTTGGGAGTCGAAGGGGATATCTCTTCTGTTCGTGGATTTGCCGCGAGGAGGAAAGTGGAAGGTCCGAAGACGAAAATGAATCGTTTGTATGTGGTGGAAAACCGCTACACGCTTACGGGAGGCATGTCCGATCATCGCCTGCGCCTTGCGGCAAGCAGAGCGGGAGCTTTTCTAAAAGCGCTCGCGATGCAAGTTTCGAAACTTTCTGGAGATCAATCCCTCGCAGCCCTCGCTGGTGGATTGAAAGCGGGTGATACGAAGTTTAAGGATAAGTGGGTAGAAGAGTGCGCGGCTGATCTCTGGGAGCACAAAGGGAAATCTCTTGTGCTTGCAGGCCACAGGCAGCCTGTTGCCGTTCAAGCACTGGCTCTGGCGGTTAACGTGGCCCTCGGGGCGCTCGGAAAGACTTTGGAGGTTCGCAGGGCAGTTTCTGCACCCACGGATTCGATTGCAGCCTTGGCCGAAGAACTGCGTAAGGGCGGTACAAAGGCCCTGTTCATTTTAGGGGGTAATCCCGTTTTCAATGCTCCTGCTGATGTGCACTGGGCCGAAGCTCAGGCGAAAGCTCAGACAGTAGTGCATCTCTCTTCCGATCAGAACGAGACGTCTTCCAAGGCTCAATGGCACCTCCCGGCGGCTCATTATCTTGAGCAATGGGAAGATAGTTTTGCTTCTGACGGTAGTTACATCGTGGGGCAGCCTGTGATCATGCCACTTTACAGTGGCATCAATTCTAATGAATTGCTCGCTCGGATCGCCGGTGTGGATCCTGATCCTCTCGCCTTGGTGCGGGACACCTTTGCGGAGGTGACCGCAGCGAACGGTGACTACACGAAAGCCTGGGCTAAGGCTTTGAAAAGCGGATTCGCTGCAGTAATCTCTGATAAAAGTCAGCCGCCAATCCTCAACGGCGGAGATATCGAAAAGGTCATTACGGCGTCGCCTCAGGTGTCGGTTGGCGAAAATGATTTTGAGTTAGTCTTTATCGGGGACTCCAAGGTAGACGACGGTCGCTACGCCAACAATGGTTGGCTGCAGGAGTTGCCGGATCCCGTGACCAAACTGACCTGGGACAATGCGGCATTGATCAGCCCAGCTGCGGCCCGCAAATTGGGTGTGGATACCGGCGATGTGGTTCGTATAGCAGTGGGGGAAAAAAGCATAGAGATTGCAGCATTAGTGTTGCCCGGACATGCGGATAATTCCGTATCGGTCGCTCTCGGTTATGGCCGAACTGAGGTCGGGAGTATTGGCAAAAACGTGGGTGTTAATGTTTTTCCGCTTTTGACCACCGCGAACAGTCGCTATGTCACCGGTGTTTCCGTTTCGAAAACAGGCAAACGGCACCCTCTCGCGATCACGCAGGAACACGGTGCGCTGGAAGGGCGAGGCGCTGATTTGACCCGGCAGGCGACAACACAGGAGTGGACTGAAAACGCCGAAAACAAAAATTTCTTTAAAAAGATGGGTATCGATGCCCATGCCCCAACCAACTTTTCCCTCTACACGCATCCTCCGCTTGATGACGTTCATGGGTGGGGAATGGCTGTTGATTTAAACAGTTGCATTGGCTGTTCTGCATGCATGACGGCCTGCCAGGCAGAGAACAACATCCCGATCGTAGGCAAAGAGCAGGTAATCAACGGGCGTGAAATGCACTGGATGCGGACGGACCGCTATTTTGCAAGCGAGGGTGGAGACGAAGACGAACCTGAAATGGTGAGTCAACCAATGATGTGCCAGCATTGCGAGAACGCTCCCTGTGAGACGGTTTGTCCAGTAAACGCAACGGTTCATTCTGAAGATGGTCTGAATGTGATGGCGTACAACCGTTGTATCGGGACCCGGTACTGCGCAAACAATTGTCCGTTCAAGGTTCGCCGGTTTAACTTTTTCGATTACAATCAGCGTTCAATCACAAATTTGTACCGTTGGAATCTGATCAGCGAGAAGGGGACTCCAGATTCGATCCAGATGCAGAAAAATCCGAATGTCACTGTGCGTATGCGTGGCGTGATGGAGAAATGCACCTTCTGTGTCCAGCGCGTGCAGGAAGCCAAGATCGCTGCCAAGGTTCATGCGGCTGACAGCGGTGTACAGCCTCGGGTTCCGGCTGATAGCTTTACTTCTGCCTGCGCCCAAGTGTGCCCGACTGAGGCAATCGTATTCGGAGACATTCGTAATCCTGAAAGTAGAATAGCCAAGTTGAAGGAAGACCAGCGCGGTTATCGACTTTTGGATTACCTAAACACTGAAAACCGCGTTTGGTATCTAGCGCGCATACGCAATCCAAACCCAAAAATGCCTGACGCTTCACGCGCCGGATCTGCCTCAAAAGGGGGGCATGGTCACGGAGATGCGCATGGGCATTCTAGCTCTCAGAATGGAGGACATGCGTAATGGCTAAATCAAGCGTCACACTCGAAACACCGCCGGAACTCCAGCGCCCGGCGTTGGTGGACCATGAGCGCTCGATCCATTGGGTGACCGAGAATGTTTCGAACATCGTGGAATCAACCACTCCAAAGTGGTGGTTCCTGACGATCTGCATCACGTCTCCAATCGCACTGATGGGGCTGATCTGTATCATCTATCAGATTTCTAACGGAGTCGGTGTGTGGGGGGAAAATCATCCCAACGGCTGGGCCTGGGACATCACGAATTTCGTGTTCTGGATCGGCATTGGCCATGCGGGAACTCTTATTTCTGCAGTCCTTTTCCTCACCCGCCAGAAGTGGCGTACCTCCATCAACCGCGCCGCTGAAGCGATGACTTTGTTCGCCGTCGTTTGTGCCGGGATTTTTCCTGCAATTCACGTCGGTCGTGTCTGGTATGCTTGGTTCTTGGCTCCGATTCCAAACACGAACGCAATCTGGCCGAATTTCCGCTCTCCTCTGCTTTGGGACGTATTCGCGGTGTCGACGTATTTTTCGGTTTCTGTTTTGTTCTGGTTCGTGGGGCTGATCCCCGATTTGGCAACGCTCCGGGACCGGGCGAAAAGTCGCCTGCCTCAGATTATTTACGGCATACTGGCTTTGGGTTGGAGGGGTGGGAATCGCCAGTGGAGACACTACGAGATGGCGTACCTGCTTCTGGCGGGTCTTTCGACTCCACTAGTGTTATCCGTACACTCGATTGTCTCGTTCGATTTTGCGACGTCTATCATGCCGGGCTGGCACACGACGATTTTTCCTCCTTACTTTGTTGCAGGAGCAATTTTCGGCGGTTTCGCGATGGTTTTGACGATCATGCTGCCCGCTTCACGTTTGTTTCCTCAGATTAACGACATGATCACGCGGAACCACGTGGATAAGATGGCAAAGATCATTTTGCTTACCGGTTCCATTGTGGGGTACGCTTATTTGATGGAGTTGTTCGTCGCTTGGTATGGTGCGAATAAGTTCGAAAGTTTTACCTTCTTCACCGCAAGGGCCAATTTCGACGGCAAGGGGTGGTATCAGTGGTCTTATTGGATCATGATGTTTTGCAACGTGATATCGCCCCAGATTTTCTGGTTCAAGAAGATGCGCACCAACTACATCGTTGTGTTCATCGTTTGCCAGTTCGTAAACGTTGGAATGTGGTTTGAACGCTTCACAATCATCGTCACATCCCTGGCTCAGGATTTCCTGCCCAGCTCCTGGGGGCGTTATTCGCCTTCGACGACGGAAATTCTCACTTTTGTGGGAACGTTTGGCATCTTTCTGACCCTGTTCCTCCTCTTCATGCGCTTCCTTCCCATGATCGCCATTTCCGAAGTTAAGGGAGTCACTCCCGAGGCTGATCCTCACCACCATCCAAAGCACTAGACCCGTCATGTCTGAGTCACGTAAAGTGTATGGCCTGGGTGCCGAGTTTGAAAGCGCCGCAGCTTTGATGGCCGCCGCTGAAAAAATTCGCGATACCGGCTTCTCCCATTGGGACGTTCACACACCCTTTCCAATCCATGGTATGGACAAGGCCATGGGACTGGGGAAGTCAAAGCTGAGTGCGTTTGTTTTCGTCGGGGGGTTTCTCGGTTTTTTGACCGGGATTTCTCTTGTTTCGATTCCTTCTCTTTTTATATATCCAATGATTGTCCACGGGAAGCCTTACACCTGGGCGACTCTCCCCGCCTTCTTCCCGATTATTTTCGAGCTGACGGTTCTCTTCTCCGCATTCACGGCAGTAGGAGCCATGTTTGCGATGAATTCGCTGCCTCGATTACATCACCCGGTATTCAATTGGGATCGTTTTAAACGGTTTACAGACGATGGTTTTTTAATGGTAATTGAAGCCCGGGATATTAAGTTTTCTGAGTCCCGAACGAAGGCTCTTCTCGAGGAAATCGGGGCTAGGAACGTCACTTTGATTCACGACTAATATGGTGCGCGTTTTTCTTTTCCTTTTTGTTTTGGTGGTCGCCAGCGTGGTCTCGCTAGCGGGTTTTCGCGGTCAGAAGTTCACGGGAACGCCGCTGCAGATTACCCCAGACATGAAGCACCAACCCAAGGTGATCACTCAGCACGGAAGCGCGTTTTTCGCCGACAATCGTGGCGATCATCCCCTGATTCCCGGGACCATTCCCGCGGGCTACAATCTCCCTGGAAGATATCTGCAGACGGGGGTTAACAACGTCAATACGAGCTCTACCTTTACGAGCGAACCCACCTACGTTGAAACTGGGGTGATGGGCGAGTTTTACGGCGACGGAATTCCTTTGGAAGTGAACGAGAAGTTTCTTCAGCGTGGGCGCGAACGGTACGAGATATTTTGTGCCGTCTGTCATGACCGTTCCGGAAGCGGTAACGGGATAACGAAGGCCTACGGGCTCGCGACAGTTGCCTCTCTCATCGATGACCGAATCAAGTCACAACCGGATGGCCAGATTTACGCGACGATCACGAACGGTAAAAATACAATGGGAGCGTATGGGCCGAGCATCGCAACCGAAGACCGGTGGGCGATCGTATCCTACGTTCGGGCTCTACAGAAGGGGCAGTCCGTAAAAGTCGAACTGCTTTCACCCGAAGTGAAGGCCCAATTGGAAAAGAAGTAATGAGCCACTCCACGGAAACCTCCAATTTAACCGCAGAACAGTTTGATCCTGCGGCGGGTAAAAAGCTCTCTTCCCTGAGTTTTGCTATCTCTGCAATTGGTTTGCTTGTAAGCGTTTACGGCTTACTTGTATCAAGAGAGCAGTTTGCGTTTTCCTGGCTTTTTGGGTTTGTGTTGGTGTTCACGCTGTGCGCGGGTGCACTTTTTTGGACCATACTCCATCACGCTACTGACTCCGAGTGGGGAATTTTGGTGCGCCGGCAGATGGAGAACGTCGCGGGTATCTTGCCTGCTCTGTCCGTTTTTTTCCTACCCCTGCTGATTTTTTGCGCTCCAATTCTTTGGAAATGGTGGGACAAGGCTCCCGGGGTGGATCCGCTTCTCGACGCTAAAGCCGCCTACTTAAATCACACTTTCTTCACGGTTCGTTACATCCTGTTTTTCGTGGGTTTGGGCGGGGTTGCAACCGTTTTAGCGCGCCGCTCGATAGCGCAAGATGCAGACGGGCTTGCGATGCACACTTATGCCATGCGGAACGCCGCAATTGTCGGACTTCCAGTCTTCGGTGTGTGTCTTACATTTGCTGCGGTGGACTGGCTGATGGGACTGGACTACAACTGGTTTTCGACTATGTGGGGCGTCTACATCTTCGCGGGTGCGGCGGGCAGCTCCATGGCCCTCTTGGTTTTGATCGTGACGGGCCTCAAAAATGCGGGGTATTTGAAGGCCGTCAGCTTGGAGCACTATCATGTGATGGGTAAATTCATGCTGACCTTCACCGTGTTTTGGGCGTACATTGGGTATAGTCAGTACATGCTTATTTGGTACGCGAACATCCCCGAAGAGACGATTTATTTCAAAATTCGTAATACTGAGAGCTGGCATTATCTAAGTACGTTTCTGGTTGCTGGGCGTTTTTTTATCCCTTTCCCTTTTTTACTGTTCCAGTCCACCAAGAAGCGTCCGAAGGTCCTGTGCGGCGTCGCAGCTTGGATGATTCTGATGCAGATCTTAGACATTTACGTCATTGTCCTGCCTTCCTTTCACCAGACCGGGATATCTGCGAGCATCTTCGACTTGGCATCCTTAATCGCGGTGGGAGGTGCGGCCGCAGGATTGTATTTCCGTCGTCTTTCAGCCTCATGCCTGTTCCCCAAGCGAGACCCGCGTCTCGCAGGATCGGTCAACCTTCACAATTAATCCATGAGTCAGCCCCACGAATCTTCAGGCTTTTCTCCCGGAAACTTCCTTTGGGCCGCCCTCAGCCTGGGAGCGGTTGTCTTTACTACGTTGCTTCTTACGCGTTCCATTTCTCCGGAATTGGATGTCGAGGCAAAGCGTGGAGAGCGCCGCTTGGAAGTTCGTAAGAAAATCAACGCCGATGAGGCTGCAAAGCTGGGAACCCTCGAGTGGGCAGACAAGGCCTCGGGAACAGTGAATGCCCCGATAACGGTGTCGTCCGAACTCGCAATCAAGGAGCTTAGAGCTAAGAAAACTGGGGCTTCTGCGATCAAGGTCGAGCCACCTCTGGCAGTTCCGCCCGGAGACGCTCCCGCGATGCCTTCGGCGCCCGGAGGAGCTAGTACGGTTCAGTTCCCAACTTTAGGCTCCGCACCCGCTCCGGCACCCGCTCCGGCACCCGCTCCGGCACCCGCTCCGGCACCCGCTCCGGCACCCGCTCCGGCACCCGCTCCGGGTGGTGGTAACTAAATTAAAAAGCAAGCTTTGAAACGCGTAGACTTCCTGACCCATGACTGAAGCTGCAGGACAATCTCTCCATTCCCTTCCCGACCAAGACGCCTTCAAAATGGCACCGGTTCGCTCGGCGATAGACGCTTCTGTGCGGCCTGTTGTTGTCGGCCTTTTTTTCTCCGGTCTGCTCTGGTTGCTCATTGGCACTCTCTTCGCGGCAGTGCTCGCGGTGAAACTTCATTTCCCTGGGTTTCTAAATTGGTCCTTCCTGACTTTTGGGCGCCTCGCACCAGCTTCTGAGGCAGCTTTCGTTTACGGTTGGTGCTCGACCGCTTGCCTTGGAGTGGTCGTATGGATGGTCGCCCGTCTTTCCGGTCGTGCGGCGCCCGGAACCTCTCTTGTCTCCTTCGGAGCCCTCCTGTGGAATGGGGGAGTTTTCATTGGCGTGTGCTCGCTACTGCTTGGAAGTTTGCGTCCCTTCAACGGTCTTGAGTTTCCTTTGGCTGCGTTTGTTCTAATGTTTGCCGGCCTTTGTGCTATTTCTATTTGGCTTGCAGTCACTTATCGTAGCGATGGCAGTCCTGGCTTGGGATTGATGTTTGTTAGCGGTGGGGTGGCTTGGTTGGGCTGGAGTTTGTTCACGGGAAACCTTCTCATCGCCTCCCAGAGCGTGACGGGCGTCGTCCAGCAGTTGACGGCATCTTGGTTGGCGAGTGGTGTGCTCTGGCTCTGGATTGTTCCCGTGGTTTTAGGGATCGCGTATTTTCTTGTTCCAAAGGTCACGGGAAGACCGGTGTTTTCCGGGCCGATGGGGCGGGCTCTGTTCTGGATGTATTTCCTCACTGCTGGGCTCATTTCTGCTTCCCGTTTATCCGGGGGGCCGATCCCCCTTTGGCTGGCTTCGGTCTCGGCCTCAGCAAGCATATTGCTTTTAGTTCCGGTTTTGGGTGCCATTTATAATCTCTTCGCGACGGCGCGCGGATCGGAGGTGACTCCTTCCTCACCGTCCATGAATTTTGTCTTCTTTGGACTGGCTGTACTGGGGGTGACTTCTGTGTTGCTTGCAATTTCGGCTTTGCGCTCTGTCGATTACGCAGTGCATTTCACCTTATTCGATGTCGGAGTTCGAACCCTCTTGTTGAAGGGCTCTGCGACCATGGTGCTTTTCGGGGCGATCTACTATATCATGCCACGCCTTTCCGGTTGTGAATGGCTCTCCTCCAGTCTGATTTCCTTGCACTTCCTGGGTTCCGCATATGGCTCCTGCATGGGGGCTGCCATGCTGATCCTCAGTGGCCTCGCTTCGGGGTCGGCTCTCGTCGACGGTGATTCCACGTTTTCTCAAGTGATCGAATTGGGCTCCTCATATTTTTGGGGGCACACTTTATCGTTCGTCCTCCTGTTAGGGGGGTATTTTCTCTTCACAATGCATTTCCTTTTGATGGCGGCCCGCATTGGCCAGCCTGCTGGAGAAGCGACCCTTCTACAGTCTCACAACGAGCACTGATCCTCTACCTGAACCAATCATGAGTCGTTCTGGATTTTTTTTCCCCAGTTTACTTGCGTGCTTCGCGGTTTCCTTCGGCATCGCTGTGTATGCTCCGCATAGTCAGCTTGGCGCCCTAGTTCCTTCCTTCAAGGACGAGGATGGCCTGATTACGGACGTATATCCCGTGGCTCAAGGTGGAAATGCTGCAACCGGCCGCGAAGTTTACATCGCCCAAGGCTGTCAATCTTGCCATTCCCAGGTCGTAAGGGGCAACGAATCTGCGGATATAGATCGTGGATGGGGTGTCCGTCGCACCGTTGCACGGGATTATATATTTGAAGCGCCTCCTGTGTTGGGCGCGTCGCGCATCGGCCCGGACCTCACGAACGTGGGCTCCGAGAAGTGGAGGAATGAGCCGGAAAACGACACGCTTCGACCTGAGAAAAGAGATAGGGCCTGGCAGTTGAAGCACCTGTATTATCCAAAAGCGGTGGTTAAGGACTCAAACATGCCCTCGTACGCGTATCTTTTTGAGGAAAGGAAGATTTCTGGCCACCCCTCGACGGACGCCCTTGTTCTCCCGGCAAACCTCGCGCCGAAGGCCGGTTTTGAGATTGTCCCTTCGGCTGATGCGAAGGCCTTGGTCTCCTATCTTGCCTCGCTAAACCGCTCTTCACCCTTGAAGGAGGCAGGCGTCATTGCCGTCGCTGCTCCTGTTAAGAAGTAACCGTAGGCAGAGCCCGAAAGCCCTCTTTCAACGATGTCCAATCATTCCGATCCCAAAAATTCCGCCGACTCCCATGACGCGCACAAGGTCACAGCGTCTGCGAAGCGGGAGCTTCCTGATCCCACGGAGGGCAACCAGTCCTTACCGCCAGCGCTTCTTCTTGTGTTCGCTGGCATCATCTGTTTTGCAGGCGTTTACCTTGGTATTTACCACGGGGGCTTTCAGGGGGCTGTGTTTAACGAAAGCGAATCCACGCCTGATTTGCTGTCCTCGAGGAAACCTGGCGCGGCAACGTCGGCACAAGCTCCCGTTGAACTTTCCCTTGTCGAGCAGGGGAAGGCCATCTACTCAAACTGCCAACCCTGCCATCAGGCGAGTGGACTGGGAATCGCCGGGCAGTTTCCTACAATTGTTGGAACAGAATATGTGATCGGTTCTGAAAAGAGGTTGATTGCGATTCTCCTCAAGGGTTTGGGAGGTCCGATCAAGGTTGCAGGAGCGACTTACAACGGGGCGATGCCGGCTTGGGAAAAGGCTTTGTCTGATCGGAAAATCGCAGCTGTTGCTTCCTATGTCCGTGCTACATGGGGTAACAATGCCCCGGAAATTTCTGAGGCCAAGGTTGCTGCTCTCAAAAAGCAACTAGCTGACCGTTCCGCTCCGTGGACGGAAGCCGAGCTCTTAGCGATCCCCGCAGACGCAGCAATCGAAGGCGCCGCCGAGGCACAGGGTGTGAAAGGCGCGGGCGCGGAGGCTGGTGTATCCACCGCGCCTAAGGGGGCCGCTGCAAGCGTTGACATTGAAGCGGGGAAGGCACAGTACATGGCGATTTGCGTGGCCTGCCATCAGCCTACGGGGTTGGGGCTTTTCCCTGTATTTCCTCCGCTTGTGAATTCCGAGTACGTCAAGGGAAGTCCTGAGCGCATGGCGGCGATTGTTTTGAACGGCGTCATGGGGCCGATCATTGTCGACGGCAAGCCTTATAACAATATGATGCCTGCTCAAGGCGCGGTCCTTACGGACACTAAGATTTCCCAGGTTGTTTCCTACGTGAGATCAGCCTTTGGCGAAGGGGCGAGCCCGGTGACCGTGGAGCAGGTGGCTGAGGCCCGAAAGAAGTATGGTTCCAGACCAACGGGGTGGACGGAGGCGGAGTTGAAGGCGTTTCCAGAGTAGTTTTTTTGATTATTTATGAAGAAATTGTTTGCACTTTTTTCGGTTGTTTTGATCCAGTCGTCCAGCGCTCAGGACCAGATGGAGCTTGGAAAGACGGTGTACATGCAGCTGTGCGTGGCCTGTCATCAACCCACAGGGGCTGGACTTCCCCCTGTCTTTCCTCCAGTGATTCAAACTGAGTATGTATCTGGCTCTCCGGAGCGTTTCGCTGCGATGATTCTCAAGGGAGTTATGGGTCCAATAACAGTGAATGGGATGACTTACAATAATATGATGCCTCCTCAGGAAGCGCTTCTCACAGACGAGAAAATTGCGGCGGCAATCACGTATGTCCGGGGCAGTTTTGGAAACACTTACCCAGCAGTCTCCCCCGAGGTTGTTAAAGCTGCACGTGCAAAGTTTACTGACCGTAAGACTTCCTGGTTGGAAGCTGACCTCAAGGCGTGGCCGGAAGGTGCGGCGTCCAAGTAAAATGTGCTAGAGCGGAAAGTTTTTTTCGATAACATTAGAACAGCCGGCTTTCTAAGGAAAGATGCTGCAACTCGTTAGTTCTCAAACCTGCAAATAGACTGAATTTATGTCGAGCATCGCTACCGCAGATGTAGGGCACCATGGGGGAACGGAACCCCACGGCGATCACCACCACCATGAGCTTGGGTTCTGGCAGAAATATGTTTTCTCTACGGACCACAAGGTGATTGGGTTGCAGTACGGGATCACGGGGCTGAGCTTCTTGTTTTTCGGCTTTTTGCTGATGCTCGTGATGCGTTGGCAGCTTGCGAACCCGGGCGCTGCGGTGCCTGTGGTTGGCGCTTTTTTGCGCAGTGTTTTTGGCGAAACCGTCATGACAGATTCCGGCGCGCTGACGGCGGCAGGCTACAACGTTTTCGGGGCAATGCACGGAACTATCATGGTGTTTTTCGGGGTGGTGCCTGTTGCCGTGGCTGGTTTTGGAAACTATGTCGTGCCCCTGCAGATTGGCGCTCCCGACATGGCTTTCCCGAAGTTGAACATGGCGAGCTTCTGGTGTTTCTTCACGAGTTGTGTGATTATGACGGGCAGTTTTTTCGTCAAAGGGAGCGCTGCAAAGTCTGGGTGGACGGCCTATCCGCCTTTGGCTGGGATTGCAGACTTGGAGAGCGGGAGTCTTTGGCTCAACGGTCAAACGGTCTGGCTGATTGCGATGGTGTTCAACATCACAGGTTCTTTGCTCGGTTCGATTAACTTTATCACGACGATCATTCAGTTGCGGGCTCCAGGTTTAACGTGGATGCGGTTGCCTTTTTTCGTATGGGCGCAATTCGTGACTGCATTTCTTTTGGTGCTCGCATTTCCCCCGCTTGAAGCTGCCGGATTCATGCAGTTGACGGACCGTGTTCTGGGGACGAGTTTTTTCATGCCTACCGGACTGATGGTGGGCCAAACCGTTGCGCAGACTTGGTCCGGTGGTGGCAGTCCTATTCTTTGGCAACACTTGTTTTGGTTTCTCGCGCATCCTGAGGTGTATGTCCTGATTCTGCCTGCCATTGGTATTGTCTCCGAAATCGTTGCGAACAATACGAGAAAGCCTCTCTATGGTTACAAGGCCATGGTGTATTCCGTGTTCACCCTTGGGTTCCTTTCCTTCATCGTGTGGGCCCATCACATGTATATGACGGGAATGGGCGCGAAAGTTGCCGCGTTTTTCCAAGTGACAACGATCATGATCTCAGTTCCCTCTGTGATCCTGCTCACCGCCCTCCTGCTGTCTCTTTGGGGCGGGTCGATCCGTTTTAACACGCCAATGTTGTTCGCAACGGCTTTTCTTCCCATGTTTGGACTTGGTGGGTTGACCGGGATTCCTCTGGCCTTCAATGCCGTGGATCTGTTTCTTCACGACACGTATTATGTCATCGGTCACTTTCATTACGTGGTGGCTCCCGGTACGATCTTTGGCCTCTTTGCTGGAGTGTACTTCTGGTATCCCAAGGTGACAGGGCGGAAAATGAGCGAATTTCTTGGAAAGGTCCACTTTTGGGGCTCCCTAGTCTTCATCAACGGATTGTTTTTCCCGATGTTCTTGCAAGGGATGGCAGGCGTGCACCGCCGCTGGTATGATGGTGGCGTGACGTACGAGCAGCTCGCGGGTCCGGTGCTTCACTGGAATAAGGTGATGACGGTTTCGGCGGGTCTGCTGGCGCTTTTCCAGTTGGTTTTCATCTTCAATTTTTTCACAAGCTGGAGAATCGGTAAAAAGGTCGGACGCAATCCATGGGATGCGACGACGATTGATTGGGACACCCCAACTCCTCCCCCGCACGGCAATTTTGATAAGCCTGTAGAAGTGTTTCGCGGGCCTTATGAATACAGCGTGCCTGGGCACTCTTCCGACTTTCACCCCCAGTCCCAGCGTGACTAGGTATGTCACGCGCCTCTTGGTTATCTTGTCCAAATGGGGCGCGAGGACCGTTTTTTAAAAGGCATCTATGTCTAATCTAATCACAAAGTATTTCCCGTTTTTCACTGACGCAGAGGTTCCGCATACGGTTTCGGCGCGTCCCGACACTGGTCTTTACAGCGCGAAACTTGGAATTTGGTTGTTCCTGGCTTCCGAAGTGATGCTCTTTGGCGGCCTGTTTTCGGCATACATCTTTTTGCGGATCGGTGCTGAGCCTGGATATTGGCCCTCAGGTCTCTTAAACGTGCCCGTGGGGACGATGAACACGGCCATTCTCATTGTTTCTTCGATCACGGTGGTCATGGCGTGGGCGGCGCTGAAAATGCGCCAACTGGGGAAGTACAAGTTGTATATGCTTGTGACTATCATCTGCGGGTTGATATTCCTTACCGTTAAACTCAGTTATGAATGGCCTGCAAAGTTTAATCATTTCGGGGTATTTATTAGAAAGGATGCCGCTTCCAAGTATGAGGAGTTTCTTGGAAACAAACATCTTCAGGATGCGGGACAGAATCCGCGTTGGGAGATTTCAGGCCACTTGCTTGATGCGCCGAAAGGCTCAAGCTACTCGCATCAGGCAGAACACAACGCTGAACATTTTGCTCACGAAACAGGAAGGCACGATGCCGTAACTCCCGCTGAGAATGATTACGTGATTCAGGTGGACGCAGTGAATGCGAATCCTTCGGACAAGGAGAATGACAGGCCTCACTTTTGGCCGGTTCCGATGAGCACCAAACTTGCCGTGATTAGTGCGGCCGACGTCGAATCAGCGAGTGTCTTTGCTCCCAGGCACAGCACCTACTTCGCCACTTATTTCCTAATCACTGGCCTCCACGGATTACACGTCCTCGGTGGGATTTTGGTGTTTCTTTATCTGTGGCTCCCGTTTCCGGGGGGCACGAAGCTTTACAAGACCAACCCCGAACATTTAGCCAACCGTGTCGAAATCGCTGGGCTTTTCTGGCATTTCGTCGACCTCGTTTGGATCTTTGTGTTTCCTATTTTTTACCTTCTCTAGTCATGAGCGCTTCTCCTTCGCACGTTCCTGCAACACAGGCGACCTCGCACGGCGATCACGCCGCTGCTGATCAGGCAGCCGAAGCCGCCCATATCGCCGCGCACCTGGGTGCCTACGTGAAGGTGGGCGTGGGTTTGTTGGTTCTTACGGGAATCACCGTGGGCCTTTCCTATGTGGACTTTGGTTCTCGCAGCATGAACATCATCGTCGGGATGATTGTTGCGACGATCAAGGCTTCGATGGTGGCGGCGATCTTCATGCATCTCAAGGGTGAGAAGATGACGATTTGGCGCTTTCTCATCATGACATGCATTTTTGCAATGGGTCTTTTCTTCCTGACCTTCTTGGCGCATTCGGATCCCATCATGGGAACGTCTTATTCAACCCACTAAACAATGTCCCTAAAAGCGTTTCATCTGTTTTTCATCCTCGTATCTATTCTGTTTTCTGCGGGAATGGGCATTTGGGCGTTCAAGACTGGAGCGTCTGACGGCCTGGGCTGGGGGTGCTGTGTGGCTGCCCTTTTAATGGTTGGGTATGGGGTGTCATTTGTGAACAAGTCTAAGTCGATTATCACATGAAAAAGTCACTGTATTGTTTCTCCTGGCTTTTGTTGCTTGTTATCTTTGCACCGGTTTCGGCCAGGGCTTGCACTGTATGCATGGGGTCTAATGGGACGATCGGGGAGGCTGCCAATGGAGCGATTTTCGTGATGCTCGGCGTTCTCGGTTCCGTGTTGGGCTTGATTGTTATGGCGGGCTACAGTGTGGTTAAACGTGGTCGTTTGCCGCTTCCCCCGCACGCTGAACTCGCCAGAGCCATGTCCGGCTCCCAACTGAAATAAATATATGCTTAACAAGTTGATGGGGATCGTCCCAAATGCCTCGGAACACGGTAGGGCTGTGGAGCATATGCTTGAGATATGCCACTGGTTCATGCTCGTGTTGTTTGTTGGTTGGGGAACCTTTTTTCTGGTGGCCTTGTACAAGTTCAACCAGAGCAAACATCCGAAGGCGGATTATCATGGGGTTCGCAGCCACGCGTCCACGCACGCGGAGTTTGCGGTGATTATGATTGAAGCTTCCCTCCTCCTCGGGTTTGCGGTCCCTCTCTGGGGAAAACGCGTTCTCGATGTTCCGGACCAGTCTGAGGCAATGCGCGTCCGTGCAATCGGGGAGCAGTATGCTTGGAATTTTCATTACGCAGGTCCGGACGGAGTTTTCGGCAAACAGGGTGCAAGGTTCGTGAGTTCCAGCAATCCTCTGGGTCTCGATCCGGAAGACGAGGCAGGCAAAGATGATATTGTGTCCAAGAACGAACTCCATGTGATCAACCAGCAACCTGTGGTGTTGGAGGTGAGCTCTAAAGACGTGATCCATGCGGTATCCGTTCCCCACATGAGGATTGCTCAGGACGCAATCCCTGGCTCGAAGGTTCCGCTCTGGTTTCGTCCGGTCAAACTCGGGAAGTATGAGATTGTTTGCGCCCAGTTGTGCGGCGCCGGGCATTACGCGATGCGCTCCCACATTATCGTTGAGAAGCAGGACGAGTTTGACGCTTTCCTGAAGGAGTTAAACCAGATGCAACACCCGGCTGGTGCTGTAGCCAAGTAGTGGTGCTCGCCCCTGTGGCCCAGAGAGCCACGGGGATTGGACTTCCGGATTCCAGCGGATGAAACTTTTTTGGTTCCCGAAGGATTCTGAACGATTCTTTTGAAGATTAAACAACTCATTTGGACGGCTCGCGTAGCTGTCACGCTGGTTTTCTGCCTGATTTTCATCGGCGGCTTGGTGACCAGTTGGCAAGCCGGCATGGCTGTTCCCGACTGGCCCCTGAGTTTTGGGAGTCTTAACCCCGAGGGATGGTGGTCGGATTTCCCTGTGCGCCTTGAGCACGGGCACCGTGTTTTTGCGGCGTGTGTGGGGGTTGTTGTGGGTGTTTTGTGTGCGGGAGTTTGGGGGAACATGCGCGCGCTTTTGGTGGCGGTTGTGGTCTCCGGAGTGTCTGCCTGGCTCGGAGGTAGGTTTGGCGCTCCTGCTTCAATGCGTGCGCATTTGGGCATCTGGCCTGCAGCTTTGGCCTTTTTGGCGTGCCTGTTTCTAATCGGGGGTCAACGTTCTAGTACTGGGCGGGTAGAGCGCGGACTGGCTGTCGCGGCATTCATTTTGGTGTGCTGCCAGGCCACTCTTGGCGGGCTTCGGGTAACCCGTGAAACGGCCGGTGCTGTCGACGTGGCGGTCGTTTTAAGAGTGCTTCACGCGTGCGTCGCCCAGGGCTTTCTTACGGTCCTTGCTGTGTTGACCGTGCGCCTCGGGCTTTTGGGTCAAGGTCACGTTCAGTCTGGAGGGGTAAGGGTGCCGCCGGCTCCCGGGGTACCTCATTCTTGGGCGGGTTTTGCGGTGTGTGCGGTCTATGGCCAGCTTGTGATTGGCGCCTCGATGCGGCATTTGGGTGCTGGGCTGGCGATCCCGACGTTTCCAGCGGCGAATCCTGAGGGCGGTTGGCTGCCGTCGGTTCACAATGTGTACACCGATCTTAATTTTTCCCACACGCGTGTGGGCGCATTGTTTGTGTCAGTCATTGTTTTGACTGCAGTGCTCAAGACGATGCGCACTTTTCCGTGGGGGTCCTTGATGAATGTACGCGCGCTTTGGTGCGGTGTTTTAATTGTTCTGCAAGCTGTTTTGGGTGTGCTCGTGGTGGTTCATCAGAAGCCGAAGACGCTGGCGACGCTGCACGTCGTGCTTGGCGCCGCGTTGCTCGCGAGTTTGGCGGCTTTATGGGTTCATACGAATGCGGGTTGGGACGACTCCGGGAGGAAGGTGTCTGATGAAAGGTGAGAGCGACCCGCCTCGAGTGGCAACTGTGAAAAAGGTGAGTTTTGCTGCCGATTTCGCAACGCTTACGAAGGCGCGGCTTAGTCTTTTGGTTGTTTTTACAACAGGAATTGGTTTTGCCGTAGGCGCGCGAGATTCTGCGACTATTTTTGATTTGTTGTTTGCGATCCTCGGGACATCTCTGGCTGCGGCATCGGCAGGCGCATTGAACCAATGGATGGAATCCAACGTGGACCAGTTGATGGAACGGACGAAGGACCGGCCTCTTGCAACGGGCCGATGGAGCCGGGCGCGCGGACTTTGTGTCGGCGTGGTCTTGGGGATCCTCGGGGTTGGTACGCTTTGGATGAAGCTTCCCGAGCCAGCGGCGTGGTTTGCGATTGCGACCATTGTTGTTTATCTGGCGCTTTACACTCCGCTGAAGCGTCACAGTGCATGGTGCGTGCTCGTAGGGGCAGTGTCGGGTGCGCTGCCTCCCGTGATAGGGTGGGCGGCCACGGGTTCCGAAGAAAAATGGCTCGCGTGGGTGCTTTTTGGTATTCTGTTTTGCTGGCAGATGCCTCACTTTCTGGCAATCGCTTGGATGTACAGGGAAGAGTACAGGCAGGCGGGCTTTGTCATGCTGAAAGCGGATGACGAAGACGGGCTTGCCACAGCAATTCAGGCCCTGGTTTTTGCCGTCTTGCTCGCCCTGGTGACACTGGTCCCGATATTCAACGGGTGCGGATCTGCTCTTTATAGGATTGGCGCTATTATATTGGACGTGCTTTTTTGTGGGGCGTCGGTGGTGTTTTTGGTGGAACGTTCGAGGGTGAGTGCGAGACGTTTATTTTTTATGTCGATCATCTACCTGCCGCTGATCCTCAGTTTGCTGGCCGTTACTCGGAGGTTTTAGTTTCTGATGCATCTCTTTTTTTTAATAACCCTGTCCGTTGCTGCATTGACGGGATGTAAACCGCCCTCACGCGGTGGTGCAGCGATTGTTGCTCAAGTGTCCGACGCGGAGGGACTGGGTAACGCACTCAAACGTTTCTGGCCAGTCCCTGCGTTTGAACTTGTGGATCAGGAGTCTCGTGTTTTTAACAGCGCGCAGATGCTTGGGAAAATATGGGTCGTGGACTTTTTCTACACCAGTTGTCCCGGCCCGTGCCCCGCGCTAACAAGTCGCTTGAGTGAGGTGCACCGCTCCTTTTCCGGTGAAAACCGGATTGGTTTTCTTTCTATCTCCAGTGACCCGGAAAAAGATCAGCCAGCCGTGCTCAAGAAATACGCTGAAAAGTTCAATGCCGATTCTCGGTGGTTGTTTTTGACGGGCCAAACAAGCGCGATTTTTTCTTTGGCGAATCAGGGGTTCAAACTTTCCCTGACCCGGACGGAAGGCGGCGTGGAACCGGTCACCCACAGCACACGACTGGTGTTGGTCGATGGTTCGGGCTGGGTGCGGGGTTTTTATGAAGGGGTCGGCGAGGAGGGCAATGAGGCTTCGGTGCGGCTAGGGGAGGGGATTCGCAAGCTTTTGGAGGAAATCAAATGAACGTTCAAAATCTGCCGCTGCTTAACGCGACCTTGAATGCGTCCGCAACCGTTTTCATTGTCGCCGGTCTGCTTGCTATAAAATTAGGCTTCACGCGTTTGCACCGCGTTTTAATGGCAGGAGCGATCGCGGTTTCTGCGGCGTTTCTGACGAGTTATCTGATCTATCACTTCAATGTGGTCGCGGTGACGAAGTTCACCCATCTTGGGTGGCCGCGGACTCTGTATTACTTCATCCTGCTGACGCATATCCCCTTGGCCGTTCTTGTTCTGCCTCTTGTAGCGCTCACCGTTGTGTCTGCAATGAAAGGGCGCTACGAGATTCATAAACGCTGGGCCAAAATAACGGCACCCGTCTGGTTGTATGTTTCGGTGACGGGAGTTTTGGTGTATCTGATGCTGTATGTGTGGTATCCTCCGGTGCGGGGCTAGTTTCTCCCTTTACGCAGCGCACGCGCATCTTTTCGGACACCGCCTCTCCCGCATTTTCCCGCATTTTCCCGCATTTTCCCGCATTTTTTGGTTTATGACCACACCGCTCTATTCTGGATCCGTCTCACAAGAACCCACTGCGCGTCCGAGTGTCCCTGCACGTCCGCGTGTCCTTGTGGGGATGAGCGGCGGTGTGGATTCATCGGTGGCCGTGTGGCTTTTGAAGGAGCAGGGTTATGAAGTGGTCGGGGTGACGATGAAGGTGTGGCCCCAAGATTGCATGTCGAGGGCGGAGGACAAGTGCTGCGGGCCTCAGGCGATTGCCGATGCCAGGGGCGTCGCCCACGCCCTGGGTGTGGCGCATTACGTGGTGGACGAGGCAGAGGCTTTTGAGAAGCAGGTGATTGATTATTTCACCGCTGAATATCAGGCGGGACGCACTCCGAACCCCTGCGTGATGTGCAACGAAAAGGTGAAGTTTGGGAATCTTTGGGCCAAGGCCAAGGCCATCGGCGCGGAGTACATTGCCACGGGTCACTACGCGATGGTGGACCATCTTGCGGAACGTTCAGTCCTGCGCAAGGGGCGCGACCCGCGCAAAGATCAGAGCTATTTCCTGTTCAGCCTGCGCCAGGAGCAACTGCGCCGCTCCTTGTTCCCTTTGGGAGGGATGGAAAAGCAGGAGATTCGGGCGATTGCTCGGAAGTTGGGGCTCAAGACCGCCGACAAGGTGGACAGTCAGGAGATCTGTTTTGTTCCTGGGAATGATTACAAAGCATTCCTTAAGGGGCACCTTGGCACCGACCAGTTTCTTCCCGGTGGGATTTTTGACAAAAGTGGCAACCGCCTCGCCGACCACGAAGGCATCGAAATGTTTACCATAGGCCAGAGGAAAGGACTCCCCGGTGGTTCTCCAAAACCCATGTACGTGATCGATATCGACCCCGACACCCGCAGCGTGGTGGTTGGGGAGGCCGAAGACTTGGTGGTCGACGCTTTTGAAATGGACCATTGCCACTGGAATATGGACGCCGCGGCGTGCGGCGGAGATTTTGAGTGCAACGTGAAAATTCGTTATGCCCACCCCGGGGCGGACGCCACGGTGCACCCTTTGCCCGGGGGCAAGGCGCTCGTGCGCCTGCATTCTCCTCAGCGCGCGGTGACGCCCGGCCAGGCGGCCGTTTGCTACCTTGGCGACGCGGTATTGGGCGGCGGTTGGATTGCGCGCAACAGCGGCGTCCGCGCTCCCTTGAGTTCCTCTCTGGTGAGCGTGGGGTGAGCGTGGGGTGAGCGTGGGGTGAGCTTGTGGAGGGCCAAGAAACGATGGACAAGTGTGGCAGGGAAGGAAGTCTAGGCGGGCTTTTTGCACTCGGAATTGCTTTGGATCTGCTATAATCTAGCGAAAGTTTGGTGTTCAGATTGAAAAATAGGTCCGCTGGGGGTTTGCTGTGCCCCCCATGGCTGGCTTCCGACTTTTTGATCTCAACCCTGAACAGCAAAAGGCAGTCCTTACCACCGAGGGACCGCTCCTGATCCTTGCGGGGGCGGGCACGGGTAAGACGCGGGTGATCACCTGCCGCGTGGCCCACATGATAGCGGAGGGAGTTGCACCCTCCAGTATTCTTGCCGTCACCTTCACAAACAAGGCGGCCAACGAAATGCGGGAGCGTCTGGCCGCGATGGTGGCGAAAGAACACGCCTCCAAAGTGCTCATGAGCACCTTTCATGCGCTCTGCATGCGGATCTTGCGCGCCGGAATCGAACATCTCGGCTACAAGAAAAACTTTTCCATCTACGACGAAGGAGACCAGCTAGGATTGATCAAAAAAATCATCACCCGCACTGCCGCGCAGGACGAAAAACTGGATCCGTATCTCGCCAAGAATCTGATCTCGAAAGCGAAAAACAACGGGTGGCGGGAGCCCGGGCCGGGCGAGGAAAAGACGCTCGCCGGGGCTGTTTTCGCCCGCTACCAGGCGGACTTGAAGTCGCTCAACGCAGTGGACTTCGACGACCTGCTGCTGCTCGCTGTCCAATTGCTTGAGGAACACAAGAACGTGCGTGATCAGTGGAGTGAGCGGTTCCGTTATCTGATGGTCGACGAATTCCAGGACACCAATAAACTGCAGTTGCGGCTCATCAGCCTGCTTGCGGACGAGCGCCAGAACGTGGCTGTGGTGGGAGACGATGACCAGTCCATCTATGGTTGGCGCGGCGCTGAAGTGAGCAATATTCTGGAGTTTGAGGCTCACTTTCCAAATCCAACCGTCGTGAAACTGGAGCAAAATTACCGCTCCACAAACACCATTCTGCAGGCTGCCAACACGCTCATCCGGAACAACCCTCGGCGACGCGTCAAGAACCTCTGGAGTGACCAGGACGGGGGAGAGAAGGTCCGCGTGGTTGCCATGCCCGACGACCGTCAGGAGGCGCAGTTCATTGGAGATGAGATCCAAAGCAAGCAGATCACCGAGGGGGCAAAGTGGGAGGATTTTGCCGTTCTCTTCCGGATGAATTCGCAAGTGCGTCTTGTCGAACAGTATCTTAGGCAGCTCAAGATTCCGTATAAAGTGGTGGGCGGCAAAAGCTTCTTTGACCGCCGTGAAATTAAGGACCTCCTCGCCTACGCCAGTTGCGTGCTCAATACCGATGACGATGTATCCCTGCTGCGGATCATCAACACACCGGCCCGCGGAATGAGCGACGCCGTTGTGGGCAAGGCGATCGAACACAGCACGATGAATCATTGCAGCGTTTGGAACGCGCTGCAGGACCCCGTTTTTCAAAGCGGGCTCAGCACTCGGGGCAAAACCGCCGTCGTGCAGTTCAACGCCCTGATTGATGGGTACGAAACCCGCCTCAACCAGCCCCTGGCGGACCAGCCCGCAATCCTCAGGGAACTGGTGGAGGAGGTGGAGTACCTTGTGGATTTGCGGCGCACCTGCAAGACGCCGGAGGAGGGCCTTTCAAGGGAAAATAACGTGCGTGAAATGCTCAAATCCTTTGAGGAGTTTGGAACGCGTTCTTCAGACGGGTTGCGGGGGTTCCTCGATGAAATGATGTTGCGTCAGGAGCGGGAGGAGGATGACGAAGAGAAGGGAAGTGGCGTGTGGCTCATCACTCTGCATGCAGCCAAGGGTTTGGAGTTTCCTCATGTCTACATGGCGGGGCTGGAGGAGGGTGTTATTCCTCATGACCGATCCAAAATGGAGGGCACTGTGGACGAAGAAAGGCGCCTGCTTTATGTAGGAATCACGCGAGCAAAAAAGACGCTGTGTATCACCTGGTGCCAACAGCGGCTCAAGTTTGGGAGCCTGACGCCCTGCAATATTAGTTCCTTTGCCAAGGAACTTCCCCTCGAGTACGTGGAGATGAAGTCGCTCATGCAGATGCAGAATGTGCAGGTTAGCGTGGAGTCGGCCAAGAGCCGTTTTGATGCTATGCGCGCAATGCTCGAGCGGATGTAGGCTCCGGCTAGCGTGTTGCGGCCCGCGGTCCGCATTGCCGAGGCAGACGCCGGGGTCAGGCCGTGGGCTTGATACGCTGGGGCGGGCTTTGCCAATCTGGCGCGTTTGGCATCGATGCGACCGCTCGGGCTGGATTTTTCTTTAGCCTGCACCTCTCGCGGCGTAAAAAACGAATTGTCAGGAATGATACCAAATCGTGAAGAAAACTGGTCCTTCTCTCGAAGGTTCTGAGCTCTTTGAATCAGCCATAAACCTAAAAGAGATGGTATTATAAATAAATAGTGTGGAACACATTTCTCAGGAGAATTCCCCATTCCCGGCTCACCACTGCGCCGCTTAAGATCGGGAAGCAGGCTAAAAAGCAGAGCGCTGCTGCCCCCCCTACCCACCAGTGAAAGTGGCGCAAATTTGGGCGTTGGTCGGCTTGGGATTGAAGCTCCAAAACCAAGGCAAGCACCAAAAACGGGATGGTTGCATAGAAATGGTAAATAAAGAGCAGCTTTCTGGGAATAATCGCCCAGGGCACGTATTGCGCCAGCGCGGCCCATAAAACGAAATGTCCGGAATGCTGGACCGTCCATTTCGACTGGGGGGAGGCGGCGGTGGCGGGATTTATGGCGGCGGCAGGTGGTGGGGCTTGTTCCACGCATGTGTGGGCGCCCTTGCGCGCACGGCGTTCGGCGCGCTTCGAACGGGGCGGCGGCGGAGTCATTCTTTGAACTGGGCGGGCCGCGGGCTTGAATGCAGTCCAGGCCAGTCTGGCGGCCAGGGAGAGAATTGATAGACACCCGAGGGACCAGATAATGGGGTTTCCAAAGCACTGGATGCTGGAAATTTGATTCGGAGGAAGCGTGATGTTTCTAAAATACCAAATCGGCTTTTTCAACAGCGGCCACTCGAACCAGAAGGAGCTGTAGGGGTGGGTGGCGGTAATCCCGCTATGAAAGGCCCACATCCGCCCCTGGTTATGGAACGCCTCGGAGAACGTTTTGCCCGGCAGCATCAGGAAGGGAACAAAACTCAGGATGTAAAGACTGATGGGCAGCGCGACGAAGGTGACGAATGCCAGCATTATATCGCGAACCGTGGGTCTCGAGACGCGACTCCACCAATGGACCAAGTAAAAGGCAACCATTCCACCCGCGGCATAGATCGCATTCCATTTTGTGGCAATGCCCAGACCGATGGAAAAACCGCTCAAGACAAGGCAGAGATCCGCGTTTGTGCGGTTCGCCGGTGCCTCGGGAGCCTGCAAATAGCGGAGGAGGAAATAGTATGCCGCCAGGATAAATAGGACCACGATCGTATCGAGGGTGGCCATCCGGGCCTGGGTGAAATGCATGAAATCTAGCGCAAAAAAAATGGTTGCTGCATGCGCAAGGTCTTCTCTGAGTGTCAGACGCTTGGCGAGTCCGAATACAAGCGCCAGCATGAGCACGCTGAAAAAAGCGCCCACAAAGCGGTATCCAAACGGCGTCATCCCGAAGCAGCGAATGCTCGCGGCCATTAAGATTTTTCCAAGGGGCGGGTGGCTGTTTTCGGTTGCGTCAATTCCGCGAGCGATCTCCCACCCGCTTTTTGCATGATAAATCTCGTCAAAATACATGCCGTCATAAAACGAGGCGCCGGGGGCGAATGTTTCTGGCTCGTCAAACAGGCGGGTTGCCGCACTTTCCCCGTCCATCAATCGGGGAGCGGCAATCGAGTCCAGATGCAATTCTAGGAGCTCGAGGTTTCCCTTTAGGAGTTGCAGTCGAAGGTAACGGGCTTCGGTTTCCAGCGAAACGGATCTCCAACGCAACTCTGCAAAGCGGTCCTCGTTCACAATGGGCGGGGCAGGGACCCAGTCTTCGCCATCGACGGACCATTCGACGCTGAAGGTTCCGGTACCCAACCCATAAAAGAAAGAGAGCTTCCCTAATTTTTTTTCAGATCCGAGGTCGAAAACGGCTTTGGCCTTCGGAGGAGGCGCCCACAACGTCTGGGGGGACACCCAGGATCCTAAATTGAAAAAAACCAGGGCGGCGTAAGCTAAGATAACAGCAAGCAAGAGTGCTGAGGACTTCCCCCAAGCTTTTGTTTCTTCATTAGGCGGCATTTGCAAATGGAATCTAGGCGCTCTTGAGCCTTAATCTACTTGCTCACGTTAGGCAATTTTAGATAGAAAAGAGACGTCCTGTTAATCTCCCCTTATGAAGGCAATCGTTTCTTACTTCAATCGGTCCGGTTCTCCCCTGTTTTTCGGATTAATCGCCCTCTGTGCGACTGGCATTTTGAATTTCGCGATCGCCACTCTTCCCGAACTGCCGCCGATTCCAGAACTGCCTTCCCCGCTGCCGTCGCTGCCTCCAACGCCGTCTCTGCCTCCGACTCCCTCTCTGCCTCCGACGCCCTCGCTACCTCCGACGCCTCCTCTGCCTCCAACGCCGTCTCTGCCTCCGACGCCTCCTCTGCCCCCGACGCCGTCTTTGCCTCCGACGCCGTCTTTGCCTCCGACGCCTTCTCTGCCTCCG
>QQND01000011.1 GCA_003402745.1 Verrucomicrobiota bacterium
ATGGGACAGCATCCATCTGAGAAAAAAATTCCGCCCGTAAAAGCTGCAATTGCCCCCACTCAAATTTCGCCGTTGTCTCTCTGTGAAATTACCTTCAGGAACTCGTTTTCCTCAGGCTGTGGGTTGGCTGTGTTCTGATATCATGGTTGACTTTACCCCTTCTGCCGCCTCCTTCGCCCTCGGTAAAGAGGGGGAATTTGTATCCTGAGCTAAAACTCCGCAGGACAAAGTCACGGAGAAAATAAGAATGAACGTGCTGGATGGAGCATTCATGAACGGATTGATTCGCAGATTGAGGACTGGTACCGACGCACAAAGTTGACGCTCTTGCTGGCGCCAACACCTTTAATCATAATTCCCTACATTTGTAGTTGTCAACCCACTACATCCGTAGTGATCTTGAGGGAATATCTATCATGCCTTCGCCACCCGACATTTCCGAATCCGAGTGGACCCTATTGGAAGCTCTATGGGTGTCTTCTCCTCAGACTGCATCCGAGCTAACCAAAACCCTGCGCCCGAGTATGAACTGGGCTGAAAACACCGTGCGCACCCTTTTGACACGCCTACTCGCCAAGGGCGCGATCAAAACGGGTGAGAACGCATCCGGCACGCGCACCTTTGAGCCCGCGGTGAAACGCGACACCTGCGTCCGGAGGGAGAGCGAGTCCTTCATGCAGCGCATTTTCGGCGGCGCGGCAAAACCGCTGCTCGTCCACTTTGCGCAGAACAGCAAGCTGACTGCGGCGGAGATTCGTGAGCTGAAGGGAATTCTCGATCAATCTTTGAAACCCTGACCTGCCATGAACTTTTTGACGCTCTTCGTGGACTGGCTCCTCGCGGCCAGCGCTCGTGCCTCATTGCTCACGGCCGCGGTGTTGATCATTCAGTTTCTGCTGCAATACCGCGTGCCTGCGCGCTGGCGGTATGCAATGTGGATCCCAGTCTTCGTGGTACTGCTGGCGCCGAGTTTTCCGGAAAGCCATTGGAGTGTTCATTCCATCATCCGATCATTGCAGGCTCCTCTGGCTGCGCCCGTGACCATTGAGCCCCCTCGCGTTTTGGGCGTAAACGCTTTGGTTGTCGCAGACTTTCGGTGGGCCGTCTTCAGTTCATTGCAACAGATGATTCCCTTGGCGTGGCTCATCGGTTCCGCAGGGATTGCGTTGTTTCAGCTTGGAGCGTTCGTACAGACGCTACGGCGTTTCAGACGCAGCCAGGTCCCGGCAAGTGATGCGTTGTTAAACGAAATCGCCGCGTTGGCACGCGATGTCGGCCTTCGCCGGACTCCGCGCGTCTGCATGGCCAGGGAGATCCGCACGCCTGCCGTCACAGGGTTGCTGCATCCCATGCTCCTTCTCCCAGTCAACATCGAGGGAACTCTCACTGTCAGGGAATTGCAGTTTGTGCTCAGGCATGAACTCACCCACATCAAGCGCGGCGATCTCCCGCTCAACGCGTTGCTTTGCGTGCTTTTGTCCCTGCATTGGTTCAATCCGATGCTCTGGTTTGCCTTCTTCAAAGCGCGACTGGACCGAGAGTCAGCCTGCGACGATGAAGTGCTCCAACAGGAACCGCGGCCGGGGCGTGTCGCCTACGGACACACTCTTCTTAAGGTGGAGAGCGCCTTCGGTTATGACGAACTCAGCCTCGGCTTCGTGGGCATCTTCCAGCGCGGCGCCGCACTTCGTTCACGCATTCAATTCATCGCAAAAGAACCAACCCAGCATCCAACCATGAAAAGCACGCTCAGCATCAGCATCGCGCTCCTCACCTTTCTCGGCGTTACCAAAGCCGCCCCGGCGGACACCAATGCGCCACAAGTCCTGATTGAGGCGCATTTCATCGAATTCAGTGAGGAAGCCAAGACATTGCTGACGCCTTTCGCTATCACTCCGGTTTCATCAAACGTCATAGGAATGCTCGACGATATTCAATTTAGCGCATTCATGAAGAAGCTCGGAGGCGCCAAAGGGGTGGACGTGCTAGCGGCACCACGGGTGACCTGTCGATCCGGCCAGGCGGGCAAGATCGAAATCGGTCGCGAATTCGCGTACAAGGACGCTGAAGACAAGGCCTCCACAAAGAACCTCGGGATAAAGCTTACGCTGCTTTCTAAGGTCTCTGGAGCGGATCAGATAGATTTGGATCTCTCAACGCAGATCTCAGAATTTGAGGGCTATCTCAAGCACGCTAGCGGGGTAAACCAACCTATTTTCCATGAGCGAAAATTGACTGCGAATGTCAGTATCACTCCTGGGCAAACCGTCGTCCTCGGATTTCCTGCCCACTCCGCGAAGCAAACCACCGAAGATCGCTCGGCAGGGCGCGTCACCACAAAGACGGAAAACGTCACCAAGCACACGATGGTTTTCGTCACGGCGCGTCTCGTCGATTCCGCCGACGGAAAACCGGTTGATCCCAAACTACGAAATTGAAAAGACATTATTCTGCCGGCGGCAGATTAAGCGAGCTGACGAAGGACAGGGTCGATTTTTTGCAAAAATAGCCGCTGCTGTTGAATTTTCGTTATTCCGCAGCCTCTTCGTCGTCGTCACTCCTGCGGAGGTCGCCCACGATCCAAAAGCCCGCCGCCACTCTGCAACCTTTGGGGCCAGACGCTGCAACACGTCGGCGTCGAAACCGAGAAATTCGGCACAAGCAAAGACAGACAATCGCCGGGCTCGATGTAGCCTGAACCGACTACCGCGCAGAATCCAAAACGACGTCACTATCCTCCCAGCTCAGATCCGATCCCGCTGAAAATCCAGCCCCCTATCATTCAATGAAAAACGTATTCACTATTTTAACAATGTGCGCGGTCCTGGCGGGGACTGGAGTGGCCCCAGCGCAGACGTTGACCCCAGAGACTGAGGCGGCCACCAAGAAGCTCTTCGATGCTCAGGCAATCGGAGTCGAGCTGAAGTTTCAGGGTGAATACGTCGGCAAGGATGGTGAGAAGTCGGTAGGTGCTCAAGTGGTGGCACGCGGCGGGAAGTCCTTTCATGCGTTGGTCCTCGACGGCGGATTGCCGGGCGAGGGTTGGAATGGGGAGACCTATGGCCTGCTGGAGAGCGGCGTGTTGTCGGATGGTCGAGCGGAGTTTCGTTCGCCGACAGACGAGGGAGTCAGCGCGGTTCTGGATGAGAACGGACTGACACTGAAGCGCGGTGGGCGACTGATTCGTTTGCAGCGAGTCGAGCGTAAGAGCGCAACGCTCGGTCAGCAACCGCCTGCAGGAGCGATCGTATTGTTTGGCGGAGCGTCTCCCAACATGGACGCATTCGAAGAGCGCAAAGACATTGAAGGCATGACCGCACCGACGATGTTTGAAGGACACATGCTCGCGGGAGCCGTCACAAAGCGGCAATTCCGAGACTATCGGTTGCATGTGGAGTTCATGACGGACTGGGAACCGCAGAACATACCGTGGCGCCGCGCGGATGCGGGGATCTACATGCTCTCGCGGTACGAAGTCGCGATCGGCGATAGCTTTGGCTTCGACTTTGATCTATCCGGAGCGACGAGCCCTCACCGCGGCAGGTTGCTCGATGAGAGGAGCACCTCATCGAAGTTTCCGGTGGCGAAGAACACCAACGCGCCGCGCGTCTGTGGAAGCGTTTTTACCTACCCAAGCAAAGTGCCGAACTCGTGCCTGCCGCCCCTGGTGTGGCAGACGCTCGACATCGAATTCACGGCACCTCGTTTCGACGCCAATGGAAAGAAAACGTCGAAGGCGGAGCTCTCGGTAGATTTGAACGGTCACAAAACTGTCGAGAGGCAAGAGGTCAACGGCCCCACGCCCCACGGCTTCAAAGGCCCAGAAACGTCCGATGGTCCAATTTGGTTTGAAGCCTTCGGACGCCGCGTGCTGTATCGCAACATCTGGGTTTTGGAGAGGCAGTAGGATCTGCCCGCACGGAAGTCCCACCGTTTGAGGTTTAGCACCCGCTCTCTGAAGCGTCTGCCGCATGTTTGGGTGAGTCGGCGGAAAAACCAGGCTCTCTGTGTGGTGGATCGGAGGGGATCTGGTTAGCCCGATGTGCCTGTGCTGTGCATCGTAAGCAAGGGAACGCGAATTTTAGTGCTTTCGGAGCGCGGCGTTCGCGGGGCGGTTTCAACTGGGGACTCGGCCGTGCCGGTCATGGTTGGGCTTGCTGGAATTCGCTCGATACGGAAAGTCCACGTTCATCAACGAGGTTGATAAATCCTGCTACAAACCCTGCGGGTAAGGGGAAACTCGCCTGCTGAGTGCCATCCGCCCAAGGCGTCGGGATCGGAACTTGCAGATCGGATACGATATATTTGACGTGTTCCCAATCTTTACGGGGTTCGCCTGAGACGGTGATGGGAGGGATGGGGTCGGTTGTAAAACAGATCTGGGCTTTGGCGAGGGGTGTAACGTTTTTCCAGTTCAACGTGAGCTCACCTTTGCCGAGCGTGGTTTTGGTAATTCTTGCCAGCGGCGCGGTGCCGCGGGTGACGCTGTCCGCGAAGGCGTAGATTTCCGAGACGGCCTGTTTGCCTGTTTCTTTCCACTGATGGCCGTGGCCTTGAGTGGGCAGAAGGCTCATCCATGAATTTGGCCCGGTCTCCTTCCATGAACGCGTGGTCATGGTGGGGACGCCGTATTTATCATTGATACCGTTAATCCAGAGCCACTGAGCCTTGGACTTTGGATTGGGATAAAAATTGGCCGGATCCCAGAGTTTTGTAGCCGGGTTGTCGTTCATGTACCCGGACCAGACGTTGCCCATATCGAGGTGCCCGCCGATGTATTGGGGAACGACAAACGCGAGACGTTCGTCGACGCCGGCAACAGTGCTGCAGATCACGGAACCCCAGGAGATGCCGACGATTCCGATACGACTGGCGTCGATTTCGGGGCGAGCGGCGAGCAGAGAGACGGCGCGTATGGTGTTGGCGACGGCGTGGTACATCCACTGGTCTTCGAGAGGGACGGAGAAATCGGCGAAAGTGCCGTAGCGTTGCGGGCCGCCCTGCCACGAGAGGTTCAGGCTATTGATGGTGATCCAATGGGGTGCTATCTGGGGAGTGTTCGCGTTGACCTCGGTTTTGAGCGGAATCTGCCCCTCGTTATCCAGCGCAATCGCGGCATATCCTTTGGAATTCCAATATTTGACCCATTCGGCAAACGCGCTTCCGCCTCCGCCATGAGCCAGCACGACTGCCGGGAATTTCCCCGAACCGTTTTTAGGGAAGCCGAGATAAGCGAAAAAACGAGTGGGTTTGCCTTGGTAGGGCAGCCCTTCGACGTAGAGGCTTTGGAGGCCGTCGACGTTGGCTTCCTTGGCGGCCTCAGTGGACGGGGCTTTGGAAAGCGTGCTGAGATCCCATTTGATGGGGCTATCAGCGTGGAGAGCGGCGATCGGAACAAGGAAAAAAGCGGCGAAAGAGAGAGATGACATGAGGTTGTCGAATTACGCGAGATCCCGAAAACTTGAAAGAACTTCAGTGCGCCCCACGAAGACACCGCACGCGCGGCCTTCGGAAATGGCGCGAAACGGACCATCATTTTAAGCCGGCAGCGTATTGATCATGGGCAGTTCATGGAACGTGTGGCTGCAAACGCGGTGCCCTCACAAAGCGAGACCATTTCTAATTACCGTGCCGCAGAATATGCGTCGAAAACCCTATCTATCTTAGTCGGAGCGGGCTCGCCCTTCTCAATGAGAATCCGATAGCGTTGGGTCAAAGAAGCACCTGAAGTGATCGTGTGACTCACCTTATCGACACCCTTTTCCACCGCGGTTGCCTGCTGCTTTTGAGCCTCGCGAGATGCCTCAAAATCGGATTTCCCAAAGGGATTCGCCGCAAACAATCCGTAGTCGCGAACATGCCACCACGTCGGATGATTCAAGTTCAACGGATGATCCATCATCGTGATAGAAACCACGCCCCCGCTCGAATCTGGCCCATAGTAAGACACCCAATTTCCCCGGGTTCCCCATGCCTCCGTATCGCGTTTTCCCGTGCTGGTTAGAATATGACCCCGCCCCTCGTCGGCGCTGTACTTGTGTCCTGGCATCGCAATAGAAGGCGCCACACGTATGCCCATGGCTCCTTCTTTCGTCTCGCGAAAACTGACGTCCCCCGCACTCGCAATGAACGTAAAAGTTAAATCGATCTGCCGCGCCCCATCCGGCAAGGCTACGATCACAAAACGACGCTCATCGCTTAACACTGTCTCGCCTTTCGCAGACGTCCATCTCGCCTTTGCGGAGAACGAAGCCCTGTTTGCCTCTGCGTGAATGTCTCGAAACTCTGTATGTTCGACACGCCCAGAGTTCGGCGGAAAGGCCCAGAAATTCAAGCCGTTCACACCGTCGTGCCCAAACCAAACCGAACTGTGATGCACATGGTCAAATTTTTCGCCCGCAGGTGTTGGATATTCACGCGTGACGCCCACCCCGTTTGGACCAATCACCGGATAAAAGTAGGGCCGCTGCGTGTCTTTGACAACGTACTCCGTGAAAAGAGCACCATCGACCTCGATCCTAAGGCCTTTCTCCGTGGGTTTGATAGCGACAACTTGAGCATACGCGACAGCGCTCACAAAAAAACAAGCCATCACTGGAAGCGATACATTCATGGGAGGTCCTCGATCACATCTACGAAAAACATTTAACGCTCATCTGCCTTTCTGTCCAAGACCCATCGCCAACAAACCTGCGTATATTTTCGTAAGTTCCCTTAGCCTTGAGCTAATATTAAAGAGCTCTAAGTCGAAACTCGGAAACGGAATTTGATCAGGATCTTGCCCAAGGAATCCCGCAGACACACCGCCCGCAGGGCGACACCGCTGCAGGCGTTTGAACATTCGCACAGAACTGTGCGCATAGATTGCCAATTGCCTCAGAATCAGTCTTGGAAAAGGAAGGCGACCGGATATCACTAAGGCCTTACCCCTTGCTTTCGATGCGCACTCGATTTCTCTGCCCACTCGTCTTCGGCGCTTCCCTGACGTCTATTTTTTGTCTGTCCCTCCCAGCGGTTGAGGCTCCCCAAAAATTGAATCCCGCCTTTTCGAAAATCGCCACCCCTTTTCTAAAGGAAAACTGCCTCTCCTGTCACGGACCTGAAAAACAAAAAGGCAAACTCCGCCTAGATACCCTATCCTCGCAATTCGGCGACCCCGCTACGGCTGCAAAATGGGGCGACGTTCTAAACTCCATCAATCGGCACGAGATGCCGCCGGAAGAAGAAAAAAAACAGCCTTCGCCACAAGCTTCCACAGCTTTTGCCGATTGGCTTGAAAGAGAACTTTCAGGCGCAGAGATCGCTAAACGCTCCACCCGCGTGGTGCTCCGCCGCATCAACCGTGCAGAGTACAACAACACCATTCGTGATCTCGTCGGGCTCGATTTTAATCCCGCAGACAAATTCCCTGAAGACCCGCCCGCGGGTGGTTTTGACAACATTGGCCATGCTCTCACCATTTCTCCCATGCAGGTGGACTTGTACTACGCGACGGCCCGCCAGATTCTCGACCGAGCGCTCATCGAAGGCCCGCAACCCGGCGGTATAAAATGGCGTTTCGAGCCCGAAGATAACAACCTCGGGGCTGATCGCTACCGGGTCAAAATTGACAAACAAAAGATTTTGCTCAATCACGGAAACAACCCCACGGAAAATGGGTTTACCGTCGTCCATCATGCGTCCTGGGATAAAGGAGTTGGGTTTCGCGATTTCACCGTGCCGACTGCGGGCGAATACATCATTCGTTTTCGGGCTGCAGGAAAAGTTCCTACTCGCGAGGAAGTGGTCGCATCCGTCAGGCCCATGTTAGAAAAAAGGCGGGCCGATGAAATTGCAAAAAATCCGAAAGGAAAGAGTTACGCAGATCGCGGGTTTGACGCAGGCATAGAACACTTCTCGACGCATCGCGATTATGCTTACGGCCCGCCTCGCGTGAAGTTGACACAGAACCTTGGAGGCACACCCAAGGTGGTTGGTGAGCTGGATGTAGACGCCCCAGATTCAGATCCAAGCAGTTACGAGGTCCGCGCCTATTTCACCACCCAGAAAGCTGGAATCGGCCTCGATTACGCCTATGAAATTCCGAGGTTCCTCGAAAATATCGCCTATCAAACACAGGAGGCTTTTGCCCGTCCAACGCTCTTGATCGACTGGATTGAACTTGAAGGTCCGATCCTACCAGTCTGGCCTCCAGCCAGCCATCAGACCCTGCTCTTTGATTCACCGAATAAAGGAAAGAACGAAGCGCTGTACGCACGCGAAGTGGTTTCGCGTTTCATGGCTCGCGCTTATCGCCGGCCAGTCGTATCTGCGGAGGTCGACTCCAAGATGGCCCTCTATGACAATGCCCGCACCGACAAACAATCCTTCCTCGAAGCCATCAAGCTGCCGCTCGCCGCAGTCTTAGCCTCCCCCAATTTTCTTTTCCTCGTCGAACCCGAGGCGCCATCCGACAAACCGCGCCGCCTCAATCCCTACGAACTCGCGTCCCGCCTCTCGTATTTCCTCTGGTCCTCGACCCCTGACGCCCAACTCACAGAGCTCGCGGCGAAAGGAGACTTGCTAAAACCCGAAGTCACCAGGGCGCAGATCAAAAGGATGCTAGCGGACTCTAGGAGCAGCGCCTTTGTTAAAAATTTCACCGGCCAATGGCTCGGACTCAGAAGGGTTGGAGCCAATCCCCCGACAAAAACGCTTTACCCCGAATATGATCGCCACCTAGAAACGTCAATCGTCCAAGAAACCGTGGGCTTTTTCCAAGAGATCCTACAAAAAGATCTCGATGCCCGTAGTTTTATAAAAAGCGACTTTCTCACGATCAACGAACGGCTTGCCCGTTTTTACGGGATTCCTGATGTCAAGGGTGACGCGATTCGAAATGTACCCGCACCTGAGAATTCGCACCGCGGAGGACTCATCACCCAAGCCTCCATTCATAGCATCACGTCCAATGGCACCCGGACTTCCCCTGTCACCCGCGGGGTCTGGGTCCTCAAGACGTTGCTCGGCACCGATCCCGGACTGCCGGTCGCCAATGTCGGTGAAATACAGTCGAAAGTCCCCGGGATCGACAAGGCTACGGTCCGACAACGCCTCGCCATTCACCGTGAATCCGCATCCTGCGCGCGGTGCCATGATAAAATCGACCCACTTGGCCTGGCTCTTGAAAACTTCAATGCCGCTGGCGAATGGCGCGATCAAGAAGGCCACGGGTATAACGGGCGGATTGATAAAAATGACCCCATAATTGATCCCTCCGCAAAAATGCCTGACGGCACAGAGTTCAAGGGAGTCGAAGGTCTCCAGGAACAGTTGCTCAAAAAGGAGGACCTCTTTTTAAACGCGCTTGCCAGCCAGCTCACAACTTATGCACTGGGCCGCGAGCTTGGATTTTCGGACCGCCCGACCATCCGTGACTTTGTCGAGAAAATGAAAGCTGAACGCTATTCACTGCGCTCACTCCTCAATTCGATCGCAACCTCCGAAGCCTTTATCTCCAAATAATCGCCATGAACCCGTTGTTTTTTTCGCCTCTGCCTCGCCGCACCGTTCTACGGGGTTTGGGAGTTTCCCTCGCCTTACCGTTTATGGAGGCCATGTTGCCGCGCTCCGTACAAGCCGCGCCTTCCACGTATAAGCCAGTTCCAAAATCCGGGACTCAACCCACTCCCCGTGCAATTTTTTGTTACATCTCAAACGGGGTAAACATTGCGGAATGGGTCCCCTCCACCCAAGGCAAAAACTATTCGCTCTCGCCAACGCTGGAAACATTGAAAGAGCATCAAGCCGACTTTAGCGTGCTCTCCGGACTCGGGCATCCGCACAGCGAGGGTGGCCATTCGGGAGGCGACACTTGGTTAACCGGAGCCAATCTACGCGGGATTCCCGGCAAGGATTACACCAATACAATTTCCGTCGATCAGCTCATCACGGAAAGGATCGGCCAACAAACGCGCTTCCCTTCACTCGAAATTAGCGACCAGTCCGGAACTGGCGCCGCCCTTCACAGTCACACCCTCGCTTTTGACAGAAACGGCACTCCCCTACCCGCTGAAAATAACCCTCAACGCCTCTTCGAACGGCTCTTCGTTCCCGATGACTTGGCTTCCCGAGAAGCCACACTCAGGCGTTACGCCGAAAAAAAGAGCGTTCTGGACAACATCATCGGCGACGCAAAGGCCCTCGAAAGAAAGCTGGGGCGTAACGATCAGATCAAACTCGCAGAATACCTCGCCTCGGTTCGCGAGACGGAATTGCGCGTGCAACGGCAAGTGAGCTGGATCGATGTCCCAAAACCACAAGTTGACCCCACCGGACTGCAACTCAACTCAAAGGCCGGAGACGCACATGACCGCCCGATGTGGCTCGACGTCATGCTCGAAATTTCTTATCTCGCCTTTCTCACGGATACCACACGGGTCATTACTTTTGAGTGGGCCCGCGAAGCCGGCGGCCTGGGCATCGGGGGCGAAAACGTCCACGAACTTTCACATCACGGGGGCGATCCGGAAACGCTCAAAAAAATCGCGGCAGTCGACCGTGGTTACCTCTCCAAGCTCTCGCGCTTCATGTCGTTCCTGAAAGCAACGGAAGAATGCGGAAAATCCCTGCTTGAGCACACCATGATCGTTTACGGCTCCGGAATGAATAGCGGCCTACGCGGGGAACATTCGCCGAAAAACCTCCCCCTGCTTGTTGCGGGGGGAGCTGCTTGGGGGCTCAAACACGGCCAGCACATCGCCCACGATCCGGAAAAACATCCCCCTCTTTCCAACTTGTTGCTCACGGTAGCCCAAAAAATGGGGGCGGAGGTCCCTTCTTTCTCGGATAGCACCGGCTCGTTCTCAGAGCTGCTATAAATGACGCCCCTCCAGAAACCCGAGTTTTTTTAAGATCACCGCGCCTCGATTCGGGAGCGCCCCAGACGTTGAAGGACGCCGCGTTGCCCTGCAAAACAGGCGCCCTTCGCCTGTTGAAAGACACGGACATCCAAGTGGTTGATGTATGAACCGTCGCCGTGGACCTATGAGAGGATGGACTTCACGACGTTTCCTAGGACGTCGGTAAGACGATAGTCGCGGCCCTGCTGGCGCCAGGTCAGTTTTTCGTGCTCCAAACCGAATTGATGGAGAATCGTCGCGTTGAGGTCGTGCATGTGGACTGGCTTCTCCACGGCTCTGAACCCAAAGTCATCCGTGGCACCGTACGTGATGCCGCCCTTGACTCCCCCGCCCGCCAGCCAAACGGAATAACCGTAGGGATTATGATCCCGACCACTTTTCCCCTCGGTGGTCGGTGTCCGGCCAAATTCGCCGCCCCAGATCACAAGCGTATCGTCCAGCATCCCCAGACGTCTCAGATCCTTGAGAAGAGCGGCACATCCCCGATCCACCTCCGCCATCCTTTTCCCCTGCTGTTTGTCGTTGTCCCCGTGGGAATCCCAATCATCTGCATCCCCGCCGTGATAGATTTGAATGCAACGCACCCCGCGTTGCACCAGTCGCCGGGCCGTGAGGCATTGTTCGCCAAAACCTTTCCCATACATCTCGAGCGTGGCTGCCTCCTCGGTGCGCAAGTCTACTGCTTCAGGCGCGGCGGATTGCATGCGAAACGCGAGTTCGTACGAGGCGATACGCGCGTCCAAAACACGGTCGTGTCGGTGCTGGGCGTGTTCTTGATTGAGACCCTGCATGTAATCCAAAACGGCGCGTTGGTTTCCGCCCGCCAACGCAGAAGGCGGAGTCAGGTACGGCACTGGGGCGGCCCCGGAACTGATTCGAGTTCCCTGATAGACAGCCGGTAGGAATCCGTTCCCCCAAACTCCGGGACCCGGCTTCAGTGGCTTGGAGTGCATCACTACAAAGGAAGGCAAGTTGTCGGATTCAGATCCGAGGCCGTAGGAAAGCCAGGCCCCAAGTGAGGCGCGCCCCGGAAATTGGGAACCGGTATTGGCCAGCCATATTGCAGGCGTGTGATTGAAGACCTCGTGGTGCATGCTTCGAATCACACACATTTCATCCGCACACTGCTGCAGGTTGGGAAGCGAATCGCAGATCTCAATTCCGCTTTGCCCGCATCGACTAAACGTCTGGGCGCTGCCCATGAGCTTCTGTTTTTTGACGTCGGTGAACTCCAGTTTGATTTTGTGAAATTCCTCCGGCGGCGTCTGGCCGTCAAACTTTGTCAGCATCGGCTTCGGATCCAAGATGTCCATATGGCTGGGCCCCCCGTGCATAAAGAGGTAGATGACCGCCTTTGCTTTGGCCGGAAAGTGCGGCGCCTTGGCTGCGAGCGGATTGCCTGCCGCTAAACCGCCATCGGCAAACAGGCGTTCTTCGCGTGCGAGGAGCGACGCGAGCGCAACACCGCCAAGACTCCCACCTGCATGCGAAAGCCAGTCGCGGCGGTTTAGCAATACGGAACGAAGGTCAGTCCACATAAGCAAATTCGTTGGAGTTAATCAGGGCCAGACACCATTCCACCCAGGCGGCGCCCTTTGGGGAGGAAATGGCTTGTGCGGCATCCATGCCCGCAGGAAGAGCACGGACGTCAGGAGCTTGTTTATTCCAAGCAACCTCTCGCGAACTGAGGAAAGCGGCGGCTCTCTGTTTTTCCAGTGGGCTGGGTTCGCGTCCGAACAACCAGCGCCAGACCAGAGACACTGCATGTGAGGTGTCCCCCTTGGATTCCATCCAGAGCCGCCCAGACAGTTCTCTAGAAAAACGCAGTGAATCGTCGCTATTGAGCAAGGTCAGTGCTTGGGATGCGACCACCGTACTTTCCCTCGCAGAACAGCTATTTACGGTGTCGGGGCCGTTGAATGCCTCGAAGAACGGCAATTTGATCGAACGCCGCACAATGAGGTAAAGGCTGCGCCGGGCCAGTTCACTTTCATCTTTTGTCGGGGTCCAGTTTTTGTTGCGCAATGCTGCAAGCGCCCAGGGCTCTAATGGCGGGATAATCGGCGGGCCGCCGGAAGTAAGGTTCAGCTTAGCGGAGACAAAAAGCAGCGCGTCGCGAAGCTCCTCGGCCTGGAGACGACGTCTCGGAAACGCCCCAAGAAGACGCTGTTCCGGATCCGCCGTGCGCAACGCCTCGCACGGGGTGCTCGATTGGCGGTAAGTCGCCGAGTTCAGAATAAGCCGTTCAATGTGACGCAAATCCCAGTGACTAGAAACGAGTTCGCTCGCGAGCCAGTCGAGAAGTTCGGGGTGTGAGGGCGACTCCCCCTGCCGGCCAAAATCTCCGGCGCTCCGCACCAAGCCCTTTCCGAAATACCACTGCCAGATCCTGTTTACCATCACCCGAGCCGTCAGGGGATTGTCCGCACGAGTGAGCCAAAACGCCAGAGCCGAACGTCCCAGCGCCGGATCGTCGACAGCACCGCCACCCGGAAACGCGGAGGGAAGCCAGGGAGGGGCGTCGCGAAGCGGCATGTCCAGTTCCCCCCTCCGGAGCACCTTGACGCGTGCGGGCGCTGTGTTTGGCTCGAGTGTAACCGAGATGGGTGTTGCCGCCTCCTTGGTACTCTCCTTTGAAATCACACGCTTGCTGTCTGAAAAAAGCGCCTGAATCCCGTAGTAGTCGTTCTGCGTAATGGGGTCGAATTTATGGTCGTGACACCGGGCGCAGCCCACAGTGAGCCCCAGAAACGCCGCCCCCGTCGTATCGACCAAATCCGTGAGCCTGTCGTTCTCATCCGCCTCCGGTCTTTTGATTCCCGACGATTGGATTTTAATTGGTCCCACTGCGAGGAATAAAACCCCGGACTTGGCATCGTTGTCCTCAGGCCAGAGTTGGTCTCCCGCGATTTGTTCCTGAATAAAACGGTCGAGCGGTTTGTTGCTGGAAAAGGAACGCACCAGCCAGTCGCGGTAGCGCCAGGCGTGGGAAAACGGGTTATCCAGTTCAAACCCAGCGCTGTCTGCATAACGGGCAACATCCATCCAGTGCCGCGCCAGATGCTCCCCGTGTTGAGTAGAGGAGAGCCACATCTCTTTTTCCGTCTCAACATCGACAGTCGCCCCCAGATTTTGACCGGGCGGCAGGCCGGTGATACCAAATGCCATTCGACGACGCAGCGTCTCGGGCGCGGCTTCCTGTGACGGTTGGAGGCCTTCGCTTTCAAGGCTTTCGAGAACAAAAAAGTCAATCGGAGTCCGGGGCCACTGCGATTTCTTCACGGAAGGAAGCTCAGGACGCTTGAGCGACGTAAAAGACCAGTGTTCCTCGTATTTTGCACCTTCGGCGACCCATTGTGTCAAAAGCGCGCGCTGTTTCTCATTCAGAACTTTATGTGACTTCGGAGGCGGCATTAGCTCGGTGCGATCTGAAGTGCTAATCCGTTCAACCAAAGAACTCTTTTGGGGGTGTCCCGGAACAATGGCGATTTCTCCGGACTCAGCCGGTTTCATCGCTTCGTCACGCCTATCCAAGCGCAACTTGCCCTTGCGTTGTTCGGCATCCGGACCGTGGCAACTCAGGCAATGATCAGAAAGGATCGTTCGAATGTCGCGATTGAAACGAACATCCGCCCAGGCGCCAGCGGGGGCGGCGAAAAACACCAAAAGTAGCGAAAGAAAACCGGCTCTGGGGCAGAAATAGGACCCTGCGCTGGAAGGCCGGCATTCCGGTCGGCAGTTGATAAACGGCTTGTAATTATACTTTAAAATGGGTGGAGTGCCCTTTTTTTCAGGCAATACATCGCTATGCAGAGTGGGCGTTTGCATGGGAATATGGGGACTGTTCCGCTCCCAAGAATAGGTTCCCCTTCTAAAAACACGATGCTCCAGACAATCCTATCCATGCCCGAAACGACCCATCTAGGGTCTGATACCCGAGAATGGGCTATTTCTGATCAGGCCTGTCCGGCGCTGAGGGCCTACCAGTTGCGGGGCGTGGGAATGTCCACGCCAGGGCAAGGCTATCGGGTTGTGCGCCATAAACCCTCGTTCGGCCACATTAACGTCTGTCTGGAAGGCGCTGGGACTGTCTGGGCAAACGATCGATGGGAGAGGTTCCCTGCGGGCACCGCCGGGTTGTTTCCACCCAAGGTTCCCCATGGCGGGACGCACTCTGGTTTTTGGAGAATGTGCTGGGTGTTGGGCGATGATCGTCCGGGCCGCCCCTCCCTGGTTTCTGGATCCCTGATTCGATTCGTCTCGCTTGATCCCCGACCTCTGGAGTGGGCGCTCTTGGCCCTGTACCTTGAAGTAAACGGGCTCAACGATCCGGAGACGGTCCAGTGCTGTGTCGCCTTAATTCATAAACACGTCCAAAGGATACTAAAGCCGGTCGATAGAGTCACCCGTTTGATTCCCGTCTGGGAGACCGTGGATACTAATTTGGCTCGCCCATGGACATCCGCTGAAATTGCGAAATTGGCCTCGGTGAGCGAGGTGCACCTGAGGCGCTTAGTGTGGAAAGAGCATGGCTGCAGCCCCACCCAACACTTGGCCAAGCTTAGGATGCGGCGGGCTGCCTATCTTTTGGAGACTCGGGGTTACACGGTGGAGGCGGCCGGTTGGGAGGTCGGATACCAGAGCACATCCGCTTTCAGCCGCGCCTTCAAACGCTGGCGCGGACATTCTCCCGGCTCCTCCCATCAGGTGCCAGAATGTACCCCGTAATCCACAGAATCTGTTGTTGCTGCCCTGCCAACTCCTGCTTCCAGCAAGCGCTTCAGGATAACAGTCGACCGGCTTAATGCGCTAAAAGCAGCAAATGAGTGCAGGGCTTGGCTACTTCTTTACAGACGCCTGAACCTGGGAGGGAGAGCTGTTTCCATCCAAGACCTGGAGCTCGTGGATAGACCAGAATGTGCCCTGCGCCGAGCCCGTTTGAGTGATCCGCACCGCCTTGGCCTTTACAGGAGCGAACGCGATGTTCGTGATGCCGCGTTCCCCCTTACCCTCCGCGACCTTCCGTTTCCAATTCGCACCATCCTCTGAAATCTCCACCGTATAGCCACGAGGAAAGTCACCGCCCGATACGCCCTCATCCAGAATCAGTCCTGAGACGAGTTCTTCCTTCGGAAACTCAATGGCGAACCACATCCCCGGAGTCTGAGAAACTTTCGTGTCGTAGCGCGTGGCGGGGTCGTTGTCGACAGCCTTGGCAACGGCCAAGGCGTTGTGGCTTGCACTCAACTTCCACTCGTGCCTGCCATGAAGAACCTTAGGCCCGAACTCGGAGAGTTCGGGAATCGTGAAGGGCGTCGCGCGGTCCTTCAGTTTGACGCGCAACGCTGCGACCTCCTTGGAGGAAACGGTGTCCGCTTTGTTCCCAAAACTGTTACGCACGTAGGAGGCGACCGCGGCAATCCACTGGTCGTCGTTGCTCTCCATCGAAACCATCTGAGCATCGTAGACCTTCCCGTCAACAGGCCCCGCAAGCCCCCGCAACAGGACCGCCACGAACGCGTCCTTGGTGCCGGTCACCGTGCGGGAGGCCGCGAGCGGAGGCGCCAGCGTCAGGCCCGGCTTTCCATCCACGAGCGTTCCTTTCCCATCAGCGCCGTGGCAGGTGAAGCAGAGTTCGTTGAAAATCTCGTTCCCCTTGGTCAAAAGGTTTTTCTGGTCGCCGGTGAATTCCTTACCCCAGGAACGCTTTGGGGCGAGCATTTCCATCGTGGTTTCTTTGAGCGCAAAGTGGCCCGTCGCCCCCATCAGACACGACTGGAGCAAGCCTTTCGCCTCATTGGGATTTAGCAGCTTGGCACTGCACATCGCCTGAAGCGACACAGAGCCGTCCTTGTCCTTCGCCAGAGCCGCAATGTCCTGAAACAAGGTCGCGTCGCCTGCCTTTACGAGCGTCTCGCTCACGCGAATCGCCGCCGCACGCACCTGCGCATCCCCGTCCTTCATCGCGTTCCGCACCAAGGCGGCATCAGCGGCGCCCAGCCCCTCCAGAGTCCAAAGCGCGTGGATTCTTGCAAGCGGGTTTTTGGAGCCGGTCGCAAGACCTGCGAGCGCCGGCACAACCGCCTTGTCCTGCCGGAGAACCAGCAGCTTCTGGGCGGTGTCACGCCACCAGCCGTTAGGGTGCTCCAAAATCGCGGTGAGCTCTGCGGAGGACGCATCGTACAAGCGCGGTTGCGGGCCCGGCTTGAAGTCGTCGTGAACGAGCCTCCAGATCCGTCCCATGCTCACCTGCTTGTCCAGATCGTACTGGCCCACGACTTTTCGGAGATAACTCCCCTCCTTCACCCAGTTCCCCTCCTGAATGATTCCACGATACATATCCACAAGATACAGGGTTCCATCGGGAGCCGTGTTCATGTTAACGACTCGGGAGAGCGGATCCGTAGAGCGAATAAACTCGGACTTGTCGTAGGCGTTTTTAAGCGTCGTGACTCCGTCTTTAACCTCCACCTTGCTGCGCCGCACCAGACGTCCGACTGGCTCTGAAAACAGCAAATCGCCCCGCAGGTCCGCAGGCAAACGGTCTCCACGAAACACCTCGGTACCGCACGTGGCCGTGAAGTGGTTGAGCGTTTTGTCCTCGGGACGAAAACGCTTTTCCCCACCTTGTACGTCCGCGATTCCTACGAGAGGCCAGACTTGCGAGTATTCTTCGGAGAACTGGTTTTTGAGATTTACCCCAGCGTAGAGGATGTGGGTTTGGAAGTTCATCGGCCCCCTCTCGCCGCCGGCGTTCACAATCCAGGGCTTGCCATAATCATCCTGAGCGAGCCCCCATTGGCCGCCGTTGGCCGCAATAGGCTCCTTAAGCGGAGCAGCACCAGGCTGCCACCGTAGGCGCCAATTGTTGTAGGTCATGTACAACCAGTTATCCATCCCCCAAATCAGCCCACTCTGCTGGTGTTCAAGGTTTCCCCCACGCGGCCCTCCTTCGAACCAAAGCGTTTTTTTATCCGCAACCCCACTTCCAGTCGTGTCCTCGTAAAGATAAATATCCTGCGTGTCCGTTTCATTGACAAGCAGCTGCCCCGGACCCAGAGGCAGGATCATGCGGGGTAGCAGCAGGTTGTCGATAAACACCGTGTGCTTGTCTAGTTTTCCATCCCCCTTGCTTGACCAGTGAAGGGAGACGCGACTGTTCGCTGCGTGCTCGTTACTGCCGTCGGCGTCCTGCATGTAGGAGCGCATTTCCGCAACAAACATCCGCCCATTCCCGTCAAACACGGCGGTGACCGGTTCTTTGATGTCCGGTTCTGAGAGCACCAACTCCATGTGGTAGCCCTTGGGGAGCTGAAAAGTCTTCAACGTTTCCGAGGGGCTCAAGCCCACAATGGAAGGCTGCTTCGGAAAGGAATCCTCAGCGGGCGCGGCGGCCTTTGGCGCCACAGATTCAGCCGCATGGACGGCGGGCAAAACAGACTGAAACAGGGCGGCAAGGAGAGCAGTTTTCCGAAGGTTCATAAAGGGGTATCAAAAAAAACAGCGGTGAGAGCGGATAATAAAAGCCGCTAGGGGACGAAGATTAAAAGCCAGCGGAAGCAAAAGCGTTAGCAAAAATTTGAGTTGAGCGCATCCCAGTCGCTCTTCTCTCGATGGATGGCCACGTTTTCACCAACTGGGAACCTTTAAGAGCACGAAGACTTCGCCGGGAGCTCCAGCTTTCCTACGGCTTGCGCCCTTCCAGAAGGGGGCGTTGGGTTCTTTGCCTCTGAAAGTTTACCTTTCAAGGCTCGGCAAATGAGGGACACATTGCTTTGACAGCGCCTGAGCTTATTCTAAAGGCCCTCCTTGACGAATATTCCCCTCAATGTTTGGGGAAACCCAATATCATGAAAACTACGCCTGCCTTACTCTCCCTAGCCGCTGTGCTCTGTCTGAAAACTGGCCTCCTTGCGGAAGTCAAAACATCGGTTTTGACGTACCGCGAGGGTCAAACGACTCTCGAGGGCCTTTATGCGTTCGACGACGCTTTCACCGGTAAGCGGCCGGGAATTCTGGTCGTCCACGACTGGATGGGAGTCACTGACAGCACGCGGGAAACTCTGGAAATGCTTGCCCGAGGCGGCTACGCAGCCTTTGCCTCCGACATCTATGGCCAGGGCATTCGGCCGAGCAACCCTCAGGAAGCGGCGGCAGAAGCAGGAAAGTACAAGGCGGACAGAGCCCTGCTGCGCAAGAGGGTAAACGCAGGATTGGTGCAACTCCAGTCTGCCGCGGAGGTTGATTCCACCCGATTGGCGGCTCTCGGCTTTTGTTTTGGAGGGACGACCGTTCTCGAACTCGCCCGGAGCGGAGCGAATGTTCAGGGCGTAGTAAGCTTCCACGGGGGGCTGGATTCCCCCTCACCCGAGGACGGAAAACACATCAAGTCAAAGGTCCTCGTGCTGCACGGTGCGGACGACCCCTTCGTCAAACCGCAGGACATTATCGCCTTCCAGGAGGAATTAAGGAAGGCGAAGGTGGACTGGCAGATGATGTATTTTGGGAATGCAGTGCATTCCTTCACCCAGCAGAAAGCGGGCACCGACAACAGCAAAGGCGCCGCCTACAACGAACCTGCCTCCCGACGTTCCTGGCTGATCACCAAGGCGTTCTTCAGCGAGTTGTTCGGAAGCCACTGAGTAAAACGTCGCTTGCGGTGGGGAGAAGCTGGAACCTTCCCCCACGAAGCTATCTGAGTGCTCGGAATTCATTTTCCGAGCCATGAATCTGCTAAAAGTTCAAGAACCCCGGACGGGGAGGCCCGTTTGCGCTACGCCTTTCCCTAGGCGATGCAAACTCCCCATGGATTCTCCAGAATAAAACTGCGGTACGAGCCGTATCGGACCCGTCTTCGGAGCGCCCCCGCTTGCGCATTGTAAAACCAGACGGCCGAGTCGCTGTGCATGAAGCTGCGGATCCACCTGATAACGCGCTATCCTAGGCGAAAAATATTCGAGAAACAGGTCCGTGTCACGACAGATGATCGACGCATCCCTTGGAAGCTGAATGCCCCTCCTGACCAACTCACTGGCAACCATGAGGGCCTGCATGGCGTGCGTCACAAGAAACCCAGTGGTTTTAGGGGTAGTTCGCAGAACCGCGTCCAACTTCCTTTGAATTCCACCCGGGGTGCCATCATGTTCCGCCACCCATGGATGTGCTCCAGACTTGGAACGGAACCCCTCCAAAAAACCTCTTTCGCTTTCGAAGTCTCCGGCATTACTTGGGCCTTGGCGCATAAAAACAACTCGTTCATGGCCGGCAGATAAAAACTGCCCCGCGGCGTGTCTGCACGTTGCACGGTGATTTAAATCCACCGACGGAAGCCGAACTCCCACATGAGCCGAACCTGAAGTCACACAGGAAATCGAATTCTCCACAAACCACCGCTGGATGCGTTCGGTTCCGCTAAATACCACCCATACGGCAGCGGGATTTTGTTCCGTCAAAGCACCAAGTTCCCGCTGCGGACTCGCCGAATGCCACCAACGGCGGCCTCGATGAATTTGCAATTCATACCCCGCCTTGGATAAAAATTCTCTAAGACAATCCGTCCAAACTTGCGCAAACGGAACAAGATCCGCCAATGGCAGAGGGCTCAATAACGCAATCGTTTTAGGCGTACCTAACGCTGCTTTAGACGGCGGGGTCACAATGGCGCGGCGTCTTCCCTGCTCAACCTTGAACCAGCCCTCACTGCCGAGGAGGAGAAGGGCTGCGCGAAGCGTTGGACGGCTCACGTTAAGCTGCTCACTAAGAGTCCGTTCGCCAGGAAGGTGTCCGCCCCAAGTGCCAAGCATCAGGGCATCCCGCAGAATCTTCGCGGCATGTTCTATCAAAGACGGACGATGCGGAATGGCAGGAAAGTCGGGCACCAGCTGGTAAACAATTTTTACCAGCATGTTGGTCTAGAATTCAAGCTGCCTTCACTCAAATATCAAACATGCGATTCCCCACCCGATCCGGTCGATGTAGCGCTGCACTTTTAAGCGTTCTTTTCACCTTCGGCGCGCTCTTTACAGCGTGCGCGACAGACCCTGTCATCGATAAAAACGATCTGTTCCGAGCAGGCGACAACGGATTCCCCCTCTATCGCATTCCCGGCATGGTGGTCACCACAAAAGGTTCAGTGCTAGTCTACTGCGAAGCGCGCACCGACGCCCGTAGCGATTGGGGAGAAATTCAAGTTCACCTGCGAAGGAGTGCCGACGGAGGAAACTCCTGGGAGGCAAGCCGCCAGGTTGCACACTTCGGGGAACGTATTCCCGGAAATCCGCACAAGCCAGTGGGAGGCAACCGTGAACAAACCGTCAACAACCCGATAGCCATCGTCGACGTAAAAACCAACGCAATCCACTTTCTGTACTGCATCAATTACGCGCGCTGCTTTTATATGAAAAGCGACGATGACGGCGTGACTTTCTCTTCGCCCGTCGAGATTACTCAGGCATTCGAGGCCTTCAGGGAAAAGTGTGATTGGAAGGTTCTTGCGACGGGTCCCGGCCACGGGATCCAGCTAAGAAACGGTCGCTTGGTGGTTCCAGTCTGGTTGGCCTATGGAAAAACGGGCGATCATTCACCATCCATGAGCGGAACTATTTACAGCGACGATCATGGAATAAGTTGGCATTCGGGCGAGATCGCTCTCCCCTGTACTCGGGATTGGAAAAACCCCAACGAAACCGCCGCAGTCGAACTCTCGGACGGTCGTGTGATGTTAAATGCTCGGACAAACTCCGCCGTCAACCGCCGCCTCATTTCCATCAGTCCAAATGGAGCAACCCACTGGTCAGCTCCCCTTTTCGACTTCGCCTTGTTTGATCCCAAATGTATGGGAAGCCTGATCCGCGTTCCTTCTGAAAATCCACGCGGCCGGCTGCTGTTCTGCAACCCCCACAATCTTAAGTACGACGCAAACGGCCAGGAAATCCCCAGGGGACACGCTGGAAGAAAGAACCTCAGCCTCCAAATTAGTGACGACGATGGCCAAACATGGAGCCTTCCGAAGACCGTGGAGGAAGCCACCAGCGCTTACTCTGACCTGGCGGTCCTGCCAGACGGGACGACCCTTTGTTTCTACGAACGCAAAACCTCTCTGACCATCGCCCGCTTGAGTCCCCAATGGATGAACGCTCCAATTCCACAGGCGCCCAAGAAAGAAAACTGATAATTCCTCCTCTGAATTTCCAAACCATGCGCCCCCCATCGCTGCCCTTTTTCCTCGCCTGTGGTCTTTCTTTAGCCCTCCCTTCCCCAGCCCAGAGCGCCTCGCCTGAACCAACCCCTCGGACGACCCACCCCCTTGAATGGACCAAACTGCCCCAGCTTCCCGACGCAGAAGGCTTCGCGGGAACGTTCGCGGGAGTCAGTGGCGACGCACTCCTTGTCGCAGGCGGAGCCAATATCATCGGCGACCGCTGGAGCAACCCCCTCCAGAAAAAGTGGTACGATAGAGTGTTTGTTTTGGAAAAAACGACCGGAGCCTGGCACGAGGGGGGCAAACTACCCCGACCCCTCGGCTATGGCACTTCCATCACACTTCAGGATGCTCTAATTTGCATCGGCGGAAGCGATTCCAGCCGCCACTTTGCAGACGTCTTCAGGCTCCGGTGGAAACACGGCCGCATCCTTAAAGACGAGCTTCCTTCCTTGCCCCGGACCTGCGCCAATGCCTGCGGAGCCTCTATTGGGCAAACAATCTATGTCGCCGGCGGGCTCGAAAACCCCAATTCGAACAGCACCTTACGAACATTCTGGGCACTTGATTTGAATGAAGCTGCCCCAAGCTGGCACCAACTTGAGCCATGGCCCGGACCCGCGCGCATGTTCGCTGTCGCCGCGGGGCACGGTGGCTCCTTTTATCTCTTGAGCGGCTGCGATCTTGCCACGGCTAAGGACGGGAGCGTGGTCCGCAACTTTCTCAGCGACGCGTACTGCTTTACCCCAGGAAAGGGATGGCGGAGGCTTGCCGACCTTCCAAGACCAGCCGTGGCAGCCCCCTCCCCGGCTCCAGTCCTCGGAGAATCCGAGTTTCTAATTCTGAGCGGGGATGACGGTACGCAGGTAGACTTTTCGCCCATCCAAGATCATCCCGGCTTTCCTCGGGATGTCCTCGCCTACAACACGTCCACCAATCTCTGGCGAACAGCCGGTTCCCTCCCCTTTTCAAGAGCAACCACACCGACTGTCGTCTGGAACAATCGCACCGTAATTCCCAACGGAGAAGTACGGCCTCGCGTTAGAACCCCCGAAGTCTGGGTGATGGAACCAAAAAAAATCAAATGAAAACCCGTCCTCTTGAAGCATGGGGGGTGGTCGGAATTCTTTGGTTCGTTGCGATGCTCAACTATTTGGATCGCATGATGATCACGGCCATGCGTGAGCCCATTAAAGCGGACATCACCATGACCGACGCCCAGTTCGGCCTCTTGACGGCCGTTTTTCTCTGGATCTACGGCGCCCTGAGTCCCTTGGGCGGTTATCTTGCAGACCGCTTTGGCCGACGCTGGGTGGTTCTAGTAAGCCTGATCGTTTGGTCGCTCGTCACCTGGTTCACGGGGCATGTCCGGAGCTTTAATGAACTGTTGCTTGCACGTGCAATTATGGGAGTCAGCGAAGCCTGTTACATTCCAGCGGCCCTCGCTTTGATCAACGACTATCACCGCGGTTCCACTCGCTCGTTGGCCACTGGACTGCATATGAGTGGCATTTATACTGGTGCTGCCCTCGGTGGATTGGGGGGCTTTGTCGCTGAGGAATGGGGCTGGCGGGCGGGCTTTACGATTTTCGGCAGCATCGGTGTGGGCTATGCGATCCTCGCAGCCTTCTTTTTAAAAGAAGCTCCCGTTGAGGACCTGCAACGCAACCCATCCCAACATGCCGAACCGAGCCTCTCGCATGCTATTCTCTCTCTTTTTAGCATTCGCTCCTTTTGGGTGCTCTTGGTCCTGAACGTCTTCTTTGGCATCACCAACTGGGGCATCAGCGCGTGGCTTCCGACCTATCTTAGAGAGCGATTTCACCTTGGTCTGGGCGCCGCTGGACTTTCTGCAACGGGATACATCCAAGCCGCCTCTTTCCTAGGGGTTCTCGCCGGCGGAGCCTGGGCAGACCGTTGGAGTCGAACGAACCCCAGAGCCAGAGCCCTGGTTCCAGCGCTCGGGTTCTGCGTGGCAGGACCTTTCCTTTACCTTTCTGCAATCACCGACACGCTCCCTGTGGCGCTTTTGGGATTGAGCATTTACGGCCTCGGACGCGGCTTTTTTGATGCAAACCACATGCCAGTCGTACGCCAAATTGTAGATGAACGCTGCAGCGCCACTGCGTACGGCTTTCTCAACTTTATGAGCTGTGCCGCCGGAGGAGTCATGATCTATGTCGGCGGCAGGCTCAAGGATGCGCAGGTCGATCTTGGCCACGTCTTTGAAATCGCAGCCGGCGGCCTTCTCGTAGTGGGACTGCTGCTCCTAGCCCTAAAACCCCAATACCGCCCGCAAGTTTCCCCGAATCCCCCCCAGCCCGTTGTCCTTTAACAAAACTCAACGCACCACAATCAGACACCTTTTCACCACGCCTCATTCCCATTACCCAGCCTTTCAAGCGTCATGCATACACCAAAACTCACAGGCCTTATTGCCGCCCCCTTCGTCGCCTTAAACGCGGACTCCTCGCTCAACCTCAAAGCCGTAGAAGCCCAGGCGTGCTCTCTCATTGCCAGTGGCGTATCGGGTGCCTTCGTGTGCGGAACCACCGGGGAAGGCGTCTCGTTAACAACCGCAGAACGTATGGCCGTCGCAACCCGCTGGTGCGAAGTAACCGGCACAGCCCTCCGCGTCATTGTCAATGTGGGTCACACTTCTTTGGGGGAATGTAAGGCGCTCGCTGCACATGCCCAGAAAATCGGGGCCTTTGGCGTCAGTAACTTTGCCCCCTTCTTCTTCAAGCCCGCCAACACAAATGACCTGGTCGACTTCTGTGCCGAGGTGGCCGCCGCCGCACCCGCTCTTCCCTACTACTACTACCAGATTCCATCGATGACCGGAGTCAGTCTTCCAACCGCGGATTTCCTACGCGCTGCCCAACATAAAATCCCAAATCTAGCCGGCATTAAATTCACATTCGAAAATTTGATGGATTTTGCAGAGAGCACTCGCCACGAAGACCACCGCTTTGACATTGTTTTCGGCCGCGATGAGATGCTTGTCGCCGGCCTCGCCCTTGGAGCAAAAGGAGCGATCGGCAGCACGTATAACTTCGCAGCCCCAGCCTATCTTAGAATCTTGAAAGCTTTTGCCGAGGGAGACCTGCACTCCGCTCGTGTGGAACAGGCTAGGGCGAACGCCATGATTTCAGTCTTTCTGCGCTTCGGTGGCTTGGCGGCCGGAAAATCGATCATGCGCCTTATCGGGCTGGACTGCGGGCCTGTCCGACTGCCCCTGCGGAGCCTCTCTAAAACTCAAGAGGACGAGCTGGGCGAGGCTTTGGAAAAAGTCGGTTTTTTCGATTTCTGTTCCGTCCTGAACTAGGGGCCGTTTGCAGACGGACCATCCGGAAATTCACAACCCAAGTTCCTAGGGCTTCGCGAACGCGAGTTCCCGGGCCATTCCTAGCAAAGCCTCCATAAGTTTCACCGAAGCCTGGGGCTCCAGATAGTTCGTGCCGGGCCATGTCTCGTATCCCCCAAGTTCGAAATGCCGCGGGGTGGGCAGGTAGCCATAATATCCGTTGGCTAGTTCCACCATGAAGGAATGTTTGAAAGGACTGCGTTTTTTAAACTCAAGCCCCGTCTCTGCGAACGTTTCGCAAGGCGAGGTGCCGATCCCGATCTCCCCAATGCGAATGACCTGCGCTGGCGCCTTCGTTTCCGGACTTGCCTGAGCCAGCCGCTGCACCCGGCCGGAATACACCCCTGGCAGAGAGTTTTTTCCTGCCGGATCCTGCATCTTCGCCTCCACCTGTTCTGCCCAAGCGAGCAGTTCAGGTTCGACGCGCCTCCATTGGATGGGCAGTTCCTGAACGCGCGCATCGAGGATGGCCTCCGCTCTCCATTCAATCGACGCGATTGCAGTGCCCACTTTTTGAGCCAGGTCCCCGGCCACGTACCGCATTTGTTCATAGGGAGGCTGTCCCTTACGTGGTCTTTGGAAATTGATGTTGTTGATATCCCCGCTCGTGCCGTTGGCCATCAACGCCACAAAAGGCGGGTACTGTTCGCCGCCCGTTTGCAGGCGTTTTAGCGCTTCGCAGTACATGCCGAAATAGTCGGCGGAGACTTGCCCCTGGCCCACTCCACCCACGTAATGCAGCGAGTACGCGCTGAAAACGGAGATCATCCGGCCTCCAAGTTCGCGCACGGCTAAAAAGGAAACCTCCGGGTCCGTCGGCCCAGCCGTTTCCACCAAGTCTGGGCTCCCTGCGGGCGGATTCATTTTCACCCGGTCTACTTTTCCAAAAGGACTGACCGGCACCGTTCCCTCGCGCATCAACCATCGCCTATTGAACACGTGTTCGGGCACATCCACCGAGCCAAACCCGATCTCCGCCTCCCGAAGGTTTGAGATCGCCCGACGCACCCCGTCGGAAATTCTGCGCGCGACAAAAACCTGGTAGTCCGTAAGCGGCTGGTCGGAGCGATAACCCCGCACGCGCTCACCCAGCGCATTGACGGCGGAATGCGTGTGGGTGGCTGAAATCAGCACGTGGCTCGCTGGAATCCCCGTGGCATCCTGAATCAGACGCTTGGCTTCCACACACAGGCTTCGGTGCATTCCCAAGAGATCGCAGACAACCAGTGCCACCTTCGCCTTTCCATCATCCAAAACCAAACAGCGCGCCTGCAGCTCGTCGTGAATATCCGTCGAGGGCAACGGGACAAACCCGCCAACAATGTCCCCCCCAATTTCCGGGGTGATATTGCTCGTCGCCGCTCCAGCCTGAAAACGCAAAGCGCCTGGCTTAGAGTCCGCCGCGAAAACGGAGGCGGAGGGGATCCAAAGCAACAACAGCGGGAGAATCCAATTGATTTTCATGGGAAAACTGATCCTCCCAACATTCAACCTTCCAAGCAATCCAACAAACTTTCCAAAGTTCTCATCGGGTTGGCCTTCAGCTGAAAGTGGACGAACATCACGGTATGCGACTAGCCAACGCCTCCTTCCCGAGCGTAAAGGGCTTGGACAATGTGAATAGCCCCGCCTCAGGTCCCTCACAGCCCCCCCTCAAAGACGTTCGGGCTCCAAAACGGCACGCCCTGTGATCGAGACAATATGGCACGCTGCATCAAGGTCCACGGTCAGATCCTCTGACAGTTCACGCGTTTCAGCCACCGGCGAATTAACGATTTCCAACAACGCAGTGTCAGTATCCTCGAAATATTTGATTTTCACGGCTGTTCCTCAGTGAAGTCTCTATCGAAAAACGCATTGTGAACGGTAGCTCCGTCCTCAAGAAGGCTAACACGGAGAGCCTTGTTTTCAAATTCAGGAATTCTACGCCACCTGCGGATCCGGCCATCTGCTTGAATCATTCGCACGTTTTAATATTTACCCTCGAGGCGGACGCCCTCTGAAGGCGGTCGTTAATGGCCGCCCCCAGCCCCTCCTCCGGCACGCGCTCGGCGTAAATCCGGTCCAATCCCGCCTCGTCCAGCCTCCGAAGCGCCGCAAACAACCCGGCCGCCGCCTCCACGAGATCGCCCCCCAGGCTCAAAACCTCGCTGGCTCCAAAACCAGGGGGCGCCAAGCGCCAGGCCAGCAGCCCCGCCCTAGCGCCTGGCTCAATCTGCCGCCGGCCCTCCCATCCCGCCTCCAGCAACTGCAGCGGCGTCCGCGGAGCGTAGTGGCTCGTTAATTGCCCGGGCGCTTCCGGTGCCCCCCCAACCTCATTCCCTACCCCCTCCACAATCGTCCCGAAGAACGCCAATTGCTCCCGCGTCACCGGCCCGCTCCGCAAAATCCGCAGTCCGCCTTCCCCGGGCGCCACGATGGTCGACTCCACGCCGTGCACTGCCGGGCCGCCATCCAGAATCAGAGGAATGCGGTCACGCAGTTCGCTGAAAACATGCGCGGCCGTGGTCGGACTGATTCGTCCAAACCGATTGGCGCTGGGAGCCGCCAGAGGGCGCCCAAAACGCGTTAAAACCGCCTGGAACATCGGGTGGGCACTCCAGCGCACTGCCACGGTGGAAAGCCCTGAACTCACCAAATCCGGCACGCAGCCGCGTTTCGGAAGCACGAGGGTCAACGGGCCCGGCCAGAAGGCCTCGACCAGGCGCTCCACCTGCGGACGCAGCGCGCCGGGAATGTCCGTGAACGCCTCCAGCCAGCCCCGGTCGGGAAGGTGGCAAATGAGTGGGTCAAAAAAAGGCCGCTCCTTCGCCTCAAAAATGCGCGCCGCCGCCACGGGATTGAGGGCGTCCCCAGCCAGTCCGTACACGGTTTCCGCGGGCAAAGCCACCACCTCTCCTCGGTGCAACACTTCGCAGGCGGCCTCCACGCCAGCCGTCAAGGCCGCAGGTTCGACGCAGGAAAACACATGGGTCTGCATTTTTTACGGCTCAGGATTGCGCCAAGCGGCGCCGGGCCTCACGCACCTGCTCGGCCGCCTCCTCTAAAGATCGTCCCAAGGCCACCAAATGCCCCATCTTGCGACCGGGCCTCGCTTCAGCCTTCCCGTAAAGATGGATTTTCACCGAGGGCAACGCAGCCGCCGCCGCCCAGTCCGGCTCTCCACCCGCCCAAAGATCGCCAAGCAAATTTGCCATCGCCGCAGGCCGCATCAGGTCCGTTGCCCCCAAAGGCAGGCCGCAGACCGCACGCAATTGCTGCTCAAACTGACTCGTCACGCAGGCGTCGAAAGAAAAATGTCCCGAGTTATGCGGACGCGGGGCAAGTTCATTGATCAAAACACGGCCGTCAGAAAGCAGGAACATTTCCACCGCCAACAACCCCACCAAGTCCAGCGCCTCAGCCGCGCGCTGCGCCAACTCCAGCGCCAAATGCGCTTCCTCCCCGCTGATGCGCGCCGGCACCAAAGTGAAATCCAGGACATGGTTGGCGTGAACGTTTTCGCACACTGGGTACGCCGCGATTTCACCCGCGGCAGAGCGCGCAACCAACACGGAAATCTCGCGCTCAAAAGGCACCCACGCTTCCAAAACCGCCGACTGCCCCCCAAATCCACTCCACACTTCGCTCAGATCCGACTCCTTTGTGAGCTTGCGCTGTCCCTTTCCATCGTAGCCAAAGGCCGCCGTCTTCAGCACCGAAGGCATCCCCAGACGCCCCACGGCAGCCCGCAGGTCGGCGAGGCTCTCCACAAGCTCAAACTCCGGTAGTGGCAACCCCGCTTCCTTCAAAAACTCTTTCTCCCGAAGCCGGTGCTGGCAAACATGCAAAACCCGACCCGAAGGCCGCACCACGCAATGCTCGGCAGCCCATCCCACGGACTGGACCGGTACGTTCTCAAACTCAAAAGTAAGCACATCCACCCCCCGGGCAAAAGCGCGCACCGCAGACTCGTCCCCGTAGGCAGCCGAAATTTCCAAGTCTGCAACCTGACCGGTGGGAGTGTCCTTTTCCGGGCTAAAAGTGTGGATCCTGTAGCCCATCCGGCGCGCTGCAAGGGCCAGCATCCGCCCCAACTGCCCGCTTCCCATCACCCCGATGGTGCTGCCGGGTAAAAAAGCAGCGGAAGACTTCATAGCGTGGACTGGGGAAGCTCGGCCGCCAGCACCTGCGCAGTCTGGGAGGCGCGAAACGCCTCGAGTTTTTCCCGAACCGCCTCGTCGTTGAGCGCGAGAATGGAGGCCGCCAGCAGCGCCGCATTCCGCGCGCCCGCCTGGCCGATCGCCAGAGTGCCCACGGGAATTCCAGCCGGCATCTGCACAATGGAAAGCAGAGAATCCACGCCACGCAACATCTTGCTCTCCACGGGCACCCCCAGCACGGGCAGGCGCGTTAGGGCCGCCACCATCCCAGGCAAATGAGCCGCGCCCCCGGCTCCGGCAATAATCACCCGCAACCCACGGTCGACAGCCGTCCGAGCGTATTCGGCCATGAGTTCCGGAGTGCGATGCGCAGAGACCACCCGACGCTCATGCGGGATTCCAAAAGTTTCGAGCGCTTCGGCAGCATGCCGCATGGTTTCCCAATCTGACACGCTGCCCATGATAATGCCTACGAGAGGCAGGGGTGCTTCCATACCTGACTTTGAACACGAGACAGGCCGCGTGCAAGCGCCCCGTCCAAGCTCCTGCACCTCCAACTGCTTGCTCGCAGCGCCATCCACCTCTAGTCTAAAATCTGATCCCTTGATGAAACGCCTAACGTCCACTGCCCTGCTTTGCATTGGAGTGTTGTTTTCAGGCGCCTTTGCGTCCCCCGCACACGGAAGCGGAGGGCGCAGGACCGCTCTGGACGACCGCAAAATGGGCACGTTTGAAACCGCTCCCCCCCTTCCGGCACCGGTCAACCTCGTCCTCGTTGGAAGGTCGTCGGTTCGCATTTTTCTCAGGGTGCGCGGCCTTCAAAAAGAACCCGCCACCTTCATTCTACGGGGCGAGCCCGAGCACGGCACCACCAAACTTCTGCCCCAAATCTCCAGAGAATGGGCCGAGGTGGAATACACCCCCCCCCAAGACCACGAAATCACTTCCGACTCCTTCCGGTTCGTCGTCTCCAATTCCAAGGGCACCTCCTCCGAATCCATCGCCACAATCTCCATCAAGGACATCGGACCCCGCCTCGAAATCCCTCACCACCTCAATTTTGGTCTGCTCCAAACCGGCCAAACCCGCGAAATCCCCTTGGAAATCCGCAACTCCGGCGACACCGTCGCCTCCGGGACTCTTTCTTTTACCGGCGAATGGTCCATTACCGGCGGCTCCCTTAGTTACAAAATCGCCCCAGGAGAAAGCGCCGTCTTCCCCATCCTTCTTACCCCCAAGAGTACGGGCTCGATTGAAGGCGAGATCCGTTTCAGCTCGGGCACCAAACGCAGCATCTTTCTTTTGGCTAAAATCGAGGACTGGATCCACGCCACTCCAGACCCCCTTTTTTTACGCACATCCCTCAAATCACCGAGCGTTTCTGAATTACTAATCACCAACCAAACCGCCCTCAGGGAGTGGATCCAGATAGAATCCGAACCCCCGCTCTCCCATCCTTACGGCGTTTGCTTAGAGCCGGCACAGACCCTCCGCGTGCCAGTAGAGTGCTCCAACCGCACGCCGTTGGAGCAAGTCGGAAAAATAATCCTGCGCGGCAGCGCAAACCGGAGCCGCGTTTTATTGTGGCGCGCCGCCCCTTTAGGGCCAGACCTCGGGGGGGTTGCCGGCCTTCACTCCCTCGTGGTAACTGGGGCCGGCAAGACCTTCAACCTCTGGAACCAAGGAGGGCGCTCCGGCAAGTGGGAGCTCCAAGCCAGTGATCCGTTTAAATTCACGCTTCCAAAAAGCGCCCCCACAAACACGGCCCAAATCACGCTCGAGCCCGGCGAAGCGGTTCAAGTCAACGTCACCGCCCCCACCAAGCCGCCCCCTAAAAAAGACGGCTCCTTACAAATTCGAGCAATACAACAGCCCCTCATTAGCTCGAACACCCTCCATTCCATCGTCCTCACCATCCGAAAACCCTCTCCCACGGCCCGTCTCAAGGAACCGCTCCCAGAGACCGCACCCGTTCCCTCCCCATCTCCCCACGCGCCGCCCGCCCGCCCGACCGCTTCTCCAAAGCCCGCCACCTCGCCGCCCACTCCTCTCGCCTCCGCTTCTCGAAAACTCAAAGATTTGGCCGCGCCCCCCCCAGAGAAAACGCCTGTCCCCGCCAAGCCCTACTTCCCCCCAGCCATTTTAGAACGCACTAAAAAAGCGGCTCCCGCAGAGGAAGTCCCCCTCAATCCAAGCATCCTCAAAACCATCCAGGAAGCCTTCATGCCCGGAATGCTCCTCAACAATATCTTCGTCAGTCACCTCACCCCGCATTCTGTCAGACTCACCATCCCGCCTCAAAAAAACGTCGCTCCCGAACAAATCGCAGTGCTCATCCGCTCCACTGAAATGTCGCCCGAGGCTCAGTTGCGGACCCGCTGGAAACCGTTGCCAAATCTCAAAGTCAAAAAAAACGAAGCAGGGCAGTTTGTGCTCTACCTCAAGGGCCTCCCCCCAAACTCCCCCGTCGGCCTCCTCATTTCGGGCCCGCCGTTCGAGGGAGGCCGCCGCGTGATCATCAGCCAATTTGACCTGAACACGCCCCTCGAGCCCTCCTGGCTGTCCCCAAAACGCCCCTGGTTCTGGTCTCTCGCAGCCACCCTCGGCATCCTTCTCACCCTGCTGTTCCGAGGCCGTCGTTATAGGCGCTAAACGCCCTCCCCTTAACTCCTCCTTCCCCTGATTTCCCCCAATACCCCGGGTTCAAGGGTTCAATTTACAGCGTTTTTTTGGTGATTTGAATCTGCGGCAACCGTACCCCGCCTTGTCGCACCGCGCTCAAATTCGACTCCCGAATGCGCCGGTACACCTCATCTCGAAAAACCGGCATCTCTCGGGGCGCGATAATCCCGATCTTCACTGCATCCTGGTCGATCCTGGTGATGCATACCTCGATGCTGTCTCCGATCATGATGCTTTCCCCCTCGCGTCGGCTAAGGACTAACATAAGAAGCCTCCTCTACCCCTCCTGGATTCCTCCAGCCGGCCGATGGTCCACCAACACGTGATCCGTCGAAAAATCAACGCTGTTGGCCAAAATCACCTGCTGTCCGATGAATGTGTTCCGATTCACAACAATCGGCCCCACTAAATTCACGGTCACGTACTGCGGTTCATGCGAGTGAATCGCCACAATGTTCAAAACCATGACATCCTGGACGTTCGTGATCCGCAAAGACTCCACGTCCTCGTCCCTCAAGACACATGAATACCCCTCCAAAAGCACCGTGGGGTCGACCACCACAAACTCAAAAATCTCCTCCCCAGTAGTGCGGAGCACCTGAAACGGCATCCCCTCCATCGCCGGTTCAAGCTCAAAGTGCGTCAATTCTCTGAGCCCGATCAGACCAAAAGGCAGATGCAAAGCCAATTTCTCCCTCACGGCTTCTCCCATTTGCGCTGTTCTTGAAATTTTCATTCTCTCTTATCCAATCTTCTTCCTTCTTTCTTAGTCGAGTTCAGTCCCAGAGACGACATTCATTTCAAAAAACAAAGAGGCACAAGGTTTCCCCCGTGCCTCTCCACCAATCTAAAATCGGGCCTCTGTGGTCCTACGACGTCTTGTCTTCGATGTACTTCACCACGTCATTGACGGTCTGGAGTTTCTCCGCGTCCTCATCGGGCACCTCAACTCCGAACTCGTCTTCAAAGGCCATCACCAGTTCAACGGTGTCTAGGGAATCTGCCCCTAAATCGCCAATGAAGGACGCTCCGGGGGTGACCTGCTCAGGATTGACACCCAGTTGCTCAACAATGATGTCTTTAACTTTTTCTTCGATGGATTTTTCCGACATAAAAACAGAAATATTTGGTTGGTTGGTGAGTTACGGGTTGCTGCTTTAGTCTCCCAGAACCTGCCTTGGCAACACCGATCTCACTAATCGGTCTGCCGGGGTCTGTACTTAAGGCCTCATTTTGGAATCTAAATATTTGGCGTCTAAATCTTCCTTGCTGAACCTGCCAAGCCTTTTAGCCCAGCAAGTCCCGCACAAGTTCACGTTCCTCTTGAAGCTCCGTGACCGAGGAGTCAATCCGAGAACGCGAAAATCCGCTGATCGGAACCCATTTTGCCACCTCAAGGCCCCCATCCGGGGTGGTGCGCATCGGGAAAGAGGAAATCAGCCCCGCTTCCACCTCGTAGTCGCCCCGGGAGCAGATTGCCACACTGTAGGTGTCGCCTTCCGGCGTCGGCGTCACAAGGGAACGCACCGAGTCCACCACGGCATTCGCCGCCGATGCCGCCGAGGAAGCCCCTCGCGCCTTGATGATTGCAGCACCCCGCTGCTGCACGGTTTGGATGAACTCCCCCTCCAGCCAGGCATGGTCCTTGATCACTTCCGTGGCGGGTTGGCCGTTGATCCGGGCGTTGAAAAAATCGGGATACTGCGTGGCGGAATGATTGCCCCAGATCGTCATGTTGGTGACCTTGGAAACATCCACACCCGCCTTCTTTGCAAGCTGGGACTTGGCCCGGTTTTCATCTAAGCGCATCATCGCAAACCAGCGGTCCGAGGGAACTTCCCTTGCGTTACTCATGGCAATGAGGCAGTTGGTGTTGCAGGGGTTTCCCACCACCAGAACCCGCACATCCGAGGCGGCATTATGCTGGATCGCCTGGCCCTGCCCTGTGAAAATCTTCCCGTTGATGTTGAGCAGGTCCTTGCGCTCCATTCCCGCCTTGCGCGGGACAGACCCCACCAACAGCGCCCAATTCACTCCCCGGAACCCCTCGGCAAGATCCGAAGTCGCCACCACCTTCTTCAAAAGCGGAAACGCACAGTCGTCCAGTTCCATCACCACTCCCTCCAAGGCACCCAGAGCCCCGGGCACTTCCAAGAGATGCAGCTCCACGGGTTGCTCCGGGCCAAACATGGCGCCAGAGGCAATCCGAAACAAAAGCGAGTAACCAATCTGACCGGCGGCACCGGTCACAGCAATACGTACAGGGTTCTTCATGTGTGAATTGATGGGCACCCTCTGTTCGAAGAGAGGTACCGCAAGATGGTTTTGCGATACGAAAGCCCGAACGTCCAGCTTAGAGCCTCACAGGCGCCCGCTTTCACCCTAAGCAGCCCCCCTCAGGGCCGCCTCACGCAGGGACCTCTCCCAAGTTCAGTGCCCCTCGCCCAACTCCTGCAGCTTCACCCAGCAGGCTCGCTCCTCCAAGGTCAACGCCTCCGGAAGCACCACTTGGACCTCCAAAATGAAATCCCCCCGCCGTTTGCCGCTCATCGGCAGCCCGTGCCCCGCCAGCCTGAACCGCTTCCCCGGCTGGGTGCCCGCCGGCACCTTCAAGCGCACCACCCCGTCCGGAGTCCGTATTTCCAACGTCCCTCCCAAAACCGCCTTCCACACCGAAATCCGGGCCGACTGGCACAAATCGCTTCCATCCACAGAAAACACGGCATGAGGTTGAAGCATCGCCTTGCACAGCAAATCCCCGCCGTTGATCCCCCTGCCCTTGATCCGCACCTTGTTTCCCGGCACCATCCCCGCCGGCACGCCCACTTCCACCACCTCCCCAGCCTGCCTTCCAGGCAGCCGCACAGTGATCCGCTTTTTCACCCCGCGCAACACCTCCTCCACGGTCACCTGCACCTCCGTTTCCACGTTTTGCGCCCGCACCGGCTCCTCTCCCCGCGCCCTCCGGCCCGCCCCGCGCGGCTGGTTCGAACCCATAAACGCCTCGAAAAACTCGTTGAAATTTCCGTACTCCCCCCCCGAGGGGGGCTTCATTCCGCCCCATCCCGGATGCGCATGGCCGCCCCTCCCACCCATGGAGTTCCAGTTCGCCCCAAGTTCATCGTACTTCTTCCGCTTCTCAGCATCCCCCAACACCTCGTAGGCATCGTTGATCTCACGGAACTTCGCCTCGGAGGTTTTCTTGTCCTTGGCCACATCCGGATGATGTTCCCGGGCTAATTTTCTGAAAGCCTTCCGTATCTCCTCTTGGGGAGCCGTCTTGGCAACTCCGAGAACCTCATAGTAATCTTTATATTGCACGGCCATGTTCGAACCCACACTAGCCGCATCCGCTCCAAGGTGGCAACCTGCGCCGTGAAAGGTTTAGTAGAACAAGCCATTCGCTGAACCCCAATCCGTCTTTTTTCCTACACCTCATGCTCTCGTTTCTCGCCCGCCGCCTCGCCTCCATGGCTGGAGTGCTCTTCTGCGTCCTCTCCCTCACCTTCCTCCTCCTCCGCCTCGCCCCAGGCGGCCCCTTCACCCGCGAACGCAAATTACCCCCCGCCATCGAGCAACAACTCCTCGCCAAATACCACCTCGACGGCTCTCTTGGCCGGCAATACGCCGAATATCTCAGCGACGTCCTCCACGGCGACCTGCGCCTTTCCACGAAATACAGAGACCGTTCCGTCCGGGAACTCCTGGAACAAAGCCTGCCCATTTCCGCGCTCTTGGGAGGCGCCGCCTTTCTTCTGGCGACCACTCTGGGCATCTGGCTCGGAAGTATCGCCGCCATCCGGCACGGCACCCTCGCCGACGCGGCGGCCATGCTTCTTGCCCTCGCCCTAATCAGCATTCCCACTTTCGTCGCCGGGCCTCTCTTGGTGCTGATCTTCTCCCTCCACCTCGGCATCCTGCCCGTGGGCGGCTGGAACTCCGCAGCCAGCCTCCTGCTCCCAGCTCTCACCCTCGCCGGCCCGGCCATCGCCTCCATCGCCCGCCTCACTCGCACTTCCCTCTTGGAAACCCTCCAAGCCCCGTTCTTGCGCACCGCCCGCGCCAAAGGAGTCTCCGAAAACCGGGTCGTCTACTCCCACGCCCTCAAAACCGCCCTCTTACCCGTCGTCTCCTACCTAGGGCCGCTCGCCGCCCAGCTTCTCACCGGCTCCATCGTGGTCGAATCCATCTTTAACCTGCCAGGCACCGGCTCCTTCTTTGTAAACGCCATCCTCAACCGCGACGTCTTTCTTTTGGGGGGCGTGGTCTTGGTGTATTGTCTCCTGCTCATGGGGATGAATCTTCTGGTTGACCTTCTTTACACGTGGCTAGACCCCCGAATCCGTTTGGAAGCCTGACCCCCATGAAGCACCCGATCCCCCTCCGTCCAGGCCTCCTGCGCCGCTTGCTGCAGAAGCCCGCGGCTGCAATCTCCCTCCTGCTCCTGCTCGCCATCCTCGCCGCCGCGGTGTTTCTTCCGGTTTTCCTCAAGTGCGACCCCCATCTCACCTCCTCCCAGACTTTCCTCGCCCCCACCCAAGCGCACCCTTTCGGCACAGACCTCAACGGCCGAGACCTCCTCTCACGCACCCTCGAGGGGGCGCGCATCTCCCTCCTAGTGGGCTGCACCGGCGCTGCCGTCAGCCTCCTCATCGGCACCAGTGTTGGCCTGCTGGCTGGCTACGCCGGCGGCGCCTTGGACGCCGTCCTGATGCGTTTAGTAGACATTCTTTACGCGGTGCCCAGGCTGATCCTCATCATCCTCGCCGGCTTCCTCATCGACCCCTGGCTGCAACGCAACCTCGCCACCTTCCAGGACGGGCGCTGGGTCGGATACAGCAAAATAGCCATCCTCATCCTGGCTCTGGGCTGCATCGAATGGCTCACCATGGCTAGGATTGTTCGAGGCCAAGTTTTGGCCCTCAAAACGCTGCCCTTTGTCGAAGCCGCTCGCGTCCTCGGACAGAGCCCCTTGCGGATTCTTTTTAAGCACCTGCTTCCCAATCTCTCCGGCGTCATTGTCGTCTACCTCACCCTGACCGTTCCCGCCGTGATCCTGGACGAATCCTTCCTCTCGTTTCTCGGAATGGGCGTTCAAGCCCCGCAAGCCAGTTGGGGCACGCTGCTCAGCGATGGGGCCACCGCCCTCAACCCGATCCAAAGCCACTGGTGGCTTTTGCTTTTTCCAGCCGCAGCGATGAGCCTGACGCTCCTGTCCTTGAACTTTCTGGGCGACGCCCTTCGAGACTCCCTAGCGGAGTGAGCCGGCACCCCCCAGCGGCCGGTTCTGGAAAATAGACGCGGTTTCCCATTGAACGCCGTCCAAACCGCTTGCAGCCTTGCGCCCCTCCCACCCAGGCGCCCCTTCGCCTCCCCACACCACTACCTGCCACCCCCAAACCATGAAACCCTCCTCCCTTCTCCTCCCCGCCTTCCTCCTCGCGCTGGCCCCTCTCGGCCTCTCGCAAACACCCACCGCAAAATCCCCCCCGCTGGGCATCGAAATTCCCGCTGAGAACCGCGCCTCCCTCGCCGCCGAACTCGCCCGACTTCAGGCGGATTTCAACACCCTCGCCGCCTCCGGCAAACTCTCCCCCGCACTTTCCGCCCGCCTCCCCGACGTCGAAATCTTCCCCATCGCCGTCCAACGCGCCCTCGAGTGGAACCAGTTTTACGACCTCAAACAAATCCCAGCGGCAACCGCCCTCCTCCAAGAAGGCCGCAGCCGCCTCGAAGCACTCAAAGCCGGCAAAACGCCCTGGACCGATGCCAAAGGCCTCGTCGTCCGCGGATTCCGCTCCCGCATCGACAACTCCGTCCAACCTTACGGCATCGTCGTCCCAGAGGTGGCACCCGCCTCCCCGGCACGCCTCGACATCTGGCTCCACGGCCGCGGCGATAAACTCACCGAACTGGCCTTCCTCACCGAGCGCATGAAAAGCAAGGGTGAGTTCACCCCTCCCGGCACGCTCGTCCTCCACCCTTACGGCCGCTTCTGCAACGGGTTCAAATTTGCCGGCGAAACCGATGTCTTCGAAGCCCTCGAAGACGCCACCGCACAATACGGCGCCGATCCCTGCCACATCGCCCTCAGAGGCTTCTCCATGGGCGGCGCCGGATCCTGGCACCTTGCCGCCCACTTCACCTCCAAATGGGCCGTCTCCAACCCAGGCGCAGGCTTTGTGGAAACCGCTCAGTACGCCAAGGTCTTCGCCCCAGACAAACCCGTCCCGCCTTGGTGGGAACAGGTCCTCTGGCGTCTGTACGACGTCCCCGGATACGCGGCCAATCTCGGCAACCGACCCGTCGTCGCCTACTCCGGCGAGATCGACGCCCAAAAGCAGGCTGCCGACATCATGATCGCCGCCGCCGCCGCCAAAGGGGTCACCATCCCTCACTTCATCGGCCCCAATACCGGCCACAAATATCACCCCGAGACCAAGCTAGAAGTCGCCGCCAAAGTCGACGAGGCCGCCCTAAAAGGCTCTCCCGCAGCCCCCGAGCGCGTGCATCTCACGACCTTTACCCTCCGCTACAACCGCATGGACTGGGTGGAAATCAACGCCCTCGAAAAACACTGGGAGGAATCCACCTTCACAGCCTCGCACACCGGTCCGGGCGCCCTCGCCATCGAATCCAAGGGCGTTACCGAGGTCACCCTCACCCCGCCCGCCGCCTGGTCCGCCAAAAATAATTGGACCCTCACCTGCGACGGCAAAACGCTCACCGCAAGCGCTTCACCCATCCACCTGAGCAAATCCTCCGGTTCCTGGAAAACCGCAGCCCCCTCCACGAGCGCGCTGCGCAAACGCCACGGCCTCCAAGGCCCCATCGACGACGCGTTCCAGGAGCCCTTCGTCTTTGTTCGCCCCACCGGAAAAGCCCTCCATCCCGCCACCGACGCCTGGGCCCGCGCCGAAATGCAACGCGCCATCGACCAATGGAAACTCGTTTTCCGGGGCGAAATCCGCGTCATCGCCGACGACAAAGTCACCCCCGAGATCATGGCCAGCCACCATCTCGTCCTCTGGGGCGATCCGGGTTCCAACCAAGTCCTAGCAGGGCTACTTTCCCCGAAAAACGCCGCTCAAGCCAAACTCCCGCTGCGTTGGGACGGCAAGGACCTCCAACTGGGTAAAGGCACCTACCCCGCCGCCTCCCACGCACCCGTCCTCGTGTACCCAAACCCGCTGGCCCCGAACCGTTACATCGTCCTCAACAGCACCTTCACCTTCCGCCAGGGAAGCGACACCACCAACGCCCTCCAAACCCCAAAACTTCCCGACTGGGCCGTTGTCGACCTAACCACCCCGCCCCACAACCTCGCCCCAGGCGCCATCCCCGACGCCGGCTTCTTTGACGAAAACTGGCGCCTTCCTTGATCGCACAAAAATAAGGGGCTCAGAAAACACCGCTTTTGTACTGCGCTCCCCCCCCGTTTGCCCCCACAATCGAGCCCCCAATCATGACCCGATACGACTACGTAGTCATCGGCAGCGGCATCGCCGGACTATCCTTTGCCCTCAAGGCTGCGGAACACGGCGAAGTCGCGCTGGTCACCAAAGCGAACAAAACCGAGTCCAACACCACCTACGCCCAGGGTGGGATTGCTTGTGTCACGAGCGCGGAGGACTCCTTTGAACTCCACATACAAGACACCCTGACCGCCGGCGCCGGCCTCTGCGACGAGGCCGTCACGCGCATCATCGTCTCGGAAGGGCCCGCACGCGTCCGCGAACTCATCGAACTGGGCGTGCAATTCGACGTCCGCGAAAACGACTCCAGCGCAGAAGACGCCGCCACCGCAGAGCTCGACCTCACCAAAGAGGGCGGCCACTCCAAGCGCCGCATTCTCCATTCGCGCGACATCACCGGGCGCGAGATCGAGCGCGCCCTCATTGCCGCCGCCGAAAGCCACCCGCGCATCCAAGTCCTCGAGCACCACATGGCCGTGGACCTCATCACCTTGAGCAAACTGGGCTTCGCCAGCGAAGACCGCGTCCTGGGCGTCTACGTCTTCAACGAATCCACCGGCGAGGTCACCGCCCTGCGCAGCGACCGCGTTGTTCTAGCCACCGGCGGCTGCGGCAAAGTGTACCTCTACACAACCAACCCAGCCGTCGCCACCGGGGACGGCCTGGCCATGGCCTGGAGAGCCGGGGCGCGCATCGCGAACATGGAATTTATCCAGTTCCACCCCACCTGCCTCTACCACCCCGAGGCTGGCTCCTTCCTCATCTCAGAAGCCGTCCGCGGGGAAGGTGCCCTTCTCGTAGACAAAAAAGGCCGCCGCTTCATGGACCGCTACGATCCCCGGGGCGAACTCGCCCCCCGCGACATCGTCGCCCGCGCCATCGACGCCGAGATGAAACGCACCGGCGCCCGGTGCATGTACCTCGACATCACCCACAAACCCGCTGGATTTGTCAGGGAACGCTTTCCCAACATCGCCGCCACCTGCCTCAAGTACGGCATCGACATCACCACGCAGCGCATCCCCGTCGTCCCCGCCGCCCACTACCAGTCCGGAGGCATCCAAACCGACGTCGACGGTTCCACCAGCCTGCGCGGCCTGTACGCCATTGGCGAAGTCGCCTGCACCGGGCTCCACGGCGCCAACCGCCTAGCGAGCAATTCGCTCCTGGAGGCTGTCGCCATGGCCCACCGCTGCAACGCCGCAATCCTCCGCTCCCGCTGCCCCGACGACGCCAACGGCCGCACTCATTTCCCGCTCCCCGAGTGGACCAGCGGCGAAGCCCAAGACCTCGACGAACTCGTTGTCGTTTACCACAACTGGGACGAAATCCGCCGACTCATGTGGGATTACGTCGGCATCGTGCGCACCACAAAACGCCTCCAGCGCGCAGCCACCCGCTTGCGCAACCTCGAGCGCGAAATCCAGGAGTTCTACTGGAACTTCAAAGTCAATACCGACCTCCTCGAACTGCGCAACCTCTGCACCGTCGCCGCCCTCATCGTCGACTCCGCACTCCTGCGCCAGGAAAGCCGCGGCCTCCACTACACTCTCGATTTCCCAGAACCCCGCGAGGAACTGTGCCGCCCCACCCTCCTCCGCAGAGGCTGATTTTCCGCCAAACCGCTCCCCCCTTCCACGCACCACCTTACGCCCATACCCCACCACCCTCCGATGTTGCCCACGGAACTGACCCATCTCAAAGACACCCAAAACGAGCCCGATCACCGCAAGATCCCCATCGACCGCGTAGGCGTCAAAAATCTCCGCTTCCCGATGCGCATCCTCGACAAGGCGAACGTGGAACAACACACCATCGCTTCCGTGGCCCTGACCGTCGACCTTCCCGAGCACTTCAAGGGCACCCACATGAGCCGCTTCGTCGAGGCCCTCAACGAGTGCGGCACCGAACTCCACATCGACCGCGTCCACGAACTCCTGGGAATGCTCGCAACACGCCTCCATGCCGACTGCGCCCACGTCGACTTCGACTTCCCCTTCTTCATCGAAAAATCCGCCCCCGTAACCGGCAAAAAGGGCTTGCTCGACTACAACATCCGCTTCAATGCGACGCTCCAAAAGGGCGTCTTCGACTTCATCGCAACCGTCATCGTCCCAGTCGCCACCCTCTGTCCCTGCTCCAAGTCCATCAGCGAACGCGGCGCGCACAACCAGCGCGGCGAAGTCACCTTCGCAGTGCGCTCCTCCGCCCCCATCTGGATCGAAGACCTCATCCAGCTCGTCGAACAATCCGCCTCCTGCGAACTCTACAGCGTCCTCAAGCGCCCCGACGAAAAAGCCGTCACAGAACGCGCTTACGATAACCCCGTTTTCGTCGAAGACCTCGTCCGCAACATCGCCCAACGCGCCAACCGAGAGGAATCCATCCTGTGGTACAAAGTGGAGGCCGAGAACTTCGAGTCCATCCACAACCACAATGCCTACGCTCTGGTCGAACACACCAAGCCAGCCGCCACCTCTCACGCGTCATAGCGGCCCCCCTCCGCCACAGCACCCTTCCATTCCCCTTCGCGCCCCGTGTCTGCCCCCGAATCCCTGGCCATCATCGCAGGAAACGGCGTCTACCCCCACGCCATGGTGCGCGGCGCGCGCGCCGCGGGCGTCAAACGCATCGTCGTCGCTGCCTTCCAAAACGAAACCGATCCTGCCCTGGCCAGCCTCGCCGACGGCATCGAATGGATGCGCGTCGGCCAGCTCGGTAAAATGCTCGGCTTCCTCAAAGACTCCGGCGCCCATCACGCCGTCATGAGCGGGCAAATCGCTCCCAAAAACCTCTTCGACCTGCGCCCCGACCTCAAGGCGTTTCTCCTCCTCGCAAAACTGCGGGAGCGCAACGCCGAATCCATCTTCGGCGCCATCGCCGACGCCATGGCAGGGGTCGGCGTGGAACTGCTTCCCGCCACCTCCTTCATGGAGGAAAATCTGGCCGACCAAGGCCTCATCGCAGGCCCTTCCCCCAACCGGAAAACCCTGGAGGACCTGGCTTTCGGCTTCCGTATCGCCAAGGAAAGCAGCCGCCTGGATATCGGACAGACGGTGGTAGTCAAAGGCGGCACCGTTCTGGCGGTGGAGGCGTTTGAGGGCACCAACGCGGCCATTTTACGCGGCGGTTCCCTGGGCAAAAAGGGCGCCGTCATGGTCAAAGTGTCCAAGCCCGGACAGGACCTCCGTTTCGACGTACCCGTGATCGGCCCCCTCACCCTCCAAACCGCCCAAGAGGCGGGCCTCTCGGCGATTGGAATCGAGGCCGGCCAGACCCTTCTTTTACAAAAAGAGCAACTCGTCGAGCTGGCGGCAGCTCACAAGCTGACAATCTACGGCCTTCAACCCTAACGGCGCCGGTTCCCAAAGCGCTTGAGCTAAAACCGGCCATCAGGATCCGACCTCCGAGACATCGAAGCCCCTAAGCTTCGGAGTGATACCAACCACGGACTCCTAGGCCGGCCCCTGCAGCAAGAGCCGAACCAAGTCGTCCCAAAGCACAACCCCCTCGGGCGTTCCGTCCTCCCTGCGCACCACCGCCATCGGAAGTCGAGCTGAGCGCAGCTTCCGCATGATCGCGTGCGCTGGTTCGGACACGTCCACACGCACGATCCGCCGCTGGAAAATCTCCACAGCGCCATGCCATTCGTTTTGCAGCGCCAGTTCGTGCAGATCCAAAAGGCCGCTCACCTGCCCCTGGCTGTCAAGGACAGGCAGCCGATCCACCCCCAAACTGCGCGCTAAAACCCTCGCGGCCGAAAGCGGCAAGTCTCCCCGCACCGCCCCCGCCTCGGCAAACGGCACCAGAACGTCCCGGGCCGTCAGATGCCGAAAATCGAGAACCGCATGGATCAAGGCGCGCTCTTCACCCTGGATTCCCCCCGTGCGTTCCAGTTCTTGCGTGAGCATTTTAAAGTCCTCGCGCCCTCCAAATAGTTTGATTTTCCGAGGCGGTTGGTTCCAAAAAAGAAGGCGGATCAGGCCCTTTCCCATGCGGTGCAGAGGCCGCACCAGCCACTCGGCAGCCACCAGTACGCTGCTAAAAACAGCCAGCGCCCTGTACGGAAAGCGCCGGAAAAGAGACTTTGGCAGCAGCTCAATACCCAGCACCCACACCGGCAGGGAGATCGCAAATACCAGCCAGTAACCCGCCTGCCCAAAGGCGCTCCTCGCCCATTGCACCCCCAAACTCAGGGCCAAAATCTGCATCAAATTGGTCACCACCAACACCGTGATCAACATCCGTTCCGGATCCTCCAAAAGCCGGCTCAATACCCTGGCCGCTTTGTCCTTCATCTTCACCCGATGCCGCAACCGGACCCGGTTCACCGACAAAATCCCCGCCTCGATGCCTGAAAACAAAAAGGACACCGCCAGGCAGCACACAATCTCAAGGAACGTCCCCATAATTACGCCAGGCTCCCCTCCCCGTTCCCTCGCCACGCGCGCTCCACGAGAACCTCCACCACCCGTTTGCGCGAAATCCTACGCACCGTCAGCCGCAAATCCCCCACGCCAAGCACCGCGCCCAATTTTGGCAGGCCCCCAGACAGCGTAAACGTCAGCCCCCCGATCGTGTCGATGCCTTCGAACTCGATTTCCACCCCCAGCGCTTCCGCCACATCCTCCAGCCGTGCATTGCCGCTGGCCACCAACCGGCCGTCGCCAAGCTCTTCAATGTACAATTCCCGGTCTCCCCCAGGCAGCGCCTCGGAAAGCACCTCCTCCACCAAATCCGAACGCGTGATGACGCCCTCCGTTCCGCCGTGTTCGTCCACCACAATCGCCAGCACCTGAGGGCGCCTCAAAAACGAGCGCAGCAGGTCCACCGCCCTCATCGTCTCGGGCACAAAGGAGGGCGGCGACAAAAATTCCGTGTAGTGCATCCCCTTGGCCTCCAAAAATGCCCGGACATCCAAAATTCCCAGAATTTCGTCCGGCGTCTCCCCGTACACCGGGATCCGGCGGTAGCGGCAGGAGCGCAGCCGCTTGGAAATTTCCGAGTCGGAAAGGTCGTCAGGAAAGCACAGCGCATCCACCCGAGGAGTCATGCAATCCCGAATGGTCTTATCTCCGAGACGGATGATTTCCTGAATAATAGCGCATTCAGTCGGATGCAACGCCCCCTCTTCCGCCCCAATTTCCACAAGCGTCTCCATCTCGCCGTCGATCAGCGAGCGAGGACCCTTGGGGGCGCCGGGAAAAAGCCATCCGGCAAAACCGTCGGAGAACCGAAGCATCCAGCCCAAGGGCCGCTCCAAACCCTGCATCAGCGGTGCGAGAAAAACGATCGCGAGGCGCACAAACCGGTGCGGGTTCAGAAAAGCAGCCACCTTGGGCATCAAATCACAAACTAAAACAACGAGCCCAAGCACCAGCAGTTCGCTGCCCCACAGCGGCAGCACAGGCACACGGCCGCTTTGCAGCAAGTAGAGGCAAATGAGCACCAACGGCACGTTCAGCACCACCTCCACAAACACGAGGGCCCCAAGGAGCCGGCGCGGTTGCTGGAGGATCTGCGACAATAGCGCCGAAAAACGGGTCTTTTTGCGACGCAACCGCTCCATTTCATGACCTTGCAGCGAGAAAAGAGCCGTCTCAAAGGCCGAAAACAGGGCCGACCCCGCTGCCAGAAAAAATGCGACCGTGCCCAAAACCCAGTTTTGCGAGGAACTCATACTTCAGGAGCGCCCCATCCCAATGCCCCGCCGGAAGGGAAGTCTGATAAATAGAGGTTGGCCTTTCAATAACGCGCAGAATAATTGCTAGCCCACCCGGTGCGAATGAAAAAAAACGATCTCCTCAAAGCTTGGCTAGATTCGTGGGAGGCCGCGGCTCCCACAACTCCCCCCAACTCCGCTCAAAGCCACCGCTTCCCTAGGGAATACCGGGCTTTCTTCCACTGCTTCAACACCACCCGCTTTTACGAGGCCCACGACGTACTCGAACACCTCTGGCTGCGCTGCACCAGTGCGGACCGGAGTTTTTATCAGGCCCTCATCCAAATCGCGGGGGCTTTTGTGCACTTTCAAAAACAGGCCCTGTTTCCGACTCACCCCACCCACGCACGCAGGGCGGCCCCGGGCGGAAGACTTCTGCTGCTGGCAGCAACCCGACTGGCGGCTTTTCCAGACTGGCACCTGGGCGTGGACGTGGCCGCGCTGCGCCGCTTGTGCACGCTTTGGGAAGCGCGCGCGACGGGGACGACCGGCCCGCTTCAGTCCTTTGCTGCGCCATGCTTGGCTGCCCCCGCCGGGGAGCCCTGAGCCGAGGCCGGGCACCCGTTTTTCGCGTCTCGCCCCCCCTAAAACTTCGCATTGAACCGGGCAAGCCCTCCGTGCAAGGTCGTGCCCTCACCTACCCATGAACAAACCACTGCCCCTCTTTCTAGCGGCCTGCGCGTTGCTTCCCTGCTCCCTCTACGCCGAGCTCAAATTACCCGCCATCATCGGCAGCCACATGGTTCTCCAACAGAACCAAGCCAACCCGATCTGGGGCTGGGACACGCCCGGCACCGGCGTCACCGTTGCCTTCGCCGGCCAATCCAAATCAGCCGTCGCCGGTCCCGATGGAAAATGGACCGTGAAGCTCGACTCCGTCCCCGCCAACGCCAAGCCGCAAACGATCGAAATTTCCGCCGGTTCCACCAAGGTGACCCTGGAGGATGTGCTCGTGGGCGAAGTGTGGATGTGTTCCGGCCAGTCCAACATGGGCTTCGCACTCAACAGCGACTGGAACGGCGACCTGGAAGCCATGGCCTCCAAACTCCCCAACTTGCGCTTGATCCAAGTCCCCCGGGTCGGCACCCAGGAACTCCAGAACAATTTCAAGGGTGAATGGAAAGCCTCCACTCGCGAAACCGCCCAGGGCTTTAGCGCCGTGGGCTTCCTCTTCGGCCGGTACATCCACCAGGTTGTGGACGTCCCCGTCGGCTTGATTGACAACGCCTGGGGCGGGTCCGCCGCAGAAGCCTGGGTGCGCCGCTCCAGTTTGGAAAAAGATCCGCGTTTCGCCACGTTGTTGGAAAGCACCGTCAAAACCGAAGCCCAGAAAACTTCCCCCCAAGCCAAGGACGAATACGAAGCTGCGCTTCTCAAGCACAAGGCCGCCGCAGAGACAGCCAAGGCCGAGGGCAAGCCCGCTCCGCGCCCCCCCCAGTCCCCGGATTCGTGGCTGAACGGCAATGCGCGTCCCGGCAACATTTTTAACGGAGTAGTCAACCCCACTCTGGGCTACGGCATCAAAGGAGTCATCTGGTACCAGGGCGAATCCAATGCCAGCCGCGCCTGGGAGTACGGACAACTCTTTCCGTTCATGATCGAGCAATGGCGCAAGGAGTGGAAGCAAGGCAACTTCCCCTTCTACTGGGTTCAGTTGGCCGACTTCATGAAGGAAGAATCCACCCCGGTCGAAAGCTCCTGGGCTGAACTGCGGGAAGCCCAGACCAAAACAATGGCCCTGCCCAACACCGGTCAGGCCGTCATCACGGATCTCGGAGAAGGCAAAGACATCCACCCAAAAAACAAACACGACGTCGCCGCCAGGCTTGTCCGCTGGGCGCTGGCAAAGGATTACGGGATCAAAATCCCCTATCGCAGCCCCGAGTTCAAAAGCCTCTCCCTCAATAAAAACAAGGCCATCGTGACCATCGATTGCTTTGGCAGCGCCCTCCGCCCGTTTGACGTCCAGGAGGCCATCGGTTTCGCCCTCTGCGGCGAAGACAAGGTGTGGCATTACGCCAAAGGAACGGTTGTCGGCGACGACAAGGTCGAAATCTCCAGCGAGAAAGTCCCCACCCCCATCGCCGTGCGTTACGCCTGGGCCAACAACCCCGTGTGCAACCTCGCCAGCAAGGAAGGCCTCCCGCTCACGCCCTTCCGCACCGACGACTTCGAAATGAGCACCAAACCCAAGGCTCCAGAACCCGCCCCCGCTAAAAAATAACCTCCATCCTTGATAAACAGCCGGCACCGTCCCAAGACAGTGCCGGCTTTTTTTACGCCGGGATCTCGCACAAACGCAGCCCCCTGAGCGGTCGGACCGGAAAAAAGCGCATCAAGATTCCCGACCACGGCAGGAGATCAATCCCGCCCGCGCCCAAGCTGAGCGAATAAGTGGCGTCCGAAATAGTGACAGGGCCGCTCGCGTCCGTGACCCTACGCCCAAACCAGCTGAGGGGTGCTCCGAGTGAGAAAGCCCCGCCGCTGGTAGTAGCGTCAAACAGAGCCGTGTCGGCCGGCCCCGGAGCTGCGGAAGTGCAGCGGGCGAGGCGCATCCTACGCTCCACCTGATTTTCTTTCACTCGAACAAAATCCATGCAAATAGTCGCAACGGTTAATTTCGGTCGAAGCCACCCTTTGTTCGGCCCCACTTCAAACATCAATCTAAAACCAATGAAAACCCTGCGTTTACTCCTGTTTTCATTCTCCATTTACCTCCTCCCCTTCACTCCCTCTTCTATGGCCTCAGATTCTTACATTCAGCAATATCAGGGTCAGCGGCTTTATTCGTGGGATGGGAAATACCTTTCCAAATACCAGGGTTCCCGAATCTACGAATGGGACGGGAAATACTTGAGCTCTTATCAGGGAAGCCGCCGATTTGAATGGGACGGCCATTTTGTCTCTCAGTATCAAGGATCACGTATTCTCGAAATTTCTGGCACTCGCATCAGCCGGTATCAGGGGAGCGTTCTCTTTGAATGGGACGGTCAACACCTTCAAAAATACCAGGGTGGGCGGATTTTTAGCGTGGACGGTTCTGTTCCCCAAGTG
>QQND01000012.1 GCA_003402745.1 Verrucomicrobiota bacterium
ACCAAGCTCCGCACCAAGCTCCGCACCAAGCTCCGCCTTGCGCTCTGCAAGCATCAAGCGCAGTTGGGACGCGGCGGCCGGTGTGATTAAAATCATGGTTGCAATCTACGCTTGGTTCGTCAGTTAGTCAAACGAGTGGCTAGCTTAAAAGTATCATCCGTTCCATTTTTGAAAATCCCCCCCCGAGACGTCCTCCAAAACCATCTTCGCCGAAAGTTGCCGCATGAAAGCTCAGGCCTTTTTTATCCTTCTTTTTGTCTTTTTCCACGACTTAAAAGCCGGAGGAGAACCCAGTGGAAACCAAACTCGTCTCAAAACGGAGCCCTTCCAATGCTCCCGCCTACCCGAGCAGGCGGAAGCGCCAGAGGTAAAGGCGCGCTTGCACTGCCTGGAAAACCCGGGCCCGCTGGCATTGCTCTCCGAATCTTTTGAACTGCTCCGGCCCGCCGAATACACGGAAGACGGTTCTTGGGGGTTATTCGTTTGGATATCTCCGAATGAATCACCCCGGATTCCACCGTCTTGGGAACACGTGCTGGCCCGCCATAAACTTCTTTGCATCGGTGCAAATAACGCTGGAAACAAAAGGGATATTTTAGATCGAATTCGTTTGGCCGTCTGCGCAAACATTGAAATGCAGGAGCGCTTTAAAATAGATCCCAATCGAATCTATGTGGCAGGTTTTTCTGGCGGAGGCAGGGTGGCCAGCATGCTGGGGATCGCTTATGCCGACTTGTTTTCCGGAGTCATCTCCATCATGGGCGTGAACTTCTACACCGACCTGCCCTCGGCGGATGGAAAGAAAGTTTTCCCGCCTCAATTCATTCCAGACCGCGAAGTGTTAGAAATCGCAAAACGTTCGACGGCGTTTGTACTCGTCACCGGCGAAAAAGATTTCAACAGAGCCGAGACCAAAATTGTTTTAGAGCTGGGGTTCAAGAAAGAGAGGTTCACTGCATGCAATTTCATGGAAATCCCCGGAACCGGGCACGTGATGCCGGAGGCGCAATGGCTGGAGCAGGCTCTTAAACTTGTCGAGCGCAGGCCACGCGATTCTGGGAGTCGTCGTCCGTAAATCACCCGCTGGGCGATCCCGCACCCCATCCAGATGCGCTCTCACAGAAACATGCCCTGCCTCCCGCCCGCCCTCCTAATATGGCTCCTCCTGAGCCTCTCGGTGGGGGCTCACCCCAATCCGCAAAACGCAATGTGGGTTCAGTTCGAACCCTCCTGCATTCGCGTCGCCCTCGATGTCTCGCTTCAAGAACTCGCCGCGGCGCAGGGTATGAAGGTGAAAGAGGGAGCCCCCCTGGATGCCGCCGAACTTCTCCCAGCCGCGGAGGCGCACCGCGCCTACCTTCTCCAACACCTCAATGTCTCGATCGGAACCCTCGCCCTGTCTGGGAGTGTTCTCACTGTCTCACCTCCTGCAAAAACAGTGGATCCGGAACGCACGTTCTACCAATACGAACTCGAATACCCGTTTTCGGCGCCCCCGCCCTACGAGGTGCGTTTTTACCATGACATGTTGAAAGAGTGGCCTTATGCGCCGGGAATCCCGTGGGAGGTCGGCTATATTGTGCGCACCAAACGCTCTGACTCCGACACGGTGAGTTCGTGGCTGCTGAGTTCTCAAAAAAACACAGACTTGCTCACGGGATGGGGGAACGTGGAGGGGCCTCCTCTGCAAAAGGGAGCGGAGCAAAGTCCCGAGGATTCGTTTTTAAAAAAACTCTGGCAGGCATTCCTTCGTTTTTTCCAACCTTAAAACGGAGCCAAAGGGCCATTCCTTAGGGGGCTCACTTTCCGTCATTCACCACAAAGTGAAGCCCGCGGAAGGCGTGCCCCACACTTTTCGCATCCTTTTCCTCGGAGATCTTGAGCTTAAGGACGTGTTTGCCCTCGGGCAGAGTGTCCGCGAACATGACGGTGCGAGGGTAGTGTAGCCCGCTACTAAACCTGTGAAAAAGGTTCACCTTCACAGGTTCGCCCCCATCAATTCTTGCCTCGACGATGCCAGCGTCCGGCCCGGCAAGAACGTAGGCGCCGACAGCCGTTCCCTCAAAAGCCAGGCCAAGCTCCGCCCCAGCTTGGGTAGCCTCAACAAGAGGGAGTTTCGTGAACCGCTCCCGCTTCCCACCGGGCAGACTTTTCCAGTCCGGGGTCTGCACGTTCCAGCCCTCCTTGAGCTGAAGTTCCTGCGCCTCCACGAAGCGGCCCTTGCTGTAGTTTTTTTCGTCCACCGGCTTCTCAGGCAACAGGTGCGGCTTGGCCACTCCCTGCGGCGGCGTGCCCCACTTTGACTCGAACAATTCGGCGATCATGTCTGCTGCGATCCGGTTGCCGAAAGGCGCGGGATGAACCCCTCCGAATTTTTTCCAATCAAACTCGCCGGAGGCGATGCGGGAGGTGACGGTCTTGGCTAGGTTGATGGTAGAGACTTGGTAGCGTTCCGCCACTTCTGTGTGTGCGCTTATAGGAAGCGGGGTTTGGTTGGACCTGTATTTTTCCATGGAACTTTCGTTCAGAAAAAAGGTCATCACAATGTCCGCCCGTGGATTGGTCAGACGCAGGTGGCGGATGACGCCTTCCATGCCGCGAATACATTCCTCTCGGGTGTGGCCGGCATCCTGATCGTCGTTCACCGCAAATTCGACAAACAGCAAGTCCACGGGCCCTTTGGACAACACCTCATCCCGAAAACGGAACGCGCCCGTTGTGGAACAGGTGGAGGAAACCCCAGCCGCAGTGAAAGCAAACTGGGTTTCAGGAAACCGTTTCTGGAGGAGTTCACACACCATCGGACGGTATCCCTCCATTTCCGTAATGGACCCCCCAAGGAAGGCGACGTGGCCTTTTTTCTGCCCCTGAAACTGGTGCCAAGAATTGTCCAAATCGCCCCTAGGGGTGACATTCACATCGGCGGCTTTGGCTGCCGAGAGAAGAGCGAGGCAGGCGAGGGTCAGGAGGGAGACTTTCATGCATTCACCAGTTCGCAGAAAGCGCCCTCTCTCAAAAGCGCAAAAACAAGGATTCCGCATGCGATACCCCCTTGGGCGTAAAAAACACCCTAATGGGACGAGCTACCCGCTGATTTCTCGAGTTTCAAGGCGCGAGCCGCGTTATTCCCCAGCCTCCGGGTGACCGATCGTACCGGAACCGGTCGTGCAGGCGACTGCGGCGCCCCTGCCAGAACTCAATGCTATCGGGCTTCAAACAGAAACCACCCCAGTGTTCCGGACAGGGGATCTGGTGGCCCTCAAATCGGGCTTTTTGTTCGGCGAAGGAATGCTCAAGGGCCTCCCTCGTCTCTAAAGTGCTGCTTTGCGGGGACGCCCAAGCCCCCAACTGGCTCGGAAGCGGCCGCGAGGCAAAGTAGGCCTCGCTCTCTTCCCGGGACGTCTGGACAATGCGTCCAGTGATGTTGACCTGCCGCTCAAGGGCAGACCACCAGAAGGTCAATGCCGCCCGCGGTTCAGCTGCAATATGGGCCGCCTTTGTGCCCTTGTAGTTGGTGAAAAAAGTAAATCCCCGTGCATCACAAACCTTCAACAGAACAGTGCGTGTCCACGGCTGACCCATGGCATCCACCGTAGCCAGTGTCATGGCGTTGGGTTCAATCAAGTCATGAGAATGCGCCTCGCCCAGCCAGTGTTGAAACTGCACCATCGGGTCCTTATCCAATTCGGCAAGGTCCAGCCCGCGCAGCGAATAATCCTGCCGGAGATCCGCCAGGGTTTGAGAAGTAAGTGCCATGTCCGAAATCCTACCACGGAGTTTGTCCGGAGGGAGCCGGGAAGCGCTCGGGGGCAAAAAAATCACACCCTCGCAAGGGCGCCATCGCACGCGGGAAACTCTGGCGCAGATAAACTCTCAGATTTTGACTGCCGGGGGATAGTCTGTGAACACTGATCTCCTATGCAAATCCCTGCACAAGCACTCCTCCTTTCCTCCGTATTCGCCGCCGCCGCACTCGCCCAGGACGCCAAGCCCCTCGGTTATCAGGACACCCCGTTGATTCCGGGGACAAACTGGCATGTGCACGATGGCCTGCGCCCTCAGCCCAAAGTCATCACTCCCGGGATGAACCCCGGCGACGCGCCGAGCGACGCCGTGGTGCTTTTTAACGGGACAGATCTCTCGCATTTTCAAAAGAACACTGGCGAAAAACCCAACTGGACCATTGAAGAAGGCTGCGCGGTGTCGGTCAAAGGCGCCGGGTATCTGGAGTCCGCCGAACAATTTGGCCCCGACATTCAACTGCACGTGGAATGGGCGGCCCCCACGCCGCCCTCGGGAACAGGCCAGGGCCGTGGTAACAGCGGCGTCTTTCTCTTTGGAAACTACGAAATCCAAGTCCTCGACTGTTACGAAAACCAGACCTATCCAGACGGTCAGGCCGCCGCAATCTACGGGCAAAACCCTCCCTTGGTGAATGCCTGCCGCAAACCGGGCGAGTTTCAAACCTACGACATTATCTTCACCGGGCCGCGTTTTGAGGGCGCCGAAGTCAAGACCCCCGCCTACGCCACGATCCTTCACAACGGCGTCGTCGTTCAAAACCACGTCCAACTTCTGGGAGGGACCGGACACAAAAGCGCTCCAAAATACACGCCCCACGGTGAGAAAGGGCCCATCAAATTCCAAGACCACGGGAACCCGGTGCGCTTCCGTAACATCTGGCTGCGCGAATTGAAGGCTGTGGACTCCCAGTAAACGGCTGAAAATTCAGCCCCCCTAGAACGGAAGAACGCCTCTCCGGCTTACGCAGGAGAGGCGTTCTCTGTTGTCTGGGGAGACACTGTCTGGGGAGACTGTTTAAGGGGGAACAATCTCTGGGGGTGAGCAGACTTCATCAGGCCTCATCAAAAGACGCAACCTATTTTTTTATTTTTTCTAACAAACCCGCATCTCCCTTCCCTGAGACCGCTCCGTCCGGTGCCGCACGCGTGAAATCGTGCATCCTTGACCGTCGTGTTTTGCATTCCCCCTGCATCATGCGCTACGAATTTAAACACCATGAAATCTGCCCGTCTCAACCGCCTTTTCAATGCCACTTCCAATCGCTGCTTTGACGTGGCTGTGGACCACGGCTTTTTCAATGAAGTCGCCTTTTTACAGGGTATAGAGTCGATGCCCTCAGTCATTCGTACCCTGGTAGAAGCGGGCCCTGATGCGATCCAGCTCACTTCGGGGCAGGCCCGCCACCTCCAGTCGATTCCCGGCAAGCAGAAACCCGCCTTGGTATTGCGCACGGACGCGGCAAACGTGTACGGGAAGTCCCTGCCCAGCACGCGGTTCAGTACCGTGATCAGCGAGCCCGTGCTGCAGGCCGTGCGCTTGGACGCGGCCTGCCTTTGCATCAACCTTTTCCTTATCCCGGGCGCCCCCGATGTCTACGCTCAATGCATTGAAAACATTGTGCGCATCAAAATGGAGTCCGATCACTATGGAATGCCCCTCATGATCGAGCCGCTTGTTTTCCGTCCCAATTCGGAAAAAGGGGGATACGAAGTGGATGGCGATCCGGAAAAAATAATCCCCCTAGTGCGCCAGGCGGTGGAATTGGGAGCGGACATTCTAAAGGCAGATCCCACGGAGGACGTCTCTGTCTACCATCGGGTTGTAGAAATCGCCGGGGGCGTGCCCGTGCTCGTACGAGGCGGGGGCCGGGTGGCGGATGCGGAACTGTTGCAGCGCACGGCAGACTTGCTTGCCCAAGGGGTAAGCGGGATTGTTTACGGCCGCAATATTATCCAGCACCGCAATCCCAAGGCCATTACTCAGGCGCTCATGGCGATGGTCCATGAAAACGTCTCTCCCGAGAGCGCCCTCGAGTTCCTCAACACCGAGACACGTTAGGAAGCGCTCAGGGATCGCTCAGGGGGGCGAGCCAGCTTGTGGCTCGCTGAGGTTACTCGATGGGGAGTCGCTGGCGCATGAATGTCGGGACGTCCAAGTCCTCTCCGTCAACGATCGTCGGGTCGGTTTTCTCAAACCGCCCACCGCGGTTGGGAGTCTCGAAGCGCATCTGCTCCTGAACTCCGTCCTTGGTACGTTTCCCGTTTTCACGCGGCATTCCAAGCGGCAAGGCCGGTTCAAGCTCCAGCTCTGAAGCAGGGGTGAACTCCGAAGCGGCGGGGGTCGGGTCGAAGGCACTTCCATCAACCTCCGCACTGCCGGCGTTGGAGAACGGGCTCAAAGGGGCCGGCGGGGGCTCTTCAAAAGCAATAGAACCGGGGACCTCTTCCTGCGCTGGCGCAGCAGGCATAAAAGCGATTTCGTCAGCTCGCGAAACGTGCGGGGCGGCGGCTTCCTGCAACGCAGCCTCCTGAGCGGCAGCCTCGCGGCGACGCTCCTTGGACAATTCAAACGGAGGCGTCGGGGCAGACCACGCCTGCACTGGAGCGGCCTGCGAAATCGCATCCAGAGCCAACAAGGCGGGTTCGTCCCCAAAAGAGGCCGCGACCGCACTGCCGCTTTCGTGCGCGGGCTCGGACGCGGGAGCCAGAGGGGGAATATCCTGCCAGGAGCCGAAGGGTTCGTGCCGGGGAACCGCAACGGGGCTCTGCCCGTCGGGGCTTGCCTGAGTAACAACAGCCGCTGAGACCGCGTGCTCTTTTTGGACGTCGGCCGGCGGGAGCACCGGAACCGGCGCGGAAACGAAACCGGGGGCCGGTCGGTACGCTGTCACTGGCGCTCGCTCCACAGCAGGTTCCGACCGCACACCAGCCTCCGCCCCGGGGACACCGGCGAGAAGCGTGACGGAAATGGAGCCCTCCATAGAAGCGTCCACGGCGGCACCAAAGAAAAGACGCACCTCGGGGGAAACCCGTTCAGAGATCTCGCCCATGAGCGTTTGAACCTCCGACCAGCGCATGTCGGAACCGCCTGCAACATAGACCCACAGGCGGGAAACCGCTCGAAGGGAACCATCAGCATCCAGCAACGGGCTATCGAATGCCCGGGCCACAGCCGCGCGTGCACGCTCTTCTCCGTCGGCAACACCGTATCCGAAAAGCGCGGTGCTCCGGGGGCCAGCCACCGTGGAAGCGATCTCATCGATGCCACTATGCATGACGTTCCGGCGGCGGGTCATTTCCGTGATGGAGCGCACGGCCTGGGACAGGAGGGAGTCCACTGAAGCAAAAGCATCCTCAATTCCCGAGGCGGGATCCGCCACGGAAGGCATTCTATCGTTTTCGAAACAGACCACAAAATCAGCGTGTTCCCGGAGAGCATCCAAAGCTTCCAACGCTTGTTCGCGGCGGCGGCGGCCCTCAAAAGTAAAAGGCAGGGTGGCAAACACCGCCACATGAGCGCCTTGGGCGCGGGCGATCTGCGCAATACACGGGGTGGCCCCAGAGCCGGTTCCGCCCCCAAGGCCGGCCAGTAAAACGACGAGAGAAGCCCCCGCGAGGCGTTCGCCGACCGCAGCAAGACTCTCCAAGGCCGCAGCACGGCCGAGTTCAGGATCTCCTCCGGCGCCAAGCCCCCGAGTGAGACTGTGCCCCAGAACAATGCGGTCTGTGGTGGCGGCTCCGGCGAGGGAGCGAGCATCCGTGTTGGCCGCAAGGATCTCAACGGCGACAAGCCCGTCCCGCGTGAGTCGGTCTGCCGCGTGGGTGCCGGCGCCACCGACCCCGACGACTTTGACCTTCCACTCCGAATGGGCTTCGTGGGTTCTGGTAAGCTCAATCATTTTGAAAAACAGTAAAAATTCTGGTTCAACGGCTCCAGAGGCGTCCGAACAACCTGCCAATTGATTTTTTGGAAACTTCAGGCTGCATGGCCTGCGCGTACTTGATCAGACCGATCGCCGCGGAAAGCTGGGGGTTTTCGTAGGCAGAAGCCGGCCCGGACATCGCGTGCGCGTGCGTGAGGCGCACCGGAACTCCAAAAACCTCCCCCGCCAGTTCGTCGATGCCCTCCAAAAGGCTGCATCCGCCGGTCAGCAGCACTCCCCCGCCCAGATAACGCAACGCCTTGGCGGCATCCAGTTCGCGCTTCACAAGCTCGAGCATTTCGCGCACCCGGCACGCAATGATCGTGTTGAGCAGCTTTCGCTCCACCACGCACCCCGCAAACCCAGCCTCCGGCTTGAGCACCACACGCCCCGCCGCCGGTTCCCCGGTCAGCAGCACCCCGCCCTCCTGCACCTTCAGCCACTCGGCCCGCGCCATCGGCAACCGCAGCCCGAGAGAAATATCGTTCGTGATATGGTCCCCGCCCACCGCCAAACTTCCACAAATCGTCACCGCCCCGTGGTCGTAGGCGATAAAATCGGTGGTCCCTCCCCCCATATCAATCATCACAGCGCCCGCGTTTTTTTGATCTGCGTTGAGCACCACTTGGGCGGCGGCGACCGCATTAAAAACGGGCTGCGTCACCTCAACGCCCAGTCCTCGCACGCAGTTGATGGAGTTTCCAATTCGCTTGGAGGAACCATGCACGATTTGAAAATCCGCCTCCAACCTGCTGCCCTGCAACCCCACCGGGTTGAGCACCTCGTCCTGGCCATCCACGTAATAGTGCTGCAAAATGGAGTGAAGAAAACAGTGGTCCTGAGGGAGTTGGACGTTCCTCGCGGACTCCTGGACCTGCTGGATGTGCGCGAAGTAGACCTCTCCCTGGTCCTCCGGAATCAACACCGAGCCGCGGCTCTGAAACGACCGGATGTGGGCTCCAGCCACGCCCAGATACACCGAACGGATATCCACGTCGCTCGCCGTTTCGGCATCGGCCAAAGCATCGCGCACACAGCGCGCCGCGGTTTCCAAGTCGACGAGTTCCCCCTTGCGCACACCGCGCGAGGGCGTGAGGCCGACTCCCAAAATGTGGATCGGCTGGTCTGGGCGCACATCGCCCACCACCGCCGCCACTTTTGAGGTGCCAATTTCAAGTCCGACAACAATCTGCTCTTTAGCCATGGGGATTGAACAGTTTCCTCAACGATTCATTCGGAGGCAAGCTAGTCGGCTCACTTTCGGGCAAGTTTCTGGGTTTCGGTTTTGGAGCCGGTGCAACCAAGGGCTTGGATTTCTCCACCCTCGCTTCGTTCCGCTCCCGTTCGACCGGTTTTTCCGCCTTTGAAGCTGCAGGTGCCTGAACCGCATTTTTTTTGGAACGCACCGGAGGCGCATCCTCCTCCTCTTTTTCTACGGCACGCCGCTTGGGTTTCTCCACTTTTGATTTTTCAAAAGCACGCGGTTCCTGGCGCTCCTGCGCAGGCGGGGGAGCCGAGGTCGTCACGAAGCGGGCAAGTTTGAAAGGGGAAGGTGGCTCCGGCTGCGCGCGCGGCTCAACCCCGAGCGAGGGAATGACCGGAGGCTGGTCTGCCACGGGTAACGGACGCGCAGGGGGGGACTTTTTAAGGGGGCTTTTTTCAGCGATCCCCCCGCCAACAGGAGGACTCACCAAGCCCGAAGCTGGAGCAAGCGTGGGCTCGAGAGACGGCTGCGGTGGTGGCGCAGAGGCCGCCCCATCCGCCACGGCTAGGGCTTTTGGGGGAACAAAAACGGAGGCTGCGCTACCCCCTGAAGGAGAAAGAGGCACGCCGCCTGAAACGCCGGCGCCGACCGTTGTTTTTCCAGAGCCCTTGCCCTTGACCGGCTTTGTTTCCGGCGCTGGCACCACGGGCGCAGGCGCGAAAACGATGGGAACGCTGCGTTCCAGCATCAGGTTCACCGACTGAAATTCGCGTTGGGTGGGTTCGACGTAGTCAATGATCTGGCGCAGACGCGAGAGCTGCCCCTCAATATTGTCAAACCCGAAGGTGACCTTGGCCTTGCGCTGGTCAGTCACAAGCAGGCAATACCCCTTGCTAACATCCACCACGCGCGGCTGCCAGCGCAGGTCGTCGGCACTGAGCTTAATCAGCTCTACTGCCGAAAACGCCTCTGCCGTCGGCAGTTTTTGGCCGGGCGCCACATCTTCCATGACCACCCCAGTGAGAATTGGCAAAGCCAAGTGCTCCGGTAAAATTTTTCGGGTGCGCATCACGTACCCCCGCGTGTCCACAAGAAAGGCCTTCCCATCCAACCCAAGTTCCGTGTCCGCGGAGGGGGCCACCCAAGCGATGGGCTGCCGCTCTGAAATGCGAACATCAATACGGCTGGGAAGCACCCTGCGCAAATCCACGCGCTCGACTTGGGGCAACAAATCGAGGGCTTTGCGCGCCTTGGCAAGATCCACCGTAAAGATGTTCCGGCCATCTTGGACCTCCATGATTTCCAAAATCTGAGCTCGAGTGAGCAACCCGTCTGTCGTGACGCGGATGTCGTCGAGGGCATAGGTTGGGTTTTCCCAGACAAGCCTCTTTAAAGCGAACTTGCTTCCGAAAACAACAGCAGATGCCAGAGTGATCAGTAAGACCACCTTGAAGGCCGCACCCACCTTCCGGCGTGACTGCCTTCGCTGCTCTTTGTCGGGTCGGGCGGTCACCTCCAGCAGGCTTTGCTGGCGTTTCGCACCTGCGCGCTTGATTCTTCGGTTTGAGTTGGAGTTTGAAAAAAGGCTCATTTCGCTGAAAATCTTTGCAACGAACGGTTAATGACTTCTGAACAAAGCTGGGCGTAAGAAATCCCCGCCGCCGCAGCGGCCTCGGGCAACAAACTGACCTGCGTCATACCCGGAATTGTATTAATCTCAAGCACGACGGGGCCCATCTTTTCGCTGAGCAGGAAATCCACACGGGAATAGACCTCCAGTCCCAGCGCCTTGTGCGCTGCGAGGGCCATCTGCTGGACCTGTTGGGCCACCCTGGGCTCCAGGGGTGCCGGGCACCAGTGGTCGGCACCGGCGGCCTGCGGGTTGAGAAAGGGATACTTGTTTTTGAAATCGTAAAAGCCCTGCTTGGGGCAGATTTCCACCACAGGCAAAGCCGTTTCCCCCAGAATGCCCACCGTCAGTTCTCGCCCGCTGACATATTCTTCGACCAGAATTTCAGAGGCGAATCTGCGCACATCGCGCAGGCGAGCCTCCACCTCGGCCGGTTCGCGGACGATATAAACTCCCACGCTGGAGCCCTCCCTGGGGGCTTTGAGGACAAAAGGAAGAGGCATCGTGGGCGGTTCCTCCCCGCGCAAAACCTCAAATAAGGCGGTGGGCACCCCATGCGCTAAAAGGCGCCGCTTGGTGGCAATCTTGTCGATGGCCAGTTCGCTTCCCGCGACCCCCTCCCCCGTGTACAGCACGCCCCTAGCCTCTAGGATACGCTGCAGTTGGCCATCTTCGCCAAAAGTACCGTGTATGACGTTGAAGGCGAGGTCGGTGCTTTCAGGCAACTCAAAGTCCGGCCCGTGGACGTCGACTTCGAAAACCTCTGCTCCCAGGCTTCTGAGCGCAGCCGCCACTCCGGCTCCGGAAGCCAGCGAAACCGGCCGTTCTGAACCGGGGCCACCCATCAGAACAGCGATTCGTTTCCCAGCAATTAATCGATAGTCAGCGACCGCGTTAAGCATAAAGTCCTTTCTGTTCGCCCACGATTTGAACCTCCGTTTCAAGACGGATGCCCCGTGCCTTCCACGCCTCTTCCTTGACACGCTCAATGAGCGCCAGCATCTCTTCGGCGCTGGCATGTCGGTCGTTGACCAGAAAATTGCCATGCACCTCTGACACTCTCGCCCCTCCCTCGCGTGCGCCCTTGAGCCCCAGCTCCTCAATGAGCCGGCCAGCGGGGGTGCCGGCGGGGTTTTTAAAAATACACCCGGCGCTGGACTCTCTGGGCTGTGAGCCTTTCCGCTTCTGCATCGAATTTTCCAACTTCGCCTCGATTTCCTCCGGCGAGGCGACTGTTCCAAAAAAGGTGGCTGAAACGGCGAAATTCTCCCTCAAAAAAGGCACGCTGCGATACAACACCTCACACTCCTCAGGGGTGCGCGTATGAAATTCACCGGCCGCATCCACGTACCGCAAACTCACGACCTGCGAAAAGGTGTCCGACCCCATGGCACCGGCGTTCATGCGCAGGGCACCGCCCACGTTGCCAGGGATTCCTTCAAACCACTCGAACCCGCCGATCCCAGCATCCCTCGCCGCCAGGGCCAGCTCCTTTTGCCGCACGCCCACCCCTGCGGTGATCCGGTTCTCGCGAACCTCCAAACGCCTAAATTCACCCCGCCCCAGGTACACAACCACACCCCGGATTCCCCCGTCGCGGACCAAAAGATTGGACCCGCGGCCGATCACGAACAAAGGCAGCGCCTGTTCGGTGCAATGGTGCACGAGTCGCGCAAAGCCCTCCTCGGTCTCGGGCTCCAGCCAGTACTGCGCCGGCCCTCCGATCCGCAACGTGGTGTGTTTTGCCAGAGATTCGTACAACCGCGCGGCGCCGGCCCCCATCACCTGCTGGAGCGCCTCCAACACGGCCAGATCTTGGGCCAGATGTTTTGCCTGCTCATGAATGTTGCCGGCTCCGAGAGTCACCACACAATCCCCGGGTTGCAAAATGCGTCCCACCTCCAAGAGCATCTGCGCCCGGTCAGGCTGGTAACGAGCTCCCGTGTGACCCTGCTTGAGTATTTCTTCCACGATGGAGTTGCCTGAAATCCCCTCCAACGGCGTCTCGCTGGCGGCATAAATTCCAGTCACCCAAACTTCAGCCGCATCTCCAAAGGCCCGCCCGAAATCTTCCTTCAACGCGGCCGTCCGGCTGAAACGATGGGGCTGGAAGAGGACCAGCACCCGACCCGACCCGGCGTTCCGTACGGCAGCCAGGGTGGCTTTCACTTCGGTGGGGTGGTGCCCGTAATCATCCACGACCATGTAGCGAGCCGAACGATATTTGATCTCAAAACGCCGCCGCGCCCCCCGGAAACTGTCGAGGGCTTTGGCCGACGTGGCAAAGGGAATGCCGAGCTCGCAGGCTAGGGCCACCACACTGACCGCGTTGCTGGCATTGTGTTTGCCTGGAATGTTGAGAGTCACTGCCCCGAGGGGCACCCCGTTTCGTAGCACTCGAAAATGCGACTGGAAGGCCTTCAAGTGCAGGTCGTCAAACCGGTAAACCGCCCCCTCCGTCTCGCCGTAAGAAATGGCTCCGGGATGGCCCTCGCACAGACGCGTCGCATGCGCATCATCGGCGCTGTAGAACACAATCCCCCGTGTTTGAGCGAGCAAACGGCGGAAGACAACGTCGATGGCATCCAGGTCCTTGTAAAAATCCAGGTGCTCGGCTTCAACATTCAACACGATTGCGTGTTCAGGCTGATAAAGGGCAAGCGTCCCGTCGCTTTCATCCCCTTCGGCGACGAACCATTCTCCTTCAGCATCCCAATGGGCGTTAACGCCAAGTACGGGAATTTCAGCCCCGACATAGTGGGAAGGATGCAGCCCCCCCGCCCTCAAAACATGTGCGGCCATCGCCGAGGTGGTCGTCTTGCCGTGCATGCCAGCCACCACGATCCCCCTTCGACAAGCGAGCAGAGCGGCAAGAGCCTCGGCCCTGCGCACCATCGGCTTCTCGGATTCCTTGGCCGCCGCATAATCCGGATGACCGGCCCGGATGGCCGAGGAGTACACCACCAAATCCGCTTCCAAAACCGCCTGCGGCTGGGATGGAGAATAAAAGGCCAGTCCTACAGAGCACAGTCGGTCCACTTCAACGGTGGTTACCTTGTCCGAACCGCTCACGCGATGCCCCAACGAGAGGAGCAATGCCGCGATGCCGCTCATGCCGGATCCCGCCACCCCGATGAGATGGATGCTGCGAACCCCCGAGCCCAGCCAACTCCCGAGAGCAGCGGGTTCGTTTCCGACCGGCACCGAATTGAGGTCAAGCGTTACACTCATTTTCGCCCCTCCTCCACCACTTGCAAAAGAATGTGCGCCACGCGCTGCGCCGCGTCCTTGGTCGAGAGGGAGGCACAGGCACCGGCCATTTGCTGGCGGCACCCCGGCTCCTCGAGGATTCGCGTCATCTCAGCCACCAAACGGGCAGCAGAAGCCTCCCTTTCCTGCAGCAGCACCGCTGCCCCAGCCTCGGAAAAAACGCGGGCATTGAATGTCTGGTGATCGTCTGCGGCGTACGGATAAGGAATCAGAATGGAAGGAAGCCCAAAATAGGCCAACTCCGTGAGGGAAGCCGCTCCGGAGCGTGCGATGGAGAGATCCGCCGCACTGTAGGCGTCCTGCATCGCATGATGAAACGCACCCGTCCAAGCAGGGATGCCCGTTTGCTGATAAAAAGCGCGAACGGCCGCTTCATCGGCCTGGCCTGTGATGTGAATGAACTGGAGACGGCCCCCTCCTAGCCGTGCGGCGGCCTCCATGACCGCCATGTTAATGCCGCTGGCACCCTGACTGCCCCCCATGACGAGCACCGTCGGCAACTCGGGTTGGAGGCCGAAACGGCCGAGTGCGTCCGTTTTGGAGAGGGCCTCCTCGCACAGCGCACGGCGCACCGGCGTGCCCGTGAACGTGCACGGGAGGGAGCCTAGATGCTCCCGGCTTTCTTGGAAACCGACCAAAAGCCCGCCGGATAGGCGTCCGTTCAACCGATTCGCCTTCCCCGGAAAAACGTTCGATTCATGCACAAAAACAGGCAACCCCCGGAGGCGCCCCGCCAAAATTGGGGCGGTGGAAGTAAATCCCCCCATGCCCAGAACGGCGGCTGGCTTGAAATCGGAAAACAAGCGGCGGCAGTGCAGGATACCCGCCGCAAAACGGCCGAAGAACCCGAAAGTAGCCAAAGAAAACCCTCGGGGTAATCCGACACCCGGCAGTCGCTCGATACGGAACTCGGAGCGCCCCTCGGTGGCGACGGCGTCGATGTGTTTTTCGGAGGTGAGCACCATGACCTCATGGCCCTTCTTGTGAAGCACCTCAGCCACGGCAAGTCCCGGAAAGAGATGCCCGCCCGTGCCTCCTGCCGCGATCGCAAAACGGCTCATAAACGAACCACCTTGTTCTGAGCCTGCAGCGCCATTTCCATCTGCTCCATGTGCTCCTCCTCCTTCTCACTCACCCCCTGCCGATAGATGTTTAGCAGAACACCGACGCTCGCCAAACAAAAGGCCAGGTTTGAACCCCCATAAGAAATAAAAGGCAATGGCAACCCTTTGTTGGGGAGCAGTTCTGTGGTCACCCCCAAATTCACGGCAGCCTGCATCGCCACCAGCATCACCAACCCCATCCCCATGAGTAAACCCGCCCTGTCCCTGGCTTTCACTGCGATCGACATTCCGGCAAGGATGAAAATGAGATAGGCAAAAACGACCCCTAGCGTGCCCGCCAGTCCCAACTCCTCGCCGATCACGGGAAAGATAAAATCGGTATGCGCAAATGGCAGATAAAGAAGCTTCTGGCGGCCGTTCCCAAGGCCCAGCCCGGTCACTCCCCCACTTCCAAGTGCGATCAATCCCTGCTGGGTCTGATAGGCGTCTGCCGGGTATTTTTCAGGATGCAAAAACGCAAGGAACCGGCCCGTTCTTTCCGGCAAAAAAGCGATCGCGGCAGCAATGCCTCCACCCCCCATGAGACATACGGTGAGGACATAACGCCAGCGTGAGCCAGCGATGAATGCCATCGTGATTGCCGTGGATCCAATCAGTGCAGTGGAACCCACGTCCACTTCGATCACAGTCCAAAACATCAAGACCGCCACACAACCCAAGGGCACAAAGAACCCGCGAATAAATTCGCGTTCGACTCGATCCTCTTGGGAATACCACCAGGAGAGCAAACAAACCGTGGCAAACTTTGCCAGTTCAGAGGGCTGGAAAGTGAATCCCACCAAACGAATCCAGCGGCGGGAACCGTTGATTTTTGCACCAATGTGTGGGAGGAAGCAGCAAATCAAAAGAAGCAGAGAGATGCCGTAAATGTAGGGCCATTTTTTGACCCAGAAGTGGTAATCCACCCGCGAAAACACCAGACAAAGCCCCAGCCCCAGCCCCATCCACATGAGTTGATGGTAGACAAAAAAATACGGCCTTCCATGGGCGTCTTGGGAAAACTCGCCCGTGCTCGCGAGCATGACAATCCCCAGCGCCAAGAGGGCGCCAACAGCCAGTAAAAGAAGGAGAACGCTCCGACGATTCATTTGGGTGGGGTTTCCCTGTCTGGACTGCTTGTGTTTTCAACCGCCTCAGTTTGCCTGCTTTTTGGCCGGCATTTTCAGAACCTGCCCGATCTGCAGCTTCCGGGCATCTTCAATCCCGTTGAGTTTAAGCATCTCTTCGTAGTTGACCCCCATGCGCTTGGCGATCGCGACGGGGTTGTCCCCTTTGAGCACGGTGTAGGTCCTCGGCGCCGACTCCGCCGCCGTACCGGCGACCGGAAGGACCGCAGGAACGGCAGCCACGGCCTTGATTGGGACGACGGAGGGGGGCTGAGCCTTTGCCACGACCGTGGCTGAGGCTGGAACCGCCGTAGCAGCCGCCGGTGTTTTCTGAGCTGGAATCACCGCCGAAGGGCCCACCGGGGGAGGCAGGTGGGACTGCGAATTATCCGCCTTCGCTGGTGCGGCGGTCGTTTTTGGCATGGCATTCGCAGCCGAGATCGGAGCCGCAGAGGGGGCGGCAACCGGAACGCGGGCCACCGAAGGCTGCACCACCGGCGCGGGCTTGAGCGGCTGGGCGGCGGCTCCTGCAGCCACCGGTGCGGCGACTCCCACTCCGGGGGAGGAGGAGGGGGTCTGAACCTTGGCGGTGAGCGCTGTTCCATCCGCCTCACGGCGCTTTGCCTTGATGCTGTGGAAGGCATAGATGCCCCCAACCGCAACCAGATGCAGAACCAAAACTACGACAAAGGCCGTGGAAAGCTTCGTGGTGGGCTCCTCGTAATCGTCGTAAGCGGACTGCGTCAGACGACTGGCGTGAGCCTGCAGTTTGTTCATAGGCTTGCGTGTCTTCGCTTGGGGGACAAGCGAGTGGAGGCTCGGCAATTTTATTTTCTTCATGGGCGGCGGAGCATGGATGGTGGGTTTGAATTAGAAAACGTTAGGAAAGTTGTTGGACTAGGGCGCGGAATTGGTTTCCCCGGTCCGCGTAGTTTTTGAACATGTCAAAGGAAGATGTGCCCGGGCTAAACAAAACAAGATCACCAGGTTCTGCCACGTCCTGGGAAAGTACAACCGCCTCCGCAAGACTTCCCGCGCGCAGGCAGAACAAGGACGGCTCCCAGCATTTTTGGATGCGGCCCGCCATTTCTCCTATGAGAACTGCGGCACGGCACCGGGCGGCAACAAGCTCCGTGAGCGCCCCGAATTCGAACCCCTTGTCTTTGCCCCCGGCAATCAGTACGACCCGCCGAGTCTCTGAAGAAAGCGCCTTCTCCACCGCGTCGAGATTGGTCGCCTTGGAGTCATTCACGTATTCAACGCCGGCCACAGTCCCGACCACTTCGCAGCGATGTGGCAGCGCTTTGTACGCGCACAGAGACGCGCGCATTGCATCCCAGGAGAGGCCCCAGGCATGTCCGCAGGCAAGGGCAGCCATCAAGTTCTCGGCATTGTGAGACCCCCGCAACCGCGTTTCGGTGAGGCGCAGCACCGGCTCCCCGCGAAATTCAATGGTGCCGTTTTTTAGCGTGAAATCCGTCTCCTGGGAGTACGGTTCATAGGCGCTGAAGCGGAGCACCTTTGCCCTCAAAGGAGGGAGCGTGTCCCTCGCATTGATCACGGCCCAGTCTTCGGGCGACTGATTTTCAAAAACACGCACCTTGGCCCTGAAATATTCCTGCAGGGAGGCATACCGGTCCAGATGGTCGGGAGCAAAGTTGAGCCAGACTGCGATTTTGGGGCGGAACGTCTGGATCGTCTCCAGTTGAAAGGAGGAAACCTCCACGGTCAGCAGCGCCAAATTGCGGCTGTTGGAGACCTCGGAGGAAAAAGCGGGGCCGATGTTTCCGCAGGCACGTGTGGGAAACCCGGCACCGTTAAAGAGGGACTCGACGAGTTGGGTCGTCGTCGTTTTTCCGTTAGTGCCGGTGATGGCGACTACGGGACAGGCGCAGCGTTGAAATGCGGTTTCCAGCTCTCCTGTGAGGGGAACGCCTGCGCGTACGAAAGCTTGGACCTGAGGAGAGACGGGATCAATGCCGGGACTCAGGACGGCGAGACTTGTATCGGCGGGGACCTCCAGGGCAGCGAGTCCTGAGCACAAGGGGATGCCCGCTTCGGCAAGCTGCCGGGCGCGTTCCCCCACGTTCTCAAGGGGAGCCGTATCCAAGACCGTAACGGCGACGCCTTCGGAGGCGAGCAAACGCGCAGCAGCGACACCGCTTTCACCGGCCCCGAGGACGGAAACTTTTTTGAAGTGGGCTGGAAGGGCGTTCATCGCAGCTTGAGAGTGGCGAGACCAAGCAGAGCGAAAAGGATGCTCAGAATCCAAAACCTGACAATGACGACATTTTCAGGCCATCCCTGCAGTTCAAAATGATGGTGAATGGGTGCCATCCGGAACACACGGCGGCCTTCCCCATACATCCGGCGGGTGATTTTAAAGACAGTCCGCTGGATGAGCACGGAGGTAGCCTCGATGACAAAAACCCCGCCTATCAGGACCAGGAGCAATTCCTGTTTGCAGCAAATGGCCACCACTCCTAGAAGCCCACCAATGGCTAGGGAGCCAGTGTCCCCCATGAAGACCCGGGCGGGGTGGGCGTTGAACCAGAGAAACCCCACGGAGGCGCCTGCGAGCGCCAGGCAGACGATGGAAAGCTCCCCTGCAAAGGGGTAGTAGGGAATCTGCAAGTACTGGGCGATTTTGAGGTTCCCCGCAGCATAAGCCACCACCCCGTACGCCAAGGCGCTCGTGGCAGTGCAACCGGCGGCGAGCCCGTCAAGACCGTCGGTGAAATTCACCGCATTGGAGGTCCCCACGATCACCAGGGCGAAAAACACGATGGTCCACCACCCCAGATTTTCAATCACAGGCGCCTTGTAAAAAGGCACGTACAAGGCGCGAGCCTGAACTTCCGTGGCTGGATTCAGGAGAAAGAAGGCCGCCACGACCGCCGCCACCGAGAACTGCCCGATGAGCTTGGTTCGCTCGCTGACTCCCCCCGAGTTTTTCTTGGCGACTTTTAGCCAGTCATCCCAAAACCCCAGGGCGCCACACGCAATGATTGTGAAAACAAGCAGCCAGACGGCCGCGTTGTCGGGCCTGGCCCAGAGCAACGTGGAACCAATCACGGCGCCGTGGATCAGCACGCCGCCCATGGTCGGGGTTCCCGCCTTTTTGCCGTGCAGCTCAAAAAGCTTGTTTACTTCCTCTGCCGTGCGCACGGGCTGGCCGATTTTGAGCGAAATCAAACGCCGAATCACCCAGTGGCCCAGAAGAATGCAGAGCAAAAAAGCCGTCAAAGCAGCCGCCACCGCCCGGAAAGAAATATACTGGAAGACGTTGAACCCGCGCAGCCAGTCGTGCCCCCCCTCGCTCAACTTGTAGAGGTAATACATCATAGCTGTGCAACCTCCTCAATCACACGCTCCATGCGGGCTGACCGACTTCCTTTCACCAAAACAACATCCCCCGGCGTCCAAGCGTCGCGCAGCGCGGCGACCGCGCCCGCATGGTCTTCGAAGTGGGCGACGTCCTCCAGCCCGTGCCGGGCGGCTTCCTGCGAAATCCAGTCCGCCTCAGCCCCAACGGTAAGGAGCCGATCAATGCCGCTTGCCGCGGCTCGCCCGACTTCGCGGTGCCCTTCCTCCGCATAAGTTCCCAGCTCGCCCATGCGGCCCAAAACCGCAATCCGTTTCCCCGCCGAGGGCCACTGGGCCAAGGTGGCGAGAGCGGCACGCATCGAATCGGGATTGGCATTGTAAGTGTCGTCCAGAAATTGCACGCCGCGTACTGAGCGGTTCTCCATGCGCCCCTTGGTAAGAGTCATTCCTCGGAGCCCCTCTGCGGCGAGTGTCAGGGGAACGTTCAGAGCCAGAGCCGCAGCCAGAGCGAGGGCTGCGTTACGCACCATGTGAAGTCCAGGAACGCACAGCTCCACCTCGGCACGCTCGCCTTCATAGACAATTCCAAAGCGGCTGCCGCCCTCGACGGGAAGAATATCCACAGCCTGGACTTCGCCGCAGCCAATTCCCGCGGTGAGAATCTGGGCGCTTGTCATGTCCGAGATCATCGGAGTGAATGCGTCTTCAGCGCTCAAAACGACGGTTCCCTTCGCGCCGACCGCTGCGGCAAGCGCTCCCTTTTCACGAGCGATCGCCTCGCGGCTTCCCAAAAACTCAATGTGCGCCACCCCAACGTTCGTGATGATCGCAATCTCGGGCTGCGCCAGGGCGGCAAGCGGAGCGATTTCCCCAGCGTGGTTCATCCCCATTTCAACCACGGCAATTTCATCTAAACAGCTACCGTTGAGAATCGTCAAAGGAACCCCGATGTGATTGTTTAAGTTGCCCTGGGTGCACCATCCCCGGAACGCTTGGGACAAAACTGCGAACGCAAAGTCCTTGGTGCTGGTCTTGCCACTAGAGCCAGTCACCCCGACGACTCGCGCCGGAAGCAATCGCCGGTACTCGCCCGCCAAACGCTGGAGTCCAACCAAGGTGTCGGCCACCTCCACGACAGGAAAGCCCGCCGGGCGGGCCCCACAACCGCGCTCCACCATTGCGGCGGCAGCCCCGGAAGCAGCAACGCCAGCCATAAAATCGTGGCCGTCAAAGCGCTCGCCTCGCAAGGCGACGAACAAATCCCCACCTCTCACCTCCCTGGAATTGGTCACCACGCGCTGCACCGGACTAGATCCTGTCTGGATCCCGCCTGTCCACTGTGCTGCCTGTTCTAGAGAGAAGGTGTCCATGGTCAGCGTCCAAAATCCGAGGGCAGATTCTCCAGCACGGATGCGGCGATGGCCACATCGTCAAAGGGATCTTTTTTGCCAGCCATTTCCTGAACGGTTTCGTGCCCTTTGCCCGCGATTAAAATGATGTCCCGCGGCCCCGCGCTTTCAATGGCGCGCTCAATCGCAGCCTTGCGGTCCAGCACGACTTCGTGTGTTTTACGGCGCATTCCGCCCAAAATATCCTCGATGATTTTCTCGGGCGCTTCACTGCGGGGGTTGTCGGAGGTCAGAATCGTCCAATCCGAGAGCTCTTCGGCGGCGGCCCCCATCGGGGCGCGTTTGGTGGCATCGCGATCGCCGCCGCAACCAAAAACGGTGACGAGATTGCGCGGTTGCAAGTCCCTCAACGTACGGAGGGTGTTGCGCAGCGCATCTTCCGTGTGAGCGTAATCGACGAAAACCTTGAATGCTCTTTTGCCCGGAACCGCCTGCATCCGTCCAGGAACAGAAGGAGCCGAGGCCAGGGAGAGGACGGCAGTGCGCAGATCCACGCCCATGACGAAGGCTGCAGCCAAGGCGCCAAGCGCGTTGCTTATGTTGAACATCCCGATCAACGGTAACCGCACGAGCCAGGATCTTCCCTCCGCATCCAGTTGGAAGGTGCTGCTGTTAAAATCGGTCCGGCAATTGCTCGCACGGAAATCCGAGCGCGACCCAAAGCCGAAAGAGATGGTTTTAACGCCGTTTTGGGCCAAACGATCCAACAACTGCGCGCCGAAACGGTCGTCGGCGTTAACAATGGCGGTTCCAACCTTAAAGCGCTGGTCCCCTAAGCCAAGGAGGAATCCCGCCTTCGCTTCGAAATAGGCGTCCATCGTCCCGTGATAATCCAAATGATCTTGGGTCAGATTTGTAAACACCGCAGCGTCCACCTCAACGCCACGCACGCGCTGCTGGACGATTGCATGGGAGCTGACTTCCATCACCGCCGCTTTGTTGCCGGCGTCCCGCATTTGAGCCAGGAGCGATTGTACTTCCCAAGCATCAGGTGTGGTGCGGGTTGCGGGCAAGATTTTGTCCCCGATTTTGTAATGCACCGTCCCCAGAAGACCGCAGCGCATTAAAGCAGAATCACAGATGTGCTGGATGAGAAACGCCATGGTGGTTTTCCCATTGGTGCCGGTCACGCAGGCGACCTTGAGTGCGTCGGAAGGTCTCCCGAACCAGGCGCAGGCCAGTTCAGAGAGGGCACGGCGGCTGTCAGCGACCTGGACCGAAACGGCAGCCCCGGTCAGCGCCTGGTTTTGGGAAACCACGGCGACAGCGCCCCGAGCGATAGCCTCTGGTATAAAAGCAGCGCCGTGAGCCTTTGTTCCTGGCAGCGCCACAAACAGGGAGCCTGCGCCTACTTTTCGGGAGTCACTGCATACGTCGGTGACCTTCACGTCGGCGGCACCCCGCACTGAGACCGTCGCAATCTTTGACAGTAAATCACCCAACTTCATCGTCTCCTCCCTTCCTCATTTTGCGCCAGCGCGCCCGACACCTTGATGAGATCAGGGTTCGGCGTTAGATTTAAGTAGCGCACAGCCCGCTGTGCGATTTTTGAAAATACGGGAGCGGCGATGTAGCCTCCATAATTCGGGGTGTTTCCGGGCACGGGATCGTCCATGAGGACCAGCGCGCAGAGTTCTGGCTTTTCCGCAGGTAAAAAACCCGCAAAAGAAACCACATAGCGTCCGTGCTCGTACCCCCCGTTGGGCGAGGTCTTTTGAGCGGTACCCGTTTTTCCAGCAACCGAAAATCCGGGAACGTGAGCCAGAGCCGCCGTGCCTTTTTTACTCACGACTTCTTTGAGCGCGTTCACCAGGGCCTCGGCGACTTCGGGCGGAACGACCTGCCGCACTTCTACCGGAGGATAGGTGGCGATAGTCTCCCCGGAGGCGGAGGTGATGGAAGAGATGATTTGCGGGGTCATCAGCTTACCCCGGTTTGCCACGGTGCAGAGGGCGCTGACCACTTGCATCGGCGTCGCGCCAACCTCGTGGCCCATGGGGATGTGCGTGATGGAAATTTTGCTCCAGCGATGGGGCGGATGAATGATGCCGCCGATTTCGCCGGGTAACTGCACTCCGGTGCGCTCGCCAAAGCCGAAACGCCGGATATACTCGTAAAGGCGTTGATCACCGAGCATGACGCCCATTTTAGCGACGCCAATGTTGCTTGATTTTACGATTACGTCGTTGACGGTGAGGTCTCCATAGCCGTGATGGCTGTCGTGCAGGACGGTGCCGCCATAGGAATAATGGCCGTGCTCGCAAAAAATGCTGGTGTCTGGGCGCACCAACTTGGCGTCGAGAGCAGCCGCCGTGGTGACCACCTTGAAGGTTGATCCCGGCTCGATCATGTCCATGATCGCGCGGTTTTTACGCGCCTCGTCCGCAACCCCTTCGCGCTGGTTGAGGTTGTAGTGAGGGCGGTTAACCATGGCCAGGATTTCCCCCGTGGCCGGACGCACCAGAATGCACGTGGCCATTTTCGGACGGAATTGCTTGATCGCCGCGTCCATCTCACTTTCCACGATGTCCTGAAGCACCATGTCCACGGTGAGTTTGACGGTGGCGCCGTCCCTGGCGGGCCGTTCCAAATGCCTGAACGCAGGCATCTCCTTGCCCGTCCGATCGCGCTCGGTAAACCGCACCCCGTCGTGCCCTTTAAGATAGTCGTCCATTGAGCGTTCCACGCCTTCCACCCCCTTCAGGCCGCCTTGCATCCGGCTCACAAAACCTACCACATGACACAGCATGCTGCCATTGGGATAAACCCTCACCGAGTCCTGCTCAAAAACCAGGCCCCGCAGGTTCCGTTTCGCCACCTCCTCGCGCAACGCCTCCGCCACCTGCTCGGGAACTTCCTTCTTGATGACGATGTACGGACTAGGCCCCGTCTTCCCGTCCACCCCGGTTTTTTGGCGGGCTAGGCGGTCGCGCACCTGAGCCAAAGGCAGCTCGAGATGGCGCGAAAGCACCTCCGCCATGGCGTCCGGGTGCCGGATGACGCTGGCATCGATGACCACGGTTTTCACCGGTTCATTGGAGGCAAGGGGAACGCCTTTGACGTCGGTAACCGCCCCACGGCGGGCGTAAATGGTCTGCTGCGTGGAATGCTTTTCAACCGCCAGAACTTTGTAGAAATCGGCGCGGGCAACCTGCAGGTCCACCAACCGCAGCGAGAACACGGTAAAACCGAAGGCCACGCAGGCCCCAAGACACACAGCCCGTTTTCGAGAAGAGACCGCCATTTATCGTGCCGGTTGAAGATTTGAAACGGTGCGCACCTGAGATTCCCCTGCCGTGGGAACCTTGTCCTGGAGTCGGACCACGAGGTTGTCGGTGACTGGCACGAGCTTGGCAAAAACATCCCGCTCCTGAACTTGACGCCTGCGCAGAGAGTCAAAGGAGGACAACTTGGCGATACGCGATGTGATCACTTCATCCTTGGTCTCTAAGGCCAGGAGCTCCCGCTCCAATTCCTTTTTGCGCTGTCCGTTGCGATGCACCTCGTTTTTCGCATTCACATAAAACAGAGCGCCCCCGCCCACAGTAAGCAGCAGAGTGCCGACAAGCAAAATCCGAGCAACCGGCAACAAGTTGGCATTGCGACGACGATTTGAGGACATAACAAGGTGGATGGAATGAAGTTAAGAGAGGGAGAAAAATTACCCCTGAGGTGGGGCGTGCGTTCTGAACCGTGCAACCAGAGGCCGCAGCAACCCCAGGCGCTCGACGACGCGCAGTTTGGCGCTCCGGGAGCGAGGGTTCCGCTGCTGCTCTTGCTCGCTGGCAACCCGCGGCTTGCCCGTGATGCGTGTGTAAATGCACTCGGGGTTTGGCTTGGGTGCGGGCCATTCGGGACGGTCCAGAGTCGGAGTTGAAAGCCGCTGGAAGACCTGCTTCGCGATACGGTCTTCCAAAGAATGAAAAGTAATAACGGCTAGGCGGCCTCCAGGCACAAGAAAACTGCCCAGCACTTCAAGGGTCCGCTCTAGGACTTCGAGCTCCCGGTTGACGGCGATCCGCAGCGCTTGGAAGACCCGCGTCGCGGGATGAGTGCGGCCGCGCCTGGGGGAGACCGCCTCAACAGCCGCGGCCAACTCAAGAGTGCTTTGAAACGGGTGCACCATCCGTTCTTTGGTCACTTTCAGCGCAATGCGGCGGGCATGAGGTTCCTCTCCGTACTCTCTGAACATGCGCTCCAGCTGTTCGGCGCTTGCAGTATTGACCAGATGTGCAGCTGTCACTGGCGAATCCGGATTCATCCGCATATCCAAGGGACCCTGGCGCTGAAAGGAGAACCCGCGTTCGGGCGTATCGAGTTGGTGTGAGGACACGCCCAAATCCAGCAGAAAGCCATCGACGGCCGTCAGTTTCAGTTTCGAAAGAAGTTCGGGAACAGCCCCGAAACTTGAATGGAAAGACTCGAATCGCCCGGCGAAACGGCCGTGCCGGGCGAACCGCTGCGTGACGTGGGCAATCGCCTCGGGATCTTGGTCGATCCCCAACACTCTTGCGCCTGCCTCCAACAACAACCCCGTGTGCCCGCCGCCGCCGAGCGTGCAATCGACAAAGCATTTTCCCGGCGCAGGGTTCAACGCCTCCAAGACCTCCGTGGGCAGCACCGGCGCATGGTAGGCGTCCCCTCCGGTCTCCCGCTGCTCCTCTTTGGTAAAGTCTTCCATGGTCGCGATCATAACCCGATAAGGTCTGCAACCCGCTCGAAGGTCGCCTCTTCTGTTTGTTTAGTGGCACTCCAAGCCTCTGGGCTCCAAAGTTCAAAGGTCTCAAGCGCTCCAACCAACACAACCTCCCCCTTCAGCCCGATCGATTTTCCAAGCTCTTCGGGAACGATCATGCGGCCCTGCTTGTCACTCACAAGTTGCTGCGCCCCTGAATAAAAGAGGCGTAGAAAAACCGTCTTCTCCTTGGCTGAAATCGTGGCGTCCGCCTTCAGTTTTTCGGCCACCGCCCGAAATTGCTCAGGCGGCATGACCTTCAAAAACTGCCCGGAACGATCGGCCATCAAGAAGAATTCATCGGCCTCAGAGGCCCGCCAACGCGAGGGAATCGTCACCCGATTTTTGGGGTCTAGAGAATGGCAGAATTCGCCCGAGAAAATCGGAGGCGGATTCTGCGAAGGTGTCATGGAAGAAGAAAGTTAGGTGGTTTTGGTGAGATTTCAGAAAAAGACTCAGGCGTGGTTTCTTGCCCCACCTTGCCCCATTCCGCCCCACTTTTTGCCACCCTCATCCCTTTCGGTCAATCCTCCGACGTTCTTTTCTAGATGTTTTTTTCAGAGAAAAACGACCTTGCTTGCCCGGTCGCTCGATTCTAAGCGGTAATTTTTGCAAAAAACCTCTCAGAGAGGCCCTCGGAGGGCGACGCAACCCCGCATCATGCGCGCAGCGCACAGATCGACCCCTTGGCCGAACGGCGGGCTGAACGCAGCTCGGCCTCCGCTCCAGTCTCCACCCCGCCCCCCAGAATATTGACTGAATTCGAAATCATCCGCACACAGCTCTCCCTCGAACGCTCTTTCCTCGTGGAAAGAGGATTACAAAAACTGAATTTGCCGAAAGAGTGGGAGCAGATGCCCCGAAGGACGCTCCCCTCTGAAACAACTCGCTTGATAGTAAGAGCCCCCTGAAATTCCCAAACGCCTTTGTGAATTTCGTTTCTTAGCTTTAAACCCTTCCGAGACAGAAATCTGCGCAGCTCTTGATCCTGCAACCCGGCTGAGTTTTCGCAGCCCCTCTCAGCACTCCTCTTTATTGCACCCCAAACTGCAGGACGCGGGCAAGTCTGGCGTTGGTGCGGTCACACTGGTTAGCGGGAGATGGCTCCTCGCATGATAACCAGCAGTACAATTATTTCTTCCACCGGCCTGAGCGCTCGGCAAGCGCCGGAAGTTCATCAGTACGGTACTGTGTTTTGCCCTCCGCCCCCCACATGGGCACGCCGGTGGCCCGCAGAAAATGGGCGCTCATGCTCTCGCCGGTATGACAGCCCCAACTCCTCACATAAGCATCCTTGGTGAACATTCCAGGGCGCAGCTTTGTCAGATCGTTTTCGTGAAGCCAAACCTTCGAGCAGCTGTCGATGGCATTGGAGTAGTCAAACATCCAGCAGGCCTTGTTGGAATGGCCAAAATATTCAAGATCAGCAATTTTCACTTCCCCCCGATTTTTTCCTTTATTCAAATAGTCGAGTAATTCGGAGGTCTTTGAAAAGTAAATCCGCTTCACCCGATACGCATCACGGACAGAGTCGATCAATACAATCAGGTCCTTTCTTTCTTCCTTGGCACGGCGCACATACGCAGGCTTATACACCAACCAGGTGATCTGCGCCTGCGGATCGGTCTCGCGGACCTGCTGGATACGGATCCGAGCGGCGCGCACAAAATTCATCCACCACTTGTCGTGCGGTTGGGTTTTGTACTTCTCCCAGTGCGAGAGAGAAACGCCCCCGGATATGATAATGACCTCAGGCACCGGCGCCGCCTTCAGTGCGCTGGTAGCCATGAATGAAATGAAGAGGGCAAAAAAAAGCCTGCGCATAGATTTCAATGGCTCGACGGAAGGCATTGGGCAGCCGCTTAGATCGTTTGACTCAAATAGCCGCCGTCGACGCGAATGTCTGTGCCCGTCACAAATCCCGCCGCCGCACGACTGGCTAGGAAGACGCAGGCACCCACAAGCTCGTGGGATTCTCCGAAGCGCTTCATAGGCGTGTGTCCCCAGATTGCCTGGGTGCGTGCGGAAGGGGAACCATCCGGCTGAAACAAAAGGCTACGATTTTGTTCAGCCGGAAAAAAGCCAGGGGTGATGGAGTTCACTCGCACTCCCTTGGAGGCCCACTCTCTCGCGAGGAATTGCGTTAAGTTGAGCACTGCGGCCTTCGCAGAGGAATAAGCAACAACCCGGGAAAGAGGTAGATGCGCGGAAACACTGGCAATATTGATGATACTCCCTCGGCCGCGGGCGCACATTCCGGGGCCAAAAACTTGGCAGGGCAGCAGGGCCCCGCCCAACAGGTTGAGATCGAAAGCGGCCACCCAATCCTGAACCTCGATTTTTTCTATCGGAAAATCCTCCGTCACCGTCACTTTTGAATTATTTCCCCCAGCTGCATTCACGAGAATTGTTGGCGACCCAAATTTGGAGGTCACATTTTCCAAGGCGTGCTCCAGAGAGGAACGCTCAGAAGCATCCGCTGGAATGAAAGCAGCATGCCCGCCTGCAGCATGAATGGCCGCAACCCGAGCCTCACCGCGTTCCATGTTTCTTCCGAGAATCGCCACTTTCGACCCCGCTGCGGCGAGGCCCTCTGCAAGAGCGCCGCCCAAAACTCCGGTTCCGCCAACCACCACAGCTACATCGCCAGCTAAATCAAAAAGGGTACTCATGTTGAAAAAATAAATGAACAGAACCAGAGCAACATCTACCAGCCTCCAAGGCAAGCGTCCGCGCAACTGAGCGGCTCCCTTCCAGGTCGCGCCCGTAGAATCAGACATTGACTCCACAACTCTCGAGAATCGCCAAACTCCAACGGTGTGCTAGGAAAGTGATTCGTGTACGATGTGGCAATCATTGGAGGGGGGCCCGCAGGGGCAACATGTGCAGCTTTGTGCGCTGCGGGAGGGAGACGTGTTCTCCTCCTGGAACGCTCCCGCTTCCCCCGCGAAAAAGTCTGCGGTGACTGCCTCAATCCCCTCGCTTGGGGGGTGATCGAGCAACTCGGACTGCGTGACAGGATCCTCTCCTGCACCCACTCCGTTTTAGAGGGGGTGCGTTTTTTGACCATCGAGGGCACCGCCGTTCGCGTGCCGCTTCCGGGCGGCGCCTACCCAGAGCTGGGCCTCACCCGCTCCCGGCTCGACCATGTACTTCTCGAGCACGCGCGCAGTTGCGGTGTCGATGTTTACGAGGCCACGACGCTCAAGGCGCTAAAACGCCTCCCCAATGGATGGCGTATGGAGAGTGAGGCGGGGTGGTTTGAAGCAGGCCAACTCATTGCCGCAGACGGCCGCAACTCAACCGTAGCGCGCCTCCTAGGCCTGATGCCTCCACCTCTGCCGGCGGAGCGCGTCGCCGTCCAGACACATCTACCGAGCCCCTTAGACTTAGGGCGCGATGTTGTCCTACAATTTTTAAAGGAGGGGTATGCAGGCCTTGCTCCCGTGGGCGCAGATACGGCGAACCTTTGTCTCGTATGCCGCCCCGGCGATCTTCAGAGCATAAAAAGCTGGGCAGCAACGCAGTTTAATTTGTCCGAGGACCAGCCCTGGCGGAGCATCACCCCCTTACGGCGCGCCCCACTACCGGCGACCGGGGAGAGGCTCTGGTTTACGGGTGATACGGCACGCGTTGTTGAACCATTTACCGGAGAGGGAATAGCCTATGCCCTCAGAAGCGGTGCACTGTGCTCAGACGCCCTTCTCGCCGAAAACCCGGGCCTATACGAACGCAATCACGGCGCTTTGTACCGGGGCCGGCTTTGGGTCAACCAGATGGCGAGGTGGGCGTGTTTACACCCGCTGGCTGGCTCCGCCTTGGTGCGCGCGGGCCGCTACTTTCCAAGTATCTTCAGCCTTTTAACCCGAAAAGTCGTAGCATGAGCGCCAGCCCGCACCCCCCGGGCCAAGCCGGCGCGATCACCTGCCCAGCGCCGGTTTCTCAACGCTGGAGCCCTTCAGCAACCGGAAAAGCTCGGAATCCGTCGACAAAAGAAGCGTCGTGTCCTTGGTGAACGTAAGCCGGTAAGTCTCCAGCGTTTTGAGAAAACTGTAGAACTCCGCCGCACGGGGATCGCTCCCGAAAGCCTTCGCGTAAAGTTCCGAGGCCTTCGCGTCAGACTCGCCCCTGATTTGCTGGGCCTTGAGATAGGCGCCCGACTGGATTTCGCTCAGATCACGCTCCTTCTGTCCCGCAATTTTGGCAGCCTCCCCCTCACCTTCGGATCGGAAGCGCTGGGCAATTTGCTGCCGCTCGCTCATCATCCTTTGATAAATCCGGTCGAGCACGTCCGTGTTGTAATTGACCCGTTTCAGACGCACGTCCAGCAATTCAATGCCGAACTCCGAGAGTTTGCGCGCCGCGGCAGTGGCGATTTCCTGCTCCACCTTGAGCCGCCCCACCCGGATGGGCGGCAGTACCCCAACAGCACCGGGCCCGTCCGTCTTCAAAGACTCGTCTCGCACAGGCTGACGGAGCGGGTCGGTGCGCACAATCTCGATCAGTTCGTGGCGTGCCACTGCATTACGTGTGTCACTCCCAAGGATATCCTCGAGGCGTGACTGCGCGCTCCGCTCGTCTCGGAGGCGGACGAAGTAGGTTTTGGGATCAGCGATGCGCCAGCGGGCGAAGGTTTCCACCCGGATGTAGGTCTTGTCCTTGGTGGGGATGGCCACGGGCGCCCCGTCCCACTCCAGAAACCGTTTGTCGAGGCGGTGCACCTCTTGGATGAACGGCACTTTCAGGTGCAACCCAGGCTCGGAGACGGGCTCCCCAACGGGCTTTCCAAATTGGGTGATGATGACCTGCTCGGCCTGGCTCACCGTGTAAAACAGGCCGGAAGCCGCCGCAAAAAACAAAGCGCCGACCAGCAGTAATAGCAGTGTAATTCCCTTTTTCATATTAGCGCACCTCCTGCTTCTTGCCGCTGCCCGAGGGTTGCGCCTGCTGCGGCTGAAGCGGCTGAAGTGGTAGCACCGGAAGCAACTGCCGGAGCCCCTCGTCCACCACGATTTTTTGCCCTGCGCTTGGAAGCGCCTCAGCCAGGGTCTCCAGATAAAGTCGCGTCCGGGTGGCCTCCGGCGCGAGCCGGTACTGCGCAAACTGGAGGTTAAAAGACGCCACGTCCCCCTCCGCCTCGTTCACGCGCTTAAACCGGTATCCCTCAGCAGTGCTCAAGGTCTGTTCTGCCTGCCCCCGGGCGCGGGGGATCGCCTTGTTGTATTCACCCACGGCGACGTTAATGGCGCTGGATCGGTCCTGCTGGGCCTTGTTCACCTCATTGAAAGAGGCCTCCACCTGCTTGGGTGGGTTCACGTCCTTCAACTGCACCCCATCCACCCGAATGCCCAGTTGGTAGCGCCGCGCCAAATCCTGCATCCGTGCAAGCGCCGAGACCTCGATTTCCTGCCGCCCCACCGTGATCACCTCGTCCACGGTGCGGTCTCCGACCACCTCCCGCATGGCTGCCTCCGAAAGGTCGCGAAGGGTGCGGTCTGGGTTGCGCACGTCAAAAAGGTACTCCCTCGGGTTGTCGATGCGATACTGAACCACCCATTCCACCAAGGCGGCATTCAGATCGCCTGTAACCATCGATTTTTCCTCCACGGGATTCTTTCCAGGTTGATGCGGGTTTGTGAACCCCTGAGAGGCAAAACCGAACTCCAGCTTGAGCTGGCGTCTCGTGGGGAGCACCAAAACCTCCTCCATTCCCATGGGAAGTTTAAAATGCAGCCCGGGTTCTACAATCCGTACAAACCGCCCAAACCTCAGCAACACTCCCTCCGACTCCGCCTCCACTGTGTAGAAGCATGTCCACACAATCGCGGCTAGCACCAGAAGGAAAAAACCAAACAGCCGGGATTTCGACCCGATGAGAGCCCCAAATTCGCGATTTTGGTTTCCGGAACCACCGTAAATGTCAGCCATAAAATTCTCACTGGATTACCGAATAGACACGAGAAAGATAGCGCTCCAAGCCGTCACTCAAAGCAAGGGCCGATTCCGTGTTTTTTTCGCCCGCCCCCCTTCAGCTCCGGCCGGGCCACCACCGGATGCGCACATACACGTAATCCCCCCGGGACAACACCCCCATTGCAAGACGCCCCCCATGCAGCTCTCCCAAATGCCAGCCCCCCTCCCCCAACCACTGGTGGAAAAGCAGAGAGTCCGCGAGGTCAAAAAACGGCGCCTCAAAAAACTCCCGCAGCTCGCTCATTCCAAAATCATCATTTGCCCACCACTCCAGACAGACTGCGGTCCCTACGCCTGAAAGAATGCAGCGCCTCCAGGAAGCCTCCCAGGGGAAGCCCTCCCAGCGCTCAAACCGGAACCGGCGGGGCGACTCACAAACAGGATCCTCCCCCAAGGCCTCCCGAAAATAACCCACAAAGGCAGGCAGCGAAGGCGGCGCTTTGGGGTGCCCTACGTCAAACTCCAAAAAACAGTCCCTCAAAACCTCCTCCCGCGAGGGCACCTGAGAGCCCACCGCCCACCCCCCAGACGCCCACCCCCCAGACGGCGCTCCCGATCCCACCCCTTCCATGCCTCGCGGTTGGCACTGGCACCAGGCCTCGAATGTTCCAAACCAGAGCCTTCCCGGCCTTCCTCGCCGAATTTTGGAGGCAACGCCCGCTCCACCAGCAGGGGGAGCCTCTACTTCCAATTCCACCTTATCTACATCCACCACCGCTTGTCCCACCGCTTGTCCCACCGCTTGTTCCACCGCTTGTTCCACCGCTTGTTCCACCGCCAAGCCGACCCCGGGACACCCGGCCCTGCCCACGGCAGCTCCCTCGGTGAGGCGGACCAAAAGAGCACTCACCGCAATTAAAGCCGCCAGCCCTCTCCCCACTCGGAGAATCTTTCCCCAACGGGGGCGCAAGAAAAAAAGCCCCCCTCGAGGCGAACCCACAAGAGCATTCCCCAGAAAGCCCGCGTCGGCTCCACAAACGCCCCCTCCGAAGCCAGTACCCGTTTCACCAACCGTTTCACCAACTGTTTCACCGCCCAAGAGGGCTTGACCGCCGTCCTTTATCCAGTCTTCTCTGGAATTCACCCCCCCTCCGCCGGATTCTCTGGAAGCTTTGAATTTGGTGCCAAGGCATCTATTTTGCATGATATCCCCTCCCTCACCCTTGCTACGGAAAGGGGAAGCTCAGAGTTTTAAGAAAATGAGAGTCACCCCCGAAAGTTTTCAAAAGCCACTCTATTCACGACCAGCAGCGGCAGCTTATTTTTTTAGGGAACTTTGACGAAAGCCCGCGAGAGTCTCTTGCCAACTGAGCCCCGCTCATCTTACTTGCTGGCCTTCGTTTTTCCCTCGCCTTTCATGAGCCGCCCAATCACCAGCCCCATATTTTTCTTCCTGACTGCCAGCGCCTTTTTTGTGGGCCCTTTGGAAGCCGCGACCGAGAATCACCTCCCCCTTAAACGCCAAGCCCTGCTCGCCAAAAGTAAACGTAAACGCCCAAGGAAGGTTACCCAAAAGACGAAACCTGTTGCAAAGGAGAGTCCAGGGGGCATCCCAAGAATCCATGCGGCCTCTGCCATCGTCATTGACGCACAGTCGGGAAAGATTTTGCACAGTGTCAACCCCGATCAGGAACGCGCGGTTGCAAGCACGCAAAAGCTGATGACAGCTCTCCTCGTGGCTGAGGGCGGGGGGTTGGATAAAACCGTGCGTATCGAGGCGAGCGATACCTGGGCGGAGCCCTCCAAGTTGGATATCAAAGCGGGAGAAGTTTATCGTCGCGGCGACCTCTTGCGAATTTTGTTGGTCAAAAGCATGAACGATGTGGCGCGGGCTCTGGCTCGAGACAACGCCGGAAGCGTCGAGGCATTTGCAAAAAAAATGAACACCAAAGCCAGCCAACTTGGGATGACCAGTTCTCACTTCGTCAATCCAAATGGCCTGCCCGCCGAGGGGCAGCATTCCTCGGCGAGAGACATGGCGAAGGTCGCAGCGGCTGCCTACAAGATGAAAGCGATTCGAGAAATCATCTGCCTCAAAGAGCTTCAATGGCAGCACCCTAACGGCCAGGTCAGCGAATTCCACAACACGAACCGGGTTCTCTCGAGTTTGAAAGCCTGCAACGGAATGAAGACTGGATATACTCAGGCGGCGGGATTCTGCCTGGTTTCGAGCGCATCCGCCGGAGGACGAGATGTGATATCTGTGGTGCTGGGAGACGCCAAAGAGTTCGTTTGGAATGACTCTCACCGTTTGCTGGAATGGGGCCTCGGCTCGGACGCTCAAACAGCACGCATCCCCTGAAGGCCCAGCCCACCATGCAGGCGGTACTCGGGGAACAGTTGCTCGCTCTTGAAAGCCAATCGCTGCGGCGGTTTTTACGGGCCCCCATTCCGAGCCGCCACCCAGATCCCGGCGATCAGAACGCACCGCTGATTAATTTTGGTTCAAACGACTACCTTGGACTGGCTGCGGAACCTTTTATTGCGCAGGCGGCGATTGAGGCGACCGGTCGTCATGGCACAGGCGCCGGGGCCTCCCGTTTGGTTTGCGGAAACCAAGCACCGCACGTGGACCTCGAAAACGCCCTTTCTGCGTGGAAGGGGACGGAGGCGGCACTTGCCTTTTCAAGCGGGTACGCCACAGCTCTGGGAACCATTCCCGCGCTGGTAGGCCCCGAGGACGTCGTGATTTTAGACAAGCTCTGCCACGCCTGTATCATTGATGGCGCGAAGCTTTCTGGAGCCGTAATCAGGGTCTTTCCTCACAACAACCTGGACCGCATGGAAAGCCATTTGCAGTGGGCGCGCAAAAGCCATCCAAAGGCACGCGTACTTGTGGCAACCGAAAGCGTTTTCAGTATGGACGGGGACATTGCACCCCTTGAAGGAATCGTGGATTTGAAAGAACGCTATGGAGCGTGGTTGCTGGTGGATGAAGCGCATGCCGCAGGAATTTTAGGTACCACCGGCGGCGGTCTTGTTCAGGCCCTTGGTTTGGGTAACCGGGTCGAGGTGCAGATGGGAACTCTGAGTAAAGCGCTGGGGTGCTCCGGCGGGTACATCTGCGGCTCACGCACCCTCGTGGACTGGTTAATAAACAAAGCGCGGAGCCTGATCTTCTCAACCGCGCCTTCCCCTGCCAGTGCCGCCTCAGCAGCCGCCTCCGTCCGATGGATGAGCAGTATCGGGGCCCAGGATAGGAGAGCGAAGCTCTTTAAAAACGTGGCTCTCTTCCAAAAAACGTGGCCGAGATTCATCCTGAGCCAAACTCCCATTGTGCCCGTCATTGCGGGCAAAAATGAAGCAGCTTTGATGCTCAGCGAACGCCTGCTGGCCGCTGCCCTACTTGTTCCGGCGATCCGTTATCCGACCGTCCCGCGCGGGCGGGCCCGGCTACGGGTGACGCTCAGCGCGAGCCACGACTCCGATTCCATCGAACGGCTCACGCGGGCCCTGAGGGAAGGGATTGCAACGCTGGAGGGGTCCGTGGAAATGGCGCAGAAAGAAATCAGCTGAGATTACGCAAACCGAACCAAAGTTTTTAGAAAAAGATCGGAATTACTAAGATGGCGACGATATTCGCGACCTTGATCATCGGATTGATCGCTGGGCCTGAAGTGTCCTTGTAAGGATCTCCAACGGTGTCACCCGTGACGGCGGCAGCGTGAGCGGGAGAATGTTTTCCCCCATGATTCCCCTCCTCGATATATTTTTTGGCATTGTCCCAAGCGCCGCCGCTGGAGGTCATTGAAAGACCAATGAACAGCCCCGTGACAATCGTGCCAACGAGCAGGCCACCAAGCACCGTTTTGCCCAGTGCTGGAGTAGCGGCCACCACCACCACAAAAAGAATCGGCAAAAGCGCGGGGACGATCATTTCTCGAAGAGCCGCCTTGGTGACGATGTCCACACACTTTCCATACTCCGGAACTTCAACTCCCAAAAGAATCCCGGGACGCGCCTTGAGTTGGCGACGGACTTCCTCCACGACGGCGCCGGCCGCCCGCCCCACTGCATCCATGCTGAATGCGGAAAACAAAAACGGAAGAAGGCCGCCGAGGAAGAGACCGATGATGACCTTCGGGTCGTTTAGTGAAAAATCCAAGGCGCCTGCAACCAACCGTCCTGCGCCCTCAAGATGCGCTCTTAATTCTTCAACGTACGTTCCGAAAAGAACCACTGCCGCCAAACCAGCGGAGGCGATGGCATACCCTTTGGTCACGGCCTTCATCGTATTGCCTACCGCATCGAGTTCGTCAGTAATTTTGCGCACTTCAGAGGGTAGGCCGCTCATGACGGCGATCCCTCCAGCATTATCTGTAATGGGACCGAAGGCATCGAGTGAGATAACGATCCCCGCCATGGAAAGCATCGCCATGACGGCCACGGCGATCCCATAAAGTCCGGCGAGTTCGTAGGAGCCTAGAATGGCACCGCCGATACAAAAAACGGGAAGTGCGGTAGCATGCTGGCCGAGGGCGAGCCCTGCAATGATGTTTGTGGCGTGGCCCGTTTCGGAAGCGCGGGCAATGTTGCGCACCGGCGAATAGTGGGTAGACGTGTAGTAATTCGTGATTGCGACGACCAAGCCGGTCATCACCAAACCGATGAGGGACGCTCCATAAATCCGAGTTGGGCCGACGAGCGTCTCTCCCATCTTCATTCCCTCGCTAAACAGGGATTGAGTGACGGGGTACAGAACAAGAGCAGAGACTCCGCCTGAGACGCCAACACTGCCCATCAGCGCCGCAGACGGAGACATCCGCGAAACGTTTACAAAGATGATCCCCAAAATCGCGCCAAGAATGGAAATGCCACCGAGAACAAAAGGGAACAAGATGGCGTTGGGGAAACTCTTCAGCGTTAGTCCGGCAATCAGCACGGCGCCGATCAAGCTGACTGCGTAGGTTTCAAAAACATCCGCTGCCATCCCTGCGCAATCGCCGACATTGTCTCCCACATTGTCCGCGATGGTGGCAGGATTACGGGGGTCGTCTTCATCAAGATTACTTTCGATTTTACCCACGAGATCAGCGCCAACGTCGGCGGCCTTTGTGTAAATTCCGCCGCCCAACCTAGCAAAAACGCTGATTAAACTGGATCCGAGAGCCACCCCTACGAGGCTGCGCAATGCCACTTCATTGCCAAGCATTCCGGCCACAGCCTGATAGAAAAGTGCGGTGGAAAGAAGCGCCAATCCCACCACGAGCAGACCGGTGACCGCGCCTCCGTTGAAGGCCGCAACGAGGGCCGGGTGCCGACCGGACATCGCGCCTTGTGCCGTGCGAACATTCGCAAGGACCGCCACACGCATTCCAATAAAACCAGCCGCTAGAGAACAAACTGCACCGAGCAGAAATCCAAGCGCCAAAGGCACTCCCAGCTTCCACAGGAGCAGCGCGAACAGGAGGGCGGCGATTGAGCCAATAGAAACCAGCTGGCGGTTCAAATACGCTTTTGCACCCTCCTCGATCGCTGCTGCGATCTCACGCATCCGTTCATTTTCAATACGAACCTTCAGGATCGAACGAATCAATCCGATGGCGACAATGAGGCCGACAATCGCACAAGCGATCACGACAGACATACCCGAGGTTTCAAGAAACGTGGCAGCAATGGGGGGGATCAGAGGCATAGTCAATAGGAGGAAGGGGAACCAAGCGTCGGAGCGTGCCCAGCAGGGCATCTATCCGCAAGCCGACAATACAAACAAAATATTGGGGGAAGAGAAAAAACAAGGCCCCTGCTTGGCGCTTTTCCAAAACGCTTGCAGGTTCCTCCTTGGGCTAGGATCTACGCGCGATCAGTTGAAGAATTGCCTTCTGAGCATGCAGACGGTTTTCGGCTTGGTCAAAAAGCGTGGATGCATGAGCCTCAAACGTTTCAGCCGTTATTTCCTTGCCTCGGTAGGCAGGCAGACAGTGCATCACAATCGCACCGGGCGCTGCGACTTGCAGGAGTGTGTCATTGATTTGGTAGTGCGCCATTGCTCTGAGCCGTTCAGCCGCCTCTTCTTCCTTACCCATACTCACCCACACATCCGTGTAGAGGACGTCTGCGCCTCGCACCGCCTCGAGTGGATCCGAGCTTACCACGATTCTTCCCGATTGTCTGGCGCGCTCTAGGAGCTGTGCGTCGGGTTGATACCCCTGAGGCGCGGCGATTCGAAGTTCAAAATCAAGCCGCGCGGCCGCCCAAATCCAGGACCGGGCCACATTGCAAGCACCGTCCCCAATGAAGCAGACGATTCGTCCCTCGACGCCACCGAGTTTTTCGCGAATGGTCTGAAGATCCGCCAAAATCTGACAGGGATGCTCATCATCCGTAAGCGCGTTGACGGTCGGAATCTGCGAGTATTCAGAAAAAATCTCCACGTCTGATTGCAAGAAAGTACGAATGACCGCGCCATCAAGCATCCGACCCATGACTCGCGCTGTATCCTTAATCGGTTCCCCGCGTCCGAGTTGAATATCGGCCGAAGAAAGGAACATCACGCTTCCACCGAGCTCGCGGATTCCTACTTCGAATGAAACCCGTGTGCGGGTCGAAGACTTGCTGAAAATGAGCGCCCAGCACTGGCCGGCGAGAGGCAACTTCTCGTGCCGACCGCGCGTTGCCTTCATGGTTTCAGCGAGTTCAAGAATGCTATAAATCGCGTCCCTGGTAAGGGACTCCATCGAAAGAAGATGTTTCATAACAGAAAAGGGCGTTCAGAAATGACGCGTGGCACCGGTTAATGACAGGGCAGGGATGCCAGCACGGAGGAAAGAATACGCACGGCCTCCTCAACTTCGGTTGTTTGGACGTTCAAAGGAGGCAGCCAGCGCAGGATGTGAGTTCCAGAGGGAATCGTCAAAAGCCCGGCCTCGTGAAGACGTTCCACCATGTAAATCGAAGGGGCTTTGCCCGCGGGCAATGCACAGCGCGAGCCGAAGTCTGCAGCAAGCTCGATTCCAAGCATCAGTCCGACTCCCCGCACTTCACGGATCCACGGGGACTGCAGCGCTCGCAGGGCCTCCACGGCATGACGACCTTGATTGCGGGCGTTCTCTAACAGGCGCTCGTCCTCGATAATCGACAAGACCTCAAGCGCTCCCGCACAGATGAGGGGTGTGCCTCCAAAAGTCGTGCCATGTGAACCAGGCCCGAGCAAATCACAGAGCGGCTTAACTTCGCCACTCCGCATTTGAACCGGTCGTGAACTCACCCAGATGGCTCCAAGAGGAAAACCTCCGGCTATTCCTTTGGCCCAGGAAACGGCATCGGGCTTAACATCCGGGGCCAATGTGTCCCAACCGTTCCAATCGCCAGTACGCCCGAGCCCGCATTGCACTTCGTCAAAAAGAAGGAGAGTAGAACGTCTATCGCACAAGGCGCGTGCTGTGCGGAGGTACTCTGCGCTCACCGGATAAATTCCGCCCTCGCCTTGGACAGGTTCGAGCATCACGGCGACCGTCCCCGGCGCATCCACGGCATCGTTGAGCGAATCGCAGTCGTTGAATGGAATGTGTGTGAAGCCCTCCACCATCGGCTCAAAGCCTTTCTTCACCTTGTCTTGGCCCGTTGCAGCAATCCCGCCAAGCGTCCTGCCGTGGAAGGAACCGTTCATCGTGATGATCCCCCGGCGCAAAGGCGCGTCGGGATTGGCAGTGCCTCCGGTAGCGGTGCCGCCGGATGTCCGAGCGAAGCCATTGGCCTCGTTCCCAAACTTGCGGGAAAGTTTATAGAGCGCCTCGTTCGCTTCGGCTCCGGAATTGCAAAAAAAGATCTTCCCGGGAGCTCCGACGATGTCCACCAACCGCTTGGCGAGTTCTCCCTGAGGCCTCGTATAGTATAGGTTGGAAGTATGAACGAGTTCCCCCAACTGCTGGCGCATCCGCTCCACCACGCGCGGGTGACAATGGCCCAGAGAGCTCACCGCGATGCCTGCGCCAAAATCGAGATACTCGCGTCCGTCCTCGTCCCAGACGCGGCAACCGCTTCCCCGTGCAAGACGCACGGCGAAACGACCGTAGGTCGGAATGACGTACTGATCGAAGAGCTCGAGAGTGGATGGGCTGAGACTCATAGGAAAACGGGCGAATGTAGCGATTGGCGGCGGTTTGGAAAGAAAAAGGACTGCCTGAATTCAGCAACGCACCTCCAACGGTCGAGGGAGCCCCGACTCAAGGCGCCACCCGTCCCAAGATCAAGCCCTTGGCAAAAGGGGTGGCGCAGCCACTGGCATCGACTCGGGCAGACTTGGAGCGGCCTTGTTCAAAAGCGCCGGCGAGCGCAGATACCGGACGGCTTCCTCCCTTGTGATAACGCCTTCGTGGAGGAGATGCTCTACGGCCCGATCCAGCGTTTGCATGCCCTCTCGCACAGCGATCTCCATCGCACCTAGCAATTGGTGTGTTTTGCCTTCACGCACCATCGTGCGCACCGCATTGCTGGCAAGAAGCACCTCAAAAGCCGCGACCCTGCCCTGTCCGTCGCTTTTGCGTAGCAGCCTCTGCGAAACAACGCCTAGAAGAGCACTGGCGATTTGCCCCCGGACCTGCTCCTGCTGGTGTGAAGGGAAGACGTCAATGATGCGGTCTATGGCTTGAGGGGCATCGTTTGTATGGAGAGTGGCAAACACAAGATGCCCGGTTTCCGCTGCCGTCAGCGCCGCCTGAATGGTTTCCAGGTCTCTCATCTCACCCACAAGAATCACATCGGGATCCTGCCGGAGAACGTATTTCAGAGCAGCGGCAAAACTTTTGGTGTCCGGACCGACTTCTCGCTGCTCGATCGTCGCGAGACGGTTGTGATGCACGAATTCAACGGGATCTTCCACGGTAATAATCCGGCAACTGCGGTGCTGATTAATCAGATCCACAAGAGTCGCAAGGGTGGTGCTTTTACCGCTGCCTGTGGGGCCAGTCACCAAAACCAAGCCTTGTCGGGCCTCCGCAAAATTGGTGACTGCAGCAGGAAGTCCAAGGCTTTCTATTGGCGGAACCGTTCCGGGGATCATCCGCATGGCAACAGCCATGGTGCTCCTCTGGAAATGAGCGTTCACACGAAACCGCGTTCCGCTCGAAAGTGAAATCGCAAAATCCAACTCCTTCTCCAGCTCAAACTCTTCGCGCTGTGAATGGCTAAGCATGCTGAAAAGCAGCCGTCGCACTTCATTCGGGGTGAGCGTTTCAGTCACCAAGGGACGCAATTCTCCATGAATTCGAAATACCGGTGGCGCGCCAGCCGCCAAGTGGATATCACTCGCTCCATGGCGTGCTGCTGAATGCAACAAAGAGCGCATGTCCAGTCCCCCGGGAAACACCGGCGCTTCGAACTCGTTGAGCGCCACAAATCCCCCCCGTTGGACACCGCTTGCGTTCATCCGAAACTCCTCAGGATTAGGCGCATACGCAGCGCCCGCTTCTATCGTGATTCGTTGGCTGTTGAACAGTTCAAGAAGAGCCTTGTTGAAAGTACGCATTCCCGGACCTTGAATCATCAGTTCCGGAATTTCATCAATTTGCCCCTCCCGGAGTAACTTACGGACCGCAGCGGAAGCTGTCAGCACCTCCACGGCAACCACCCTGCCCGCCCCATCGGCGCGAGGAACCAAGCGCTGCGCCACGATCCCCTCCAAACAGAAAGCCAGATCAAAGCGCACCTGCTGGCGCTGGTGTTCTGGGAAAAAGCTCATAACCCGCTGCAATGTCTGCACCGCGTCCATCGTGTGGAGACTGGCGATGACCAAGTGCCCCGTCATGGCGGCAGAAAGAGCCACCTGCGCCGTTTCGGCGTCACGCATTTCGCCAATGACGATGACATCGGGACTCTCCCTCAACACGTGCCTTAATGCCGAAGCAAAGTCTCGCGTGTCGCTTCCCACCTCGCGCTGAGTCACCAGGGAGCGGAGATTTTCGTGGATGTACTCCACGGGATCTTCGATGGTGACGATGTGCTTTGCTTCGTTTACGTTAATATGATGGACGAATGCGGCCAAGGTGGTTGATTTCCCAGACCCCGTTGCTCCTGTGACTAAAAGCAATCCCCTTGGACAGGCCGCTAAACTCACCAGTTCAGACGGCAAACCCAGGGCGGCGAACTGCATTTGGCCTGTGGGAATGCTGCGTGCCACGATACCCAAAACGCCGCGCTGCAAATGGGCATTGAGCCGAAAGCGTTTCCCGCAGGAAAGACTGAGACCGAAATCAATATCGCCGTCTCTTTGAAACGCCTCCAGTTGAACAGGTCTCAGCACCTGCTCTAAAACAGCCTGAAGCAAACCGTGTTCCACGGCGGCTTGTTCCAACTGCACCAAGAAACCATTGACCCGCTGCCGCGGCGGACCTCCTACACTCAGAAAAAGATCCGACGCGCAGGAAGCCTCCATCTGCAGCAAAAGCTTTTCAAATTCGGCGAAATAATCAGCCATGCCAAGTGGGTTGGAAAAGTTCGCTGAGTCGTTCAAGCGCGGGCCATCGCCCTGCTTATCGAACTAACTTGAAAAGGTGGGTTTCGCCACGGATAAAAAGGGCGTTATCAGCGACCGCGGGTGAGGCCAGCGTACGTTCTCCAAGTTCATTAGAAGCAATCAGCTCAAAGGCTTTTGCCGCCTTCACGACATGCGTTGTGCCCGTTTCGTTTTGGAAGTAAATCCGCCCTTCAGCAACCACAGGAGAAGCTGAGAAGTTTCCCGCCAACCGTTCACTCCAGCGGACTTCCCCCGTGAGCGCATCAACGCAGGAAGCAATTCCGGCGTCTGAAACACAAAACAACGAGTCCTCCACCACCACGACAGACGGCGTGTGAGGGGCTCCTTTTTTCAAAGTCCAGGCAACATGGTCCGCGGTTGCATCTCCAACGGCACCCTCCGGACGGATTGCGTAAAGAACAGCCGCGTCAAAACCCGAGCTCAGGAAAAGCAGGCCGTGCGCGTACACGGGCCGAGGCACAACGGAGTATCCCTCGCCGTATCCAACCTTCCATATTTCTTTCCCATCCACAGGGTTGTATGATGCCACAAAGCCGCTCCCAGGACTCACTACCTGTACTTTCCCCTGCACATTGACAGGCTGCGGTGTGGAAAAGGAGAAATTCTTCTTCGCGGTGGTATTGCGGGGCGTCTGCCAGCGGACCGCTCCGCTAGCTGCATCAAGTCCTGCCACAAAAGGCTCGGCAGCACCGTCCCCGCTAAAAATGAGCAACCCGCCAACGAACGCAGGAGAGCCGCCGGTGCCGTGGACGGGCTTGTATTTCAAGGAAGTTTGGGTCCAAAGAATTTTACCCTCAAGATCGAGCGCGGCGGTACCCATGTGCCCGAAGTGCACGTAAATCTTTCCCTCTGAGACGATGGGAGTGGGACTGGCTGCCGTGTTTTTCTTGTGCATGGCTTTGACTTCGCCCGGTTCTGGATGAAGCACCGCCGAATTCCACAAAATCTTGCCCGTCGCCGCATCAAAACAAACGGCATTCAAACTAACTTCGCCGCCGTTGTCCGGCACGGCGCTAGTGAGATAAACTCGACCGTCCACAACCACTGGCGAGGACCAACCCTTGCCAGGAACCTCTGCGCTCCATCCCAGGGAGGTGGTGGCACTCCACTGGACGGGCACATTTTTCGCATCCGAGATTCCGTCTCCGGCGGGCCCCCGGAACTGGGGCCAGTCGGGGGAACTCCAGACATGACATGGGGAAAGAAGAACGGCGCAGGTTAGAAATAGGGAGCGGGGGCTGGTCATGCAGCAATGCTGCCCAGAGCAGCCCCTAATAAGCAAGCGCTCGCGAACCACTAAAGAAGTGCCTCAGCCACCATTCTCCCCGTAGCCATCGCCGCATTCAGAGAAGGGTAGGCCATATGATCGCCGCACACGTAAACCCCATTGTGTTTGTGGGCACGCGCCACCCGCGTACCTCCCACTGGGAGCGCACGGGGAATTTCGTAAGAGCGCAGGTGTCTCCACTTCAACACCTGCGGGCCAAACCATTCAGCCAGTTCCACAAGAACTTTCACCAGCAAAGCCTGGGAGGAGAGGCCGTGCAAGCCGTGCGCGCTCACAGAAACCAGTGTCTGTCCGGGGGGCGCGATCTCGGGCGCAATGTCCGAAGGAAAACAGACGTTGTGCACGAGAGCATTTGGAGACGCGTTCAGCCGCAAGTACCCGTCGCCTTTGCCCGGGCTCGCGGGTGCTGCAAAATAGAGACAAGTCGTCCGTCTCCAAAATGCCGGAGCCACAAGACCCCGAAGCAGACCAAAAGCCGCAGAACCTTCCACAGCAAGGACTACCGCAGATCCTGACAGTTTGGTTCCGTCCTTCAGACAAACGCTGTTTTTATCCACGCTCGTCACAGGCGAAGACAACAAGAGCGCGGCCGCCGGCAATCCCGCCGCAATTTGTTCTGGAATGCGTTGCATCCCACCCCGCGGGAGCACAGCACGCCCGAGAAGAAACTGTTTAAAAACAAAACTAAAAAAAGCCCGGTCCACCGAAAGCGAGCGATCCAGAAAAACGCCTCCAAAAAAAGGCCTGAAAAAGCTTTCGACACACCTTTCGCTGAAACCCTGCTCTTCCAAAAATTCCAACACCCCACCCCCATCCTGAGATAAAAGCGATTCGGACGATTTAAAGGCGACGCAACACGCCAACCGGGCCAGCCGTAACTTGTCGGCGAGCGACCCAATGGGGGACCTAAGAGCCGCTGGTAAGGCCCAAAGATCCCGGAAGGGATCCCTCAAAATAGTTTCAGTGCCGTCCGACAAACGAATCGCAGCCCCGGAGCGAAAAGCGCGCGGTTCAAGCTTCTCAAGATCAAGCTGCCGGACAACTTCGGGGTATGCGCTTAAAAGCACTTGGAAACCGCGATCCAAAATGAACCCGTCTTCTGTGCGATCCGAACGGACGCGGCCGCCGACAGCATCAGATGCTTCCAAAAGAATAAAAGAGCGCCCTGCGCGGTGTAGTTGGGCTGCACAAGTCAGGCCCGCCATTCCAGCGCCAACAATAAGAACCGGCGCCATGGAGTTCACTCCCGTTCGGGGCAACGCAGTGCAGCAATGCGCTCCATAATATTGTCGCTGAGTTTTTTGTAAACCGTCTTAGGATCGCCTTCGCAGTCCTGTTTAGAAAACTGCAACACCTCACCAACGACGATGGTGATGGGGACGAATCGGATGATTCCGGAGTCTTTGGGAAACGCTTTGTGGGCACCGAAGATGCGCATCGGAACCACGGGCGCTAAGGTTTTTGCGACGATCATTCCCGTGCCGGGCTGGGCGGCCTGAAGGCTGCCATCCTTGGAGCGCGTGCCTTCCGGAAAAATTACTGTCGCGTTTCCTGCCTTAAGCACCCTGATGACGGCCTTGATCGCACTCATGTCGGAGCCGCCTTGGTCATAGGGTATGACGTTCAATTTTGGCAAAAGCCGCCCCAAGATTGGGATGTCCGAAAGGGACTTTCGCGCAAGGTAGGAAATATCCCGGTCACAGGCAATCCCCGCAAGCGGCGGGTCGAGAAAGCTCTGGTGATTCATCGCCAGCAAAAGCGGCCCCTCCGCCGGGATGACTTCGCGATTGATCACCCGGAAATCAAAACAGCAATGGCCGATAGCGCGGCTCAAATAGTAGGCGGTCTGATAAACGAGCCCCATAAGTGGCAATTCTTGGAAGCTTACCGCGCCTGCGGTGTAATACCTTTGGCATCAAGCTTTTTAAATATATTCTCCACGACCTCATCGACGCTTGAATACGAGCTGTCAATGACCTCGGCATCCGGGGCGACAGCCAAGGGTGAGTCTTTGCGGGTGGAGTCCATGGCATCCCGCTGCACTACAGAATCATGGAGGCCCTGTCCCGCCCTGCGCGCCGCTCGCACCTCAGGCGAGGCGTCGATGTAAAATTTGTGAGGCGTGTTAGGAAATACGACGGTACCAATGTCTCGCCCTTCCACGACTGCCGGCTGGCGCTCGGCATAGCCGCGTTGCATTGCCACAAGACGCCGCCTTACAAGTGGTTGCGAAGCAATTTTTGAAACGACTGCATTCACTTGAGGGCTCACCAGAGCCTCTCCCGGATCTACCCCGTTAATCAGAAAATAAGATTGTCCGCCGTCAGTGCAACATTCCAGGGCGGTGGTCTCAAGCAAATGCTCAACGGCGGAGGCATCCGAGGGATCGATCGCCAATTGAAGGGCGTGCCAGGTAACAGCTCGATACATCGCGCCAGTGTTGACGTAGACAAATCCAAGCCGTTGCGCGAGCGCGCGAGAGACGCTGCTTTTGCCGGATGCCGCCGGTCCGTCGATAGCGATGACAATGTGCTGCATGAATTTAAAATCTGTTCAGGAATATAAGGCCCAACCGCAAAAGATGGGCTTGCATGAAAAACTCGCAGTCCTCGAAACATTACTCTCAGCAAAACTCAAAGGGTTCACTCGGCACTCTCCTCATCCTGTCGTATAATCAGAGGGGTCTGCGAATGACCGGCAGCCGTAATTTTCTGGAGGACGTCATAAAATCCTGGATAGGAAGTATTCACACACTCTGTCCCCGTGATTACCGTCTCACCCTCTGCAAACAAGCCGGCAATCGCAAAGGCCATCGCGATCCGGTGATCCCCGAGACTGTCGAGCTTTGCCCCACGCAAAGGCTGGCCTCCGGTGATCTCCAAGCCGTCAGCCTTTTCAACCACAGGTACGCCCATGGCCTTCAGATGAGACGCAATCGCAGCCAGTCGGTCGGTCTCCTTAATTCGCAACTCTGCGGCGTCGGAAATCACAGTCGTTCCGTCCGCGAGCGCAGCCGCAACCGAGAGAATCGGCAGTTCGTCGATCACGTTTGGGATCTCCTTGCCCATGATCCGCGTCGCCTTAAGGGAAGTCCCTTCAATTTCGATCGTCCCAAACGGCTCTCCCGAGTTGCTATGCTCAAATTCCCGCACGCGGGCTCCCATGCGGGCGAGCGTCCCCAAGAGTCCGGTGCGACTTGGATTGAGTCCCACACGGTTCACTCGAAGTCGTGCCCCGGGATGCGCAGCGGCCGCCACCAACCAAAACGCGGCGCTCGAGACATCGCCCGGCACGCGAAAATCCCTTGGCTGCGGCCGGCTTCCGCCCTGGATGGTCACCTTCAACCCCTCCCGCTTGAGCGGGATGCCGAAATACTCAAACATCCGCTCCGTGTGATCGCGGCTCAAATGAGGCTCCGTCACCGAGGTCTGACCAGACGCGAAAAGACCGGCCAGTAGAATTGCACTTTTAATCTGGGCGCTGGCGACTGGGGAAATGTAATCAATTCCTCTCAGCGCGCCGCCCTCCACCCGCAAGGGCGGACGATCCTGGGGTCCCTCGGCGTGGATGTGCGCACCCATGAGCGAGAGCGGATCGATGATCCGTTTCATCGGTCTTTTTGAAAGGGACGCATCGCCAGTCAATCGGGTCTGAAAGGGCTGGGAGGCTAGGAGGCCCGAAAGCAACCTCATGGTGGTGCCGGAGTTTCCGCAATCCACCGCAGACGCAGGAGCCTTGAAGCGCCCCCCCGTGCCATGAATGATCAAGGTGGTGTGCGCAGGCCGTTCTATTTCAACTCCGCACGCTCTGAATGCCTCCATTGTGGATAGGCAGTCCTCGCCAGGGAGGAACCCCCGGACGACACAAGGGCCGTCCGCGAGCGAAGCCAACATGACAGAACGGTGGGAAATGCTTTTGTCCCCAGGGACTTCCAGTTCGCATTTTAAGGCCGGAGCTTTTCTTATTAGCCAATCCATGAAGTCTAAAATATTACAAGATATTAGGGGCCGTTCCTAACTCAGGCCGCTCTGAAGGCTTTCCCTGCGTGATTTTGCCGTTTCCAAAAATTCATGAATTCCGACGGCAGCTTCTGCATCACCAGATTCCAGTTGTCGCGCAGACTTATCCAAAATTGAAATCAACCGGCGTAGACTTTCCGCCACCGCATGCCGGTTGGAGAGCAAGATCTCCGTCCACATCGCAGGGAGCCCCGCAGCGATTCTTGTAGAATCGCGGAAGCCCGTTCCGCAAAAGCCGAAGGCTTCAGGGCACACCGCATCAACCGTGTTTACCAAAGCCGCGGCACTCAGATGCGGAAGGTGGCTGATGAGCGCGCAAATCTGGTCGTGCAACACCGGTTCCAAAGACCGAACTCGACACCCCAGACGTTCCCAGAGGGCAGTCGCTCTCTCAATGGCAACAGGCGACGTAACGCCGGATTCGGGGGTGAGGATACAAACAGCCTCGTTGAAAAGATCGGCACGGGCAGCACCTATGCCCGCCTTTTCCGAACCTGCCATCGGATGGCTTCCGATGAATTGGGCACGGCCTTGGAGGAGCGGGGTCAATGTTCGGCATACCAACTCTTTGACACTCCCCACGTCCGTGACGAGCGCATCGGGATCCAAATCAGGCAAGATCTGCCTCACGAGTCCCTCCATTGCGCCCACGGGAACGCAGAGCAAGACGGTATCCGCGCCTGCTACGGCTTCCGTCAAACACGGCGTGACGACGTGGGCCACCGCCAGGGCGCGTACTTGTTCAACTGCGTCCGCTCGCCTAGCCCAAAGACGCACCTCCACATCCTCCTTGTCACGCAGCGCCAGAGCAACGGATCCGCCCAGAAGCCCGGGACCAAGAATAGCGATGTGTTTCATTAAAAAGATCCCCGACCGTGCAGGGGTGCCACTGGCCCAGGGAAAGACCCGATCCAAAAATACTGATCCTTATGGCACCAACATGATCTTGCCGGACTGCGGATCCCGAACTTCCGTTCCGGGAGGAAAGCCGGTTGCGTCAAGAGTTTTGCCGTCGTAAGGACTGATGATCCAGTTGCGATTTCGCGGCGAACGTTTCGCATATTCGGGCCCTCCGGTCTTGTTCTGAGGAGCGGGGACCGGTTGCGGAACAGGATCAGGCAAAGGAGCCGGTGTTTGCGGAGCTGACGAGCGGGCCGGGCTGGTGTTGGCTCCCGCGCCCCCAATGCCCTGCCCGCCCTGCGGCGTTGGAGCGTCCTGCTG
>QQND01000013.1 GCA_003402745.1 Verrucomicrobiota bacterium
CCTAGGAAGCCGTAGATCTGGCTCATCCATTCCGCGTCGCGTCGAGCGAGATAATCGTTGGTGGTGACCAGATGCGCCCCGCGACCGCTCAGCCCATTGAGAAACAAAGGCAGCGTTGCCACCAACGTTTTGCCTTCGCCGGTCGCCATTTCGACAATCGTCCCGCGGTGGAGGCAAATTCCGCCGATTAACTGCACGTCAAAATGCACCATCTCCCAGCGGGCCTCTTGGTCGCAGGCGATGAAGGTGTGTTTTCGCTCGGTGAGCCGGCGTGCTGCGTTTTTGACCGCGGCGAAAGCCTCAGGAAGGAGTTCATTAAGGATGCGTTGCTGCGCCGCGGGTTCCGATTCGGCACTTAGCTGGCTCTTCCAAGTCTTAACCTTTGCACGCAATTCGTCGTCGCTGAGTCTCTGGAATTCCACCTCGAATTGATTGATGCGGTCCACAGTGGGGCGCAGCGCATTGAGCATGCGGGTGTTTTTGGAACCGATCACCTTCTTGAGAAACCACTGGATCATGGGAAAAAAGCGGCGCCTAAGGCGCCATATGCGTTGAGTGTTAAAGGAGGAAAACTGGCTTATTTGCTGCCTGGTTTAGATGCCGGCGTGCCCTCAAGATCCGGCGGGAGATTGTCGGCTGCGAACGTTTCAACGTTCAAGCGTGTCAGGCTGATATAAGGGCAGCCGAAGTCCGGAAGCTGTCCTCCGCTGCGATCCACGATCGACGCAACGGCAACAACTTCTGCTCCATGTTCACGTACGATTTCGATCGTTTCCATCACGCGCCCGCCCCGAGTTACAACGTCCTCGGCAACAATGAATTTGTCGCCCGCCCGGATTTGGAAGCCACGCCGCAATACGAGCCGGTCGTTTTCTTTTTCAGCAAAAATATGAGGCAACCCAAGATGGCGCGCGACCTCGTGCCCAACAATCAGGCCGCCTAACGCGGGCGAAATCACCCTGGTCGCGCCTGTTCCTCGCGCTTTCTCAGCAAGTTGAGCGCACACTTCCGAAGCAAGCGCCGTATCCTGCAGGAGGAGGGCACATTGAAAAAACTGGCGGCTATGGAGGCCGGAACGCAGAAGGAAATGGCCCTCGAGAAGGGCGCCTGCCTTGCGGAAAAGTTGCAACACGTCGGACATGAGACTTGGAAGCTAGGAGACGGCGATGACCTCGATTTCAACCTGCGCGCCGCGGGGAAGGGCGACGACTTGCACGGTAGAACGGGCAGGAAATGGAGGATGAAAAAAATTGCCGTAGACGGCGTTCATCTCGCTGAATTTGGAGAGGTCGGTCATGAACACGGTGGCTTTGACAACGTTGCTGTGATTCATGCCATTAGCCCGGAGGACGGCTCCCACGTTTTCAAGGACACGCGTGGTCTGTTCGGCTACTCCACCTGGCACGATCTCGTTGGAAACGGGGTCGAGCGGAATTTGTCCTGCGCAGTAGAGGGTCTGACCCGCTTCAACAGCTTGGGAGTAGGGACCAACGGCCGCCGGGGCTTCAGAAGTAGCGATCACTTTTCGCATAAGAGTCGGACAACCTAGCAAGCTGGGCTCCAGTGTAAAGGCTGGCGCACTGCAAGCCGGCGAAAGGCGTCCGGTTGAGACTGTCGCCTCAGGAGGCTGAGCAGCGCTCCGGACGCCGCTGTTACGTTTGTTGTCTCCAGATGGTTTCTCTCGTTGAAAGCGTGTTCCTGCATCGCTCTCGCACTCAAAATAGTTGGCCCAGAGCGTCGTCTCTGTTTGCATCGAGTCTGATTTATGAAAATTGTGCTCGCGTACTCGGGGGGGCTCGACACTTCGGTGCTCCTGGCTTGGTTGAAGGAAACCTATCAGGCTGAAATTATTGCCTTTTGTGCCGACGTCGGCCAAGAGGAAGAGCTTGACGGTTTGGAAGAGAAGGCCACCCGCACTGGGGCTTCCAAAATCTATATCGACAATCTTTGTGAAGAGTTTGCCAGGGATTTCATTTTCCCGATGATTCAGGCCAATGCCATCTATGAAGGGCAGTACTTGCTCGGCACATCGATTGCTCGCCCGCTCATTGCAAAACGCATGGTGGAAATCGCCAAAGCCGAAGGAGCAGACGCCGTCGGTCATGGAGCGACAGGCAAGGGGAACGATCAAGTCCGCTTCGAGCTCGCAGCCGCGGCCCTTGCCCCGGAACTAGAAGTCATTGCCCCGTGGAGACAGGACCGCTTTCGGGAGCAATTCCCAGGGCGCGCCGAAATGATCGCCTATTGCGAGGCCCGCGGAATCCCGGTGCAGGCGACTGCGAAGAAGCCTTATTCGATGGATCGCAATTTATTGCACATTTCCTTCGAGGCCGGGATTTTGGAGGATCCTTGGTACGATGCGTCCGCGCCCGAAGCCGCCGGAATGTACGTGTTGTCTGTTTCCCCTGAGGATGCGCCGGACAAAGCGGAGTACGTCCATCTTAGTTTTGAAAAAGGCCTCTGCACGGCAGTTGGCCATTCAGGGGTCCCCGAGATCTTAGCCCAGTTGGGTTATTCCGGCGGCCTAAAGCTGGATGCCGAGGGGAACGTTCTCCTCTCGCCCTACTGGGTCATGAAGGTGCTTAACCGTCTCGGCGGCCGCAATGGAATCGGGCGGGTGGACATGGTTGAAAATCGTTTCGTAGGAATGAAGTCTCGTGGCGTGTACGAAACTCCGGGAGGGGCCATTTTACACTTCGGCCACCGGCAGATCGAGTCTCTGACTATGGACCGCGAAGTGATGCATTTGCGCGACGGGTTGATTCCGAAATACGCCTCGCTTGTTTACAACGGCTTCTGGTTCAGCCCGGAGCGGGATGCCATTCAGGCGCTGATTTCTGAGAGCCAGCGCAACGTGACGGGAACCGTCCGCTTGAAACTCTACAAGGGCAATGTGGTCGCTGCCGGTCGCAAGTCGCCCCTCAGTCTTTACAATCCGCATATTGCGACCATGGAGGCGGATCCGACAAAGGCCTACAATCAGAACGATGCCACCGGATTTATTTCCCTCAATGCTTTGCGCCTAAAGGTGGCGGCCCGTGTTCACGGGGCGGTGCAGTTGTAAAAAAGAGGGCGAGGCGCGCCTTACGGCTTGCTGCGGACTGCGGCCTTTTTGTCTTCGGCGTCGGCGTGCACCCTGCGGATTTCGAGGGCTAATTGCTGCTCGATTTGTTGAGCCCCCTGATGATCGCCAGAGGCGAGAGCTTTGGTGACTTGTTCACGCAGAAAAAGCTCCTTCTCAGCCACTTTTGCTCGGGCGAGGGAGTCGATTTCTGCGATTTTGGATTTTTGCGAGGCCGTCAGCGTAGAGCTGGGAGACTGCTTCTCGAGCCGGTCCATGGCGAGTTGGTAGGCACTTTTCATAGGGAAGTTCGTGAAAATTGTGGGCTGCTGGATCAAGGTAGCGCTGATGATCCGATTAATCAGCACAGACTTTGACGGCACACTCGTAGATCACTTTGCGACCCCGCCAGTGAATCGCGAGCTCTTTTCAGTGCTTGAGGAGCTTCGCGCTCGGGGCGTGCACTGGGCCATAAACACTGGCAGGGATCTTCATTTCGTGGATGACGGTCTTCGGGAGTTTGAGTTTCCCGTGCAACCGGACTTTGTTCTCACAGCCGAGCGCGAGGTGTTTCACCGCGGCCCTGGTGGCAAGTGGCAGGACTTCGGAGATTGGAATTCGCGCTGCTATTCCGCCCACGACACGCTCTTCGAATCCGCCTCGGATTTTTTGAGCGATATCCGGACTTTTCTTGCCGAAACGGAGGGCGAAGCGGAGCCCATCTGGGAGGGAACGCGTATGGTCGGCCTTGCCGCCAAATCCGAAGAGGAAATGGATCGCATTTGTGTTTTTTTGGAGAAGGAACGCTCCAAGGTGCCGGGATTTGCATACATGCGAAACACGATCTGGGTGCGCTTCTGTCACGAAGCCTACAGCAAAGGCACCGCGCTCGGAGAACTAGCGCGCCTTACTGGAATTTCGCGGGATGAAATTTTTGCGGCAGGGGACCATTACAACGATTTGCCGATGCTGGATGGCGTGCATGCGCGTTGGGTGATGTGCCCGGATAATGCTGTCCCCTTGGTGAAGGACACGGTGATTGCAGCCGGCGGTTACGTGGCAAAGGGGCGTTGCAGTACGGGAGTGGTGGAGGCGCTCGCTCACTTTGGAGTGCTGATCAAGGGATGATGGGAGAGGACGGCAACTGCCGCCGCTGGCGCGTGACCCGCGGCGCTTTTAAGCCACTGGGGGTTGCATGGAGTCCCTATGTTGTGAAGGGGACGGCTTCCACCAACCGGTTGTGGCGTGGTTCCGGGCCCTCCGGTGAATGGCTTTTGAAATGGTATCGCTACCCTCAGGCTGGCGTTCATCCGGAGGCAGAGGTGGCGGAGTTTTTTCGGGATCAAAATCGCAGGGGCGTGGCGGAATTCGGGGCTCGGCTCGAGAGGCTCGGCGGGGACGGGTGGTCGACGGTTGCCTTTATCCAGCGCTGGTTGTCAGGGGTATCCGTTTGGGATCAAACACTCGCAGCGATGCGTTCTGGGTCCGCAGCGGCTGTGTTTGCCGCGGATCTGGGCCGCTGCGTGGGCGGTCTTCATCAGGTATTGGGTTCGGGGAACCCCGGTTCTCCCTTTGCCCCGGTGCGGTGGAGTCCCGGGCTGCAGGAGGGATGGATCGATCGTCTCTCTGCGAGCCTGGTCCGGTTGCAGACGGCCTGCAGAGACAACGCCCCCGCCGGTGCGGACAGAGAAACCTTCGAGGGCGCGAGGGCGCTTTGCGAGGAGGCTTCACCGGGCTGGCAAGCCCGGGTGGAGGGCCTCAGAGAATTAAGGATAGAGTGCGAAATTACCCGCATCCACGGGGACCTGCATTTAGGCCAGATTTTGGAACGCGAGCAGGGGTCCGGGCCGGATCGTTTTACGGTGGTTGATTTCGAGGGAGAGCCAACGCGCTCTATTGCCGAAAGACGCGCCAAGGATTTGCCTCTGCGCGATGTGGCCGGAATGTTCCGTTCTTTTGCGTATGCCGCCGCAGTAGCGGGTGTGCCTTTGGCAGTCGCGGCGTCCTGGGGTTTGGAATTTCTTGCGGGTTGGCGTGATGTGATGCCGGTGCCCTCGGGAGACTGGCGCTCTCTGCTTGATGCTTTAATCTGGGAGAAAGCTATTTACGAAGCGGAGTACGAACTGCGCCACAGGCCGGGTTGGCTTTGGATTCCCCTGAGCGCGCTTTCTGCGAGGTTCTAGTTTCTGAAAGCCTTGCCGGGAGCGGGCCTGATGCAGTTTCTTCTTTCTGTGAGCCTGTACCGTCGAATCCTACGCCCCTTGTTTTTTTCCGCTGATCCGGAAACCGTCCATCATTTCGCAATGGGGTGCCTCGAGGCTGCTGGAAGCCTGCTGCGAGCCCTGACGCCGGCGCCAGATCCAAGGTTGGCCAAGACCGTTTTTGGGGTCCGATTTCCTGCCCCGGTGGGCCTCGCTGCAGGCTTTGACAAGAACGCAGTGGCACTGCCCGCTTGGGAGGCTCTTGGCTTTGGATTCGCGGAAATCGGTACGGTGACCGCCAGGCCCCAACCGGGCAACCCGAAGCCCCGCTTGTTTCGGCTGCCGGAGATGGAGGGGATCATCAACCGTCTCGGTTTTAACAACGACGGAGCGGAAAGGGTGGCGACTCGGCTTGCGGCCTTGAAAAGAAGCGGCGGCTGGCCATCGATCCCGGTGGGGATTAACTTGGGAAAATCAAAGGTCACGCCACTTGAAGAGGCAAACGCCGACTACGTGGCATCCTTTGAACGGTTGAGGGAGTTTGGCGACTATTTTGTGCTGAATGTCTCCTCACCGAACACCCCGGGGTTGAGGAAGCTTCAGGACAAGGCCGCATTGGAAAGCCTGCTCTCGGCGGTCCAAGCCGTTAATACAACGCACCTGCCGCTGCTTCTGAAAATCGCGCCTGATTTGGAGTGGGCTGCTATTGAGGAAATCATCAGCCTAGTTGAAGCCAGTGGCCTCGCAGGAATCATAGCGACGAACACGACCATTGATCACTCGCAAGTCTCTACTGAACGCCGCCAACAAGGCGGGCTCAGCGGTCAACCGCTGAAAGCGCGGGCCTTGGAGGTTCTGCGATTTATAGCGGCTCGAACGGCCTTGCCGGTTATCGGCGTGGGGGGTATCGGGAGCGCGGACGATGCAAAGGAGCGCTTTGATGCTGGGGCCGCCCTTGTGCAGATTTACACGGGGCTGGTGTATGAGGGGCCTGCACTCGTGCGTGACATTGTAGAGGCCCTTGCCGCGCGTCGATGACGCGCGATTCGCGCTAGTCGACTTTGATGGGCTCCACCCAGACTTTCTTTTTTTCGAAGTCGATTGTCATGCGAGTTTGTTTGAAAGGAAGCCAGCCCAGCAAAATATCGTTGGAACTGGGGCTGGTATCAAACTCCAAGGGAACCATCCGCAGTGTGCCGAGTTCCGCTTCTCGTAAAACGCCGACTTTTTCGTGCTCGATGCCGCCGACTCCCATGGCCCTGCGTTTTCTGAGGTGGGGCGAGGAGAACGCACTCTTGGGAATGGCGTCCAAAGCCGCGGTAGACAACCTCAGTCCAGAGCCACAGCCCGTGTCAAAAAAGGCGCGGACCGTTTGACTCCCGATCTTAATTTTGATCCACATTCGTCCCTCCTGAATAGTGAAAGGAAAGGAGGCGGCGCCGGATGGCGGTTGGAAGGAGCGCTTGTAAGCAAGCAGCACTTCGTTGCGAGGGCCGTCCACGGTGAGGCTGGAAAATTGTTCAAGCAGGGGCAATCCAAGAAGATTCAATTGCATTTCGTTGACGGTCATTCCTGCAAACTTCGTTCTATAGGAGTGCAGAAAAACGCCCGCGACCCCGCGGCCCAACACGTTCTGATTGAGAATCTTCAAGGAGCGGTATTGGGCGAGAAGCACATCCACATTCCCGCCGATTCCCGTGCCTCTCAGTGCGGCACCTCGGATGGTCGGCAACCCGATGTCTGTAGCGGAACTGGCGTCCAACAGCACAGGAAAAGCGTTTCCAGTGTCCAGAATGAGGCGCGTTTCCTGCCCGTCTATCTGCCCCTGGATACTGGGAATCCCAAGGGTAGTATCCAGCGTTGCGCGAATGAGGGAGCCCGGTTTGAGTTGCCACTGGTAACGGGGCCGTACCTGACCCTTGTCGAAATCTAAAGGATCTGCAGCGACCGTGTTGTTTCGAAGCAGTTTCACGGTGCTGTGAGGCGCGCGATCAACGCTTTGAACGCATCCTGACAACAGGGCCAGAAAGAAAAAATACGAGAGGCGGTGGATCATTGCTTGAGATCAGATATTCTCCGTATCCGCCGCAAACGCACGAAGATAAGAAAGGCCTGAACACCTAGGCCGCAGGCTGCTACGACTGTCGCTAGCCGTGCCTTCCAATTCCACTGAAGGGGTTTTGGGGTAAAGGGCAGTTCGACGGGGTTGGAGACTTCTCCAGCGAGAAGCATCTGCCACGCGGGCGCGGGCGTGTCCGAGCCGCTGGGAACGGTCCAAAGCAGGGCGGTGGCCTCGTTGCCTTGGGCTAGTTGAACGCGCAGCTGGGCGGCACTCGGGCGCCAGTGCCACGTCACCGTGTAGAACTCAGGCGCGAGTTCCGGCCCGGCATGAGCTAAGGGGACGGGTGCGGGATGGGGATATCCCGTGTGCAGCGTCACCGTTGGTTTGCCGAGTTCCGCTGCGAACCAAGTGTGCCCGTCGGGAAGATGGATTTGAAGTATCCTGCCGATCGCCTCTGCCGGGTTCGGCGCGTCGTGTAGCCATCGAATCCCGGCAATATCGGCAGTCGCTTCGAGAGTCACTCGAGGGCCTTCGCTAAAAACGAGGCGCACAAGGAGGACATCGGAGGCGTGAGCGTGAGTCGTACTCGGTGAGCCTGCGAAGCACACCAAAAAACTCGCGGCGCAAAAGCGCCCGAGGGCCCTCATTTACGGTTCCAGCGGAGCACTCGACCGAATTGATTCCATTCCGTTTCGAGAATGTTGCCCTTCGCATCAAAAGTGATTCCGTGCGGCGAAGTCACCGTATTATCACGCCAGTCGGCAGGCGGGACTCGTGGGGTGTTTGATTGCCCGGGAGTATCGTTCGTGCCCAGCGCGGCGACCATCTTGCCCTCCTTGTCCCACACCGACACGCGGCCGGCGATTTCTGCGATACAGACGTAGTCCCCGTTGAAGGATGCTGAGCTAGGATTGCGCAGACCCGTGGCAATGACCCCCAGAAGTTCGCCTTCGAGCGTTGCGTGCATGATCCGCTTGTTCCCTCGGTCGCAGAGGAAGACACGGGCGGGCTGAAAACGTGTATCGATATGGATCTTGTGACAGTTCGCCAAGCTGAAAGGCTCTACGGGACCGCCGAATTGTTTTTTGAATTTCCCTGCCGCATCAAAAACAAAAATCCACGAAGTTCCGTAACCATCCACCACGTAAATGTCGCCGTTGGGGGCCGCATCGGCGGAGGTCAGCTTGAGGCCGCCCCGGGTCTCGGCGTTGCTCTGGCTGTAAGCCGGTTTCCCTTCCTTCTGCGCCATTTCCGAGAAGGCGATCATCTTTGGTTTTCCTCCGACCGTGAGTGTCACCCCGTCGTCTGTCTTGATCGGGTCGAAGCCCTCGACCTTGGCGCCAGTTGCCAGAACAGCGGTTCCCTTCGTCGCGATGTCAGCCTTGGCCACTTTCTGCGTTCCCCCGCCGGCAAGCGTGAAAGAGACCGAGTCGTGCTCATCCACGGGCGAACTTCCCCGCAGTGTTTTTCCATCCTTGAGGGTCACGCTGTAGGGTTCAGCGATCTCGGAGGGAAATGAAGTGCGTGGGATTTCGAGAACGATCTTACCCTCCAGCGTTGCCTTGATGACCTTCTGCTGGCCGAGGACTGCCGCGTATATAAACTCACCGTCTTTAGATTTACGGATGGAAAAGCCGTGGAGAGTCGCCGGCAGTTCGAGATGTTTGAGGTAGGCGCCTTCAGGCGAATAAACTTGAAGCCCCCCTTTTTCCTGGCCCTCGACACTCACGTAAATATTGCCCGAGGAGTCCACTTGGATTTCGCCATGTCCGTTTCCAATGGTCTCCAAACCAGCCGGCGGCTTTATGAAGCTCGGAACAAATTCATAATTGAGATCCGCCTTGGCGAGGGGTGTGCCCACTACAAGGAGGCTGAGGAGGAGGGAGAGGCGGGAGGTCATAGGATGGGTTGATTTGGAGGGTGACAAGCGCTCCGCGTCAATCCTTCAGTGATCACGCGAGGCGTCGATTTTACGAATCTTTTCTGTAGGCCGCTAAAAGTGGGGGTTGGATAAAACAAAGGCCCGCATTGAGTGCGGGCCTCTGGGCTTAGACGATCAGCAAAGATCAGTCAAAGAATTGGCTTAGGATTTCACTGCCTCGCCGGAATCTTCGGCGCCTTCTTCTTCGTCCTCATCGTGGTCTGCTTCTGTATCGGTATCCTCGGGAAGATACTCCATCTTGGCAAACTTGCGCTTACGCTTTCCAGCGGGAAGCGGGGCGAGAGTCATGGTCACTGCGCGGCCCATGAGTTTGGGCGCCTGCTCGACGTTGGCCATGCTGTTCAAGTCGTCGCTGATTTTGTGCATCAGCTTCATCCCAAGCTCTTTGTGGGCGTTCTCGCGGCCCCTGAACTGGAGCTGCACGCGCACCTTGTTTCCTCGGTCCAGAAACTCCTCGCCGTGTCTGAGTTTTGTCTCGTAGTCGTGCTCACTGATGTTCACGCGGAACTTAATTTCCTTCAGTTTGCTGGATGCCTGCTTTTTTTCCTTGTCCTGTTTGGAAATCTCGTACTTGAACTTTCCAAAATCCACGATGCGGCAGACGGGTGGATTGGCTGTGGGAGCGACCTCTACAAGGTCTAGTCCCGCAGTCTGGGCTGCCCGAAGGGCATCCTGGATTTTCAAGACGCCGAGCTGCTGGCCTGACGACGCTACGATCACACGCACCTCGCGGGCGCGGATCCTCTGATTCACTCGATACTGCTGGATTTGTATAGGTTGGTACTGGTGGGGATCCGGCTCCGGGGAGCTGGCGGACGGACCCGGGTTGGAACTGTTGCAGTACGGCTGAAGGGTTATCCCTCCAAACCGGCTCTCTTGCTGCCCGGCTGCAACTCCCGGACGGCTGAGAATGCGCTGCCAGGCAGCTCATTCACTCCCTTGGGGCTAAGCCTTTCTCGGCTTTTGGGCAAGGTAAAAAGTTCTGGCTTTTCTGAACTCGGACTCTTTCAACTCCAGTTTACCTGCACTGAGCGCTTGTTTTGAAACTTGTCTACGTACTGAAGTTGCTTGTGCGCGATCCCGTATTCGTGAACCATTTTCGTGCATTTCACATCGAAACAACAGTATTCGGCCACCTCCAAGACGCGTCCCTCGCGCCACCAGCGAATCGCGTCCAAGCCATCCCCCGTCTTTCCCACTCCGAGAGTCGAGGTCGCGAGGACATCAAGTTTGAGGCGGTGTCCCAGTGTTTTTTCGATGTCCACCATCAGATCCAGCGTCCGCGCAGCGTGTGCGAGATCTAAAATCGTGTACGCACCGAGGACTTCGTAATCAAAGCTGATCACGTTGAATCCAACCACGAGGTCCGCCTTGACGAGTTGGTCCACAAGAAGGTGCACCTCTTTTTCGGTGTAGATCCGGTACTCGCCCAAACCGGTGGAATAAGTGACCCCCACAGACATGCCCATTTCGTGTTTCTTGTCCCACCCGCCCGCATCGTTTGCAGTGCGCTGGGTTTCCAAATCGAAATAAACAATATCGCGAGCCATGGGTGCGTTAGCGGCCATGCCACACAGTGCACCTGCGAGGGGCCGAAAATCCACCCGTTTCGCGAAACCAGGCCTGGGCGGTGAAAAAAATCCTTTTCCGCTCCGGCCAAAGTCGTGGCAGGGATAGGGGATGCATTCCACCCTTTTGAAAGTTTCTTGCCCGGACCGCGTCGGGTTACTAGCTCGCATTGCCAACTTTGTGGCGGAGCAGGGCGGGAACTTGAAAGAGGTCCACCAGTTCACGGATCCCGCGGAGGGCTGGTTTTTTTCGCGCATGGAAATTGAGACGCACACCTTGCGTTGCGATGTGAAGGCGCTGCGCGACGCGTTCGAACCTCTGGCGTCGGAGCTGAATGCGGAATGGTCTCTGCGCCCTGCCGAATCGCGCCCAAAGGTGGTATTGATGGTGAGCAAGTTGGGGCACTGCCTTGCTGACTTGCTCTGGCGGTGGCGTTCCGGCGAACTCGCCTTCGACATTCCTTGCGTCATCTCTAACCACGAAACACTTCGCCCGATCGTAGAGCGTGAGGGCATCCCATTTCATTGGATCCCCATTTCTTCGCAGACACGGAATGAGGCTTTCGCTGAAATGGAAGCGCTCTGGAAGTCTTTGGATACCGAGTTGATCGTTCTCGCGAGATACATGCAAATTTTGCCCGCCGAGGTTTGCGCTCGCTGGCCGGGGCGAGTGATGAATATCCATCACAGTTTCCTGCCTTCGTTTGTGGGAGCCAATCCCTACCAAAGGGCGCATCAGCGGGGGGTAAAGCTCATCGGTGCCACTTGCCACTATGCCACCGCCGAACTCGACGAAGGACCCATCATTGAGCAGGAGGTCGTACGTGTGGAACACTTCCACTCCGAAGCCGACCTGCTTCGGTTGGGGCGCGACTGCGAGCGCATGGCTTTGGCGCGCGGCCTGCGCTACCATCTTTCAGAACGCGTCTTGGTCCGGGGCAACAAAACGACCGTCTTTCGGGATTAAGTCGCCACTGGCGACGAGGGTCAGAAGGGTCACGGGTTTTCGATCGTGGCGGGTTTCAAATTCAGCGTTCTGGAGGTCTGCTCTCGAATCTCACGGCAAAGCGCCGCGTCCTCTCCCAGAGAACGTCCGTAGGAGGGAATCATGGACTTGAGTTTAGCCTGCCAATCTGGAGTGTTAATCTGTTCCTTAAAACAACGTTGCAGAAGGTCGAGCATGATTGAAACGGAGGTCGAAGCTCCAGGCGACGCCCCTAATAGAGCGGCGACGGACCCGTCGGCCGAATTTACAATCTCCGTCCCGAACTCCAACTTGCCCCCTTGGTCGCGATCCTTTTTGATGATCTGCACACGTTGGCCGGCTTCCTCCAAATTCCAGTCCTCCAGCTTTGCCGTCGGCACGAATTTTTGGAGTGCCGCCAGACGGTCCTCCGGGGACTGCCGGACCTGGTCAATTAAGTATTTTGTCAGCGGCAGGTTATGAATCCCTGCGGAAAGCATGGGCAGAATGTTATCTACCTGCAGCGAATGAGGAAGGTCGGTGTAGGCTCCATGCTTTAGAAACTTGGTGGAAAATCCCGCATACGGTCCAAATAAAAGGGCTTTTTTCCCCTCGATAATCCGGGTGTCCAGATGGGGCACGGACATCGGGGGAGCGCCGACCTCGGCCTTGCCGTAAACCTTGGCGGCGTGCCGGTTGATGACCTCCTCGTTTTTGCAGACCAACCATTGCCCGCTCACTGGAAATCCACCGTACCCATCCGCCTCGGGTATTTCAGTTTCCTCTAGCAGAGGCAGGGAACCGCCGCCCGCTCCGATAAACAGGAACTTTGTTTCGATCGTCCGTTTTTCCCGGCTTTTGAGGTCGAGGACTTCCAGTTCCCAGTGTTGATCGGCTTTGCGCCTTTCTATGAAGGTTACCTCGTGGCCGAGGTGCAGTCGGACATCAGGCAGGGTTTGAAGATGCCCAAACAACGCGCGGGTGAGTGCTCCGAAGTTGATGTCAGTTCCCAACTCCATGCGTGTGACGGCCACGTCCTGGTCGGGGTCGCGTCCTTCCATGATGAGTGGTATCCACTGACGGAGCTGTTCTTTATCTTCGCAATAAGTCATCCCGTTAAACAAGGGTGATTGCGTCAGTAATTCGAATCGCTGTTTCAGATACGCCACATTTTTGTCCCACACGATACTCATGTGCGGAGTGGAGTTGATGAAGGTCTTGGGTTCCTGCAGGTATTGTTTCTCTACCAGATACGCCCAGAATTGTTTGGAAACCTCGAAGGACTCCGCAATTTTGAGCGCCTTCCTCGTATCGATGCTGCCATCTTCGCCCTGGGGAGTGTAATTGAGTTCACAGAACGCGGAATGGCCGGTGCCAGCATTGTTCCATGCGTCGGAACTTTCTCCTGCGATGACTTCGAGGCGTTCATAGATTTCGATCTTCAGCGCTGGATGCAATTCTTTGAGTAACACACCCAATGTTGCGCTCATGATGCCCGCTCCAATCAGCACCACATCGGGATGCGAAGAAGGAGTGTGATGTCTGTGAAAGAGGTGAGAAATGGACATGGGCCTTGGGTTGTGGTGGGAAAAAATAACGCGCGCTGGAGTCGTCTGCTTTCAGCTCAAGCTTGGCGCAAAAAAAAGACACTCCCCAGATGCATTGAGCATAAAGGAAACGGTCTGCGCCATAAAAAAACCCGCGCTTGAGACGCGGGTTTTTTCAAGATGGTGAGAAGATTGCTGAAAGCTTCAGTTTCGCCCGTCAGGCGGGTTGTGGGCCCTCTTACGCCTCCAATGGACTATGCACCATCGCTGCCGATCGCTTCGACGGGGCAGCCTTCCATGGCCTCCCTGCAAAGGCTCTCTTCTTCGGGAGACTCAGGCTGTTTAAAAACGTAGGAATGTCCGCCGTCGTCATCCCGCTTGAAGTTTGCGGGTGCAGTTTCGCGGCAGAGATCGCAGTCAATGCATTGATCATCCACGTAGAAAGCGCCCAGGATATTTTGTGCGTAGCGATTAGAAGCGTCGGCCATGGCAGGAAGTAATTAAAACGGACTGGGTAGAGTATGAGCGGCGAACCGTGTTGCAATCTTTTTTTGCAAGTGTTCAGCGTTCCTGTATGCCCTGCCGAAAGCCTTCTGCGGGGGATTCCGTCTGGTTGGCTGAAGAGACGATCTCCCGAAATAAAGGCAACTATTGCGCCCACAGCGCGGTGTGTGGACGGTGACTGAATTTCACGCTACACTTCTGAGTTATGAGCACGGCAACGCTTCCCGAAGAGGAATTGATGGAAAAGGTTATCGCTGGCGAGCGGGTTTCGGATGAGGAGGCAGCCTCTCTGTATCATCTGCCGTTGAACGTGCTTGGAAGTTTGGCTGATCAACGCCGGAATCTCGCCAAGAAAAGTGCGTACGCCGGACGAGGCGCGGACATTGTGACTTACATTGTTGACCGCAATGTAAACTATACGAACGTCTGTAACGTTTACTGCAAGTTCTGCGCGTTTTATCGCACGGAAAAGGACGCAGACCATTACGTGCTCAGCCATGCAGAGCTTGAGGAAAAATTGTCGGAGCTCAGTGAAATTGGTGGTGTTCAGGTTCTTCTCCAGGGAGGACATCATCCAAAGCTGGGAATGGGTCACTACCTTGAAATGCTGTCCTTCATTAAGGAACGGTTTCCGAAAATAAACATCCACGGTTTTTCCCCGCCCGAGTTCCACCACTTTTCAAAGGTTTTTGACCTGCCCGTTGCGGAAGTCCTCCGCCGTTTTAAGGAGGCAGGGCTTGGGTCGATCCCAGGCGGTGGGGGCGAGATTCTTGTGGACCGGGTGCGCAACCGGATTTCGCCTCTCAAAGCAAATAGCGACCAGTGGCTGGGCGTGATGGAGGCTGCCCACGATCTCGGTCTTTTTTCCAGTGCGACGATGATGTTTGGCCACGTTGAAACGCTCGGGGAACGCATCGAACACCTGCGCAGACTGCGTGAACTGCAGGACCGCACGCATGGATTCACGGCGTTTATTTGTTGGACCTTCCAGCCCGACAATACGCTCCTTAAAGCCGAGCCGGTGGGATCTTCCGAGTATCTCCGGATGCAGGCTCTCTCTCGAATCTATCTCGACAACATCGACAATCTTCAGAGCAGTTGGGTGACGCAAGGGCCTAAAATTGGGCAGATTGCGTTAAAATTTGGCGCGAGTGACTTTGGGTCGGTGATGATGGAGGAGAACGTTGTTTCGAAGGCCGGGACGAGTTTTCGTTTGCAGGTTCAGGATATCGAACGTCTCATTCGTGAGGCGGGATATGAGCCACGCCGACGCAACACCTGGTACGAATTAATCTCTTAGCCCGACTGATTAAACTGGGTGGACTTTCAAACAGCCCTCGGGGGAAGGTTTTACTTGGCAGGAAGCTCCCGAAGCTTCGCGCTCCGCACGTCTAGTTCACCGCCATGATCCTGAATTAAGATCAGAGAGGCCGTCTTGAGTCCAAAATCCTTTGTTTTCGAGTATTTACTTTTTGCCACGCGCTCCAAAAGTTCAGGGCTGCCGATTTCGAAAACCACGGTGCGAGAGCCATTGAGCCATTGTTCCACATGGTTCCCATCGACAAGCAGGCGGCTTTGATTCCATTCCCCCGCTGGCTTGGTTTTGCGGTCCGGAGCAGGTTCAATCAAGTCGTAGAGGGCTGCCGTTTGATGAGAGGCTTTTGCGCCATCCGAATGGCCGAGGTCGTCAAGCATTTGGTATTCGAATCCCACTGCCTTTGCTGGGTTGGGCAGGTTGTATTTCACCCCGCTGTTGCCACCTTTCGCGAGGCGCCATTCCCAGACCAATTCAAAATTCAAATACGTTTTTTCCGTTACAATATCCCCTCCGCCAGCTCCTGCTTCATGGTGCAGTGCCCCCTCTTTGACTGACCAACCTTTGGCGGGAAACGTTGTGCTTCCAATCCCCACCCATCCTGCAGTTGTCTCTCCATCGAACAAAGCCTTCCACCCCGTTGCCGATTCCTCAGCGGTGAGCTTGTTGGGTTCGGCGGCAGTTACACAACAGGAGAGTGCCAAAACCAACACGGCGGAGGGGAGATATGAGAAATGAGTCATGGGTGCGTGATTATGCCAAGAGTCGGGTCATTGAAACAGAAAAAACAGGGTGTTTAGGAGCGTGCTTGGGTCCAAATCTCCCAGCATTTCAAAAATCCCGGGGCAAAATCTTCGGGCCGCCGGGCCGTCCAATTACGTATTTGATCGATTGTAAACCACTCCCCTAATTCGATTTCAGAAGGAGGAAGCGTGAGCGGGCCTTCGTGTTCTGCTTCATACAAGCCCACGAATTCATGCCCCGTGTCCTCGCATGGGGCGATTTTGGAGACCTCACGCACAGGAGCGCTGATCCCAAGTTCCTCTTCGACTTCGCGGAGTGCGGTTTCTTCGTAATCCCTTCCGGCATTGACATGTCCCGCGGCACTAGAATCCCAGCGTTGAGGACAAACGTCCTTCCAACGGGAGCGTTTTTGCAGGAACATTTCCCCTGCCTTGTTGCGGAGGAAAATGTGGACGGCACGATGACACAACTTTTGACGATGGACCTCAAAACGAGATTCTTGTCTGAGGACACGGTCCTCGGCGTCAACAACATCAAAGACTTCCCGATGGACGTCCTGAGCCTTGTCCTGGGGGTCCAGATGACACCCATTGGGGGTCCATGCTGCGAGTTCGCACCACTGGCGAACAGACAAAGATTCTGCGCGAGACGTGACAGGCAATCCGAGCGCAGCGGAGGCCTCGGCCCATTGTGGCAATGCTGGAGCCAGGAGCTTGCCCAATTGTTTGCGGCGCTGCGAAAAGCCCAGTTTCACGAGCGTTGAAAAACGGGCTCCATCGCAGTCAGGGAATTCCCCTGCCGGTCGCGGTGTCAGGAGCACGACTGACGAGTCCACCTTTGGGACTGGCAGGAATACAGAGCCCGGCAAGGTGCGCAGAACCGTTACTTTCCAGCGGCGTCCTATTAGCACCGTGGGGCTTCCGTAGTCCTTGCAGTTTGGGTTTGCGGCAAACCGTTCTGCCAGTTCTTTTTGAAGTGTAAAAAGAAGCGCCGTTGCTGGCGACGCGTCTGTGGTGAAGTTGAACAAAATCTGGCTGGATACGTAATACGGCAGGTTGCCAAAAATCTTGATCGGCCCGCCTGCAAGGAGGTCCCTGGTATCGAAACGGCAAGCATCCCCGTGAATGACGGGAAGGTCCGGATAACGGTCTCGAAGAAAGGCGATTAATCTGTCGTCCTTTTCGATAAGCAGACCGTTTTTTGAAAACTCCTGGGCGACGCTGGTCAGGGAACCGAGGCCCGGTCCGATTTCCAACCACCGCTCGCCGGGTTTGAGATCAAGTTGCGAGACAATCCACGTTGCCAAGTTTCTGTCGTGCAGAAAGTTTTGTCCCAGACTTTTTGTGGGGGACGCGTCCAACTCTTTGAGGGTGGCCTGCAGTTCGGTTAGTTTCAAAGGAGGGAGATGCTACAGAAAACAGAGCAGGCCCGCACCGACAATGATGCGATAAACTCCGAAAGCTGCAAAAGAATGGGTTTGGACAAATCGCAGCAACCATTTGACGGTCACAAAAGAAACAGCCGCGGCGACAAGGGTGGAAAGGAGGAGCATCGTCCAATTTTCTGTCGCGCCGCTTTTGAAGGCTTTGAGGAGTTTAAGCGCACTGGCCGCAAGCAGCGTTGGGATGCCCACCAGGAACGAAAATTCTGTAGCAGTGACGCGCGATGTGCCTGCGAGCATCGAGGCCATAATCGTGCTACCTGAGCGCGAGGCGCCGGGAAAGGCCGCCGCCACGAGTTGTGCAGCGCCCACAACAATCGCAGTCTTCCAAGTGTGTTCGGCGGATAGATTTTTCTGCGCAACTAAGCGTTCCACGAGCAGAAAGATAAAACCGCCGACGATGAGCGCCCAGGCGACTGGGCCTGTGGCCTCGGGAAGGCGGAAGTGAAGCTTTTCGAGAAGAATTCCCCCAGCGGCCGTGATGCCAAAGGAGGCCGCGATCAAACTCCAGAGCCTCCTGCTTTCAGGGCTGCGCCACTGCAACAGAAGTGAGATGCGCTCCCTGAAAAGGGGAATGACGGCAAGAACGGCGCCAGACTGAATCACAACATTGAAAAGATCCGTCTGCCGGGGCAGCCAGTGTTCTACAATGAGCAAGTGACCCGTAGAGGAGACTGGAAGAAATTCAGTAAGCCCCTCGACCACGCCGAGCAGGATGGCAGTGATCCAGTGCGGTAGTTCCATGACGCAGATAATTAAGCAGAGAACGCGTTTGAGGCGCTCTCCATCCGTCGCATTCGGTCCGGGCTAGAGGGCTGAAGCTCCGCGCTCCTCAGTCCGGATGCGGATGGCGTCCTCAATGGGGAGGACGAAAACTTTCCCATCGCCGATTTTGCCGGTGCGAGCCGCCTTAATGATGGCCTGGACAACGGTGGAAACAGCCTCGTCTGGGACAACCACTTCAAATTTTACCTTTGGCAGGAAATCGACAGTGTACTCGCTGCCGCGATAAATTTCGGTGTGCCCTTTTTGCCGGCCGAATCCCTTAACTTCTGTGACCGTCATACCTTCGATTCCCGCTTCTAGGAGGGCTTCTTTGACATCCTCCATTTTGAACGGCTTAATTATCGCTTCGACCTTTTTCATCAAGACAAGTAACTAAGCTTACGGAGACAAAACAGCAAGCGTTCAGAGAATGGGCGACGCTGCAGAAAGATCGTGGTTGAACGTTTCGAGCGGCTTTAAAAAGGGTTTTAAGGGGAAGGAGGAGCCGCGGTTGGAGCTTTTTAAGAGCTCTGGGACCTCGGCGCTTGTCAGATAACTTCAAGTTGTTATCTTGAGGGCTCACTCGAAACACTTGTTGCCCCGAGCTACCAATGACCCTCGCCAACCTACTCTCGGACGAACAAATCATACCCGAGATGCAGGCCACAGAACGCTGGTCGGCCATCAAAGAGCTTGTTGACTTACTGACCGCCCAGGGGCGCCTTGCCGAGGCCGACCGACCGGAGGTCTTGGAGGCGCTGCGCGTACGCGAGCAAACGATGAGCACGGGGATTGGGTTCGGGATTGCGATTCCACACGCCTCCTCGGAGAAAATTTCCGAAGTTGTCGCCGCATTTGGTCGGTCGACCTCTGGAATCGAGTTTGGCTCTCTCGATCATGCTCCGGTGCGTTTCATCGTGCTTTTCATCGTGCCCAAAGATCAGTTTCAAGTTCACCTTCGCACGCTTGCGGCGATCGCGAAGTTTCTCAACGACAGGGGTGTTCGTGAGCGCTTGGCCTCTGCAGAGGGAGGCCGGGAGATCCTGGAAGTGTTTGGTGCTTCAGGCCGCTGAATTCTAGCAGCTTTGCGCTGTGTTTTAAAAGAAGCGGCCGGGCGGGCGCTTTTTTAAAGAGAGGCAGGATGCGCTGCCTTGTTATAACGTAGATTTTTTCATGGAAACCATTCCCTCAATTCTCGAACAGCGACTCAGGACTGCCGTTGAAGATCCTGGCCAGACGCCGCTCTCCATCACCTCCGCTTCGGATTCCAGATTTGGGGATTATCAGTCAAATGCGGCGATGCTTTTAGCGAAGCAACGTCGAGCCAACCCGCGGGGCGTCGCGCAGGAGATTTTGGAGAAGCTTCGGGTCGACGACATCTGTTCTTCGGTAGAGATTGCCGGAGCTGGGTTTCTTAACTTTCGCCTGCGTCCGGAATGGGTTCAGGAGCGGGTTCTGGAATTGACGCAAGACCCGAGGCTTGGGGTTCCCGCTCCTGCGCGACCGCTGGGGATTGTGGTTGATTTTTCATCGCCAAACGTGGCCAAACCGATGCACGTAGGCCACATCCGTTCAACGATCTTGGGCGACTCGCTCGCTCGTATCGCCTCTTTCATCGGCCATCGGGTCGTCCGCGACAATCATATCGGCGATTGGGGCACGCAGTTTGGGATGCTTCTTTTGGGATGGAAGACAATCTTAAACAAGACAGCCCTCGAGCAGGATCCGCTTCTTGAAATGGAGAGGATTTACAAGGACGTCAGCGCGCGCTGCAGGGAAGACGTTGCTGTTCTGGAAAAAGCCCGGCATGAGCTGGTGTTGCTGCAGGCTGGAGATGCAGGCAACCTTTTGTTGTGGAAGGAAATGATCCGATTGTCTCAGTCGCAGTTCGACGCGATTTATGGTCGGCTGGGCGTATTGTTTGATGTGACGCTTGGGGAAAGTTTTTACAACGAACGCCTTAAATCTGTGGTGGAGGCCTTGCAGGCTGCGCAGATCGCTCGTGAAAGTGACGGGGCGATCTGTGTGTTTTCCGACGGCAGGCTTCCCCAGGAGGAAGATGTGTTTTTAATTAAGGATAAGGATGGATGGCGCGATAATCCGGCCATCGTTTTAAAAAGCGATGGGGCCGCGAACTACATGACAACGGATGTTGCTACTCTGCAGTATCGTATCGAAACGTGGCAGCCGGATGAGATCATTTATGTGACGGATGGGCGTCAGCAGTTACATTTCCGGCAGATGTTCTCTATTTTCCGACGCTGGAAAGCAGATGCCGCGGCCGCCGTGCGGCTTTCTCACGTTTGGTTCGGCTCCATTCTGGGGGATGATGGCAGGCCCTTCAAAACTCGCTCGGGCGAAACGGTGCGTCTCGCTGACTTATTGGACGAAGCCGAGGAGCGCTCTTTCGCACAGGTGAGCGAACGAAATCCTTCTCTTCCCGAGGAGGAACGAAGGGAGATCGCGCGCATTATCGGCATTGGAGCTGTAAAGTATGCGGATCTGCTCCCGCACCGGCAGGGAGATTATACGTTTAGTTGGGAGAGAATGTTGAGTTTCCAGGGAAATACGGCGCCTTACCTTCAAAACGCTTACGTTCGGATCCGGTCGATATTCCGGCGGCTTGCTGAGGCGGGCGAGTCTTGGAGGCCTGGCGGGGGGATGCGCCTGGAGCATCCTGCTGAAGTTGCTCTGGGAAAGCGTCTTCTCGAGTTTGGAGAGGTGTTGCCTCAGGTGCTTCAGGACCATCGGCCGAATACCCTCGCCAACTACTTGTACGAGCTGGCCAACACTTTTCATGCTTTTTACGAGGCCTGTCCCGTTTTGAAATCGGCGGGCGACCAGCGCGCGAGCAGGTTGGAGCTGTGTGAGTTGTCGGCACGAATGTTGAAATCCGGCCTCGGGTTGTTGGGGATTGAAGTGCCTGAGAAAATGTAGCGCGGGAGTCGAGTGCACAAAAAAGAGCCCCGGAATTTCCGGGGCTCGTGCTGTCGAGGTGCTGTTTTTTGTTGAAGTCCGTGGGGGTTGTTAGGCTCCCATGCCGTCTTCGAAGGAACCGCCGGCGGAGGGCCACTGGCAATGGTCGCGCACGTACGCGACCCCGTTTGCGCTTGTGTAATCCAGATCCTTGTGGGCGCTTTCCGCTTCAACAACAAGGGGGGCAGAGGCTGCGCCGGTGAGTTTGCAGTAGCGATGCGGATAACCGATTTGGAGCATGAGTTCGGCGTACCGCTGCATGTTTAAGTCTCCGGTGGCCAGGTCCGTGAATTGCATCGCGCGCTTTTGCCACTGGGGCTCCATGGAGCGCAGGGGCAGTCCCTGGCGGACTGTATGATTTTTAATATGGCACGCGTAAACCCTTTCTCCGACTTTCAAGAAACGGTTTTCGAAGGACTCGCCTTCCCAACAGTGGGAGGGGTCGGCATTCACGGCCAGGGTTTCGTCTCCGTCGCAGATTGAAACGAGGGACAAAAATTCGTCGGCAGTCGCCGCGGCGGATCCCGGGTGGATTTCGTGGCACAGTTTGATGCCTAGCTTGCGTGCATGATCGCGGATTTTTGCCGTTTTTTTCACAAACCGCTCTTGACCCTCTTTAATCAGATCATACCCAGGCCCGGCCCAAAAGCCCCACGGATAGCCGGATGCCACCTCCCAGCCGAAGGCGACGCCCCAGAACATGGGAAAAATCTTCACGTTTAATTCGGCGAGCAAATCCAGAAGATGGAGCACGTAGGTCTCGGCCCAACTTTCGATTTCAGCGGGGGATTTCTTTGCCACATCTTCCGGAATAAACGGCCGGATTGTGGGCGAACCCGTCCAGGCCGTGGTGTGCACCCAGATCGGGCAGTGGCCGGAAACGCCGTCCAACAGGAGCCCGTTTTTTTCAAATTCAGCGCGAATGTTCGCTGCAGATTTGAAGCCGGAGCCTTCTTGGAGCATATAGTTGCTCGGTTGCGCGCCAGCGGCGCCGGAGCGCTTGGCGTATGCGAGGAAATCGCCAAGGGACTTTGCGCCGTGCTGGGCGCCTTCGATGGAGGGGTGGTAGACGCTATGAGCCATGTCGGCAGAGATTAGACCGTCTGGCGCATTTTCGGCAAGAAAAGGCTGGGCCGAAAGACGACGGAGGGCGGGTGAGCGGTGCAGGTTTCGGCAAGGAGTAGCATTGGCCTCGGCGCACAAATGCCTTAGGCTTCGCGAATGGTTCCCCTAGCGCAGCTCACCGCTTATCTCGCAAGTTACCTTGCGATCGAGGAGGTTTCTGATTATTCGCAGGCTTACAACGGGTTGCAGCTTGAGAATAACGGGAACGTGACCCGTATTGCTGCGGCCGTGGATGCGTGTGAAAGCGTGCTTCAAACGGCGGTCAATAAGGGCGCGGACCTTTTACTTGTGCACCACGGTCTTTTCTGGAACCCGACGGTGATTACCGGCCCTCTCTACCGGAAGTTGCGCGGAGCGATGGCGGGTAATCTCGCAGTGTACAGCGCCCACCTACCGTTGGATATCCACCCCAAAGTTGGAAACAACGCGCTTCTTGCAAAAGCGCTCGGCCTCAAAAGCCTGAAGCCTTTTTTGCCAATCAAGGGGCAGCCTGCCGGGTTGGCCGGGGTGTGGACCCTGTCACGGGACGCTCTGCAGCAGCGCCTCGTGGCTGCGCTCGGCGCTTCAGTCCACGTGTGCGCCGCGGGGCCGGTACGACCTCGCCTTGTGGGGATCGTGACGGGTGGAGCGGGTTCGGAAGTGGCACGCGCAGCGGCGGCGGGAATAGACACCTTCATCACGGGGGAGGGTCCCCACTGGAGTTACACGCTTGCTGAGGAGCTTGGAATCAACCTGTTCTACGGAGGGCACTATGCCACGGAAACCTTTGGTGTGAAGGCGCTCGCAGAACATCTTTCCAAGCGGTTCAAGGTGCCGTGGGGATTTATTGATCACCCTACCGGCCTCTAGGATTTACCCATGCCGCAGGGACTCAATCACGTTCCAACGTAAGACTCTTTCCCCGAGCCTCAATCGGCAGAGAAGCCGAGGGCCAGAGCCGGTGCGGAGCTGGCCAGCATGCCGGCCTCTTCGATACTTATTCCAAGCCACCTTGCCGCATTTTCCACCCCTTGGTCCAAGCGGAGAGCGCTGCCCGCGAAATAGGGACTCCCCGGGAGGCGGACGATTTGGTCCCCTCCAACCTCTAGTTCTAGCCGGCCGAGCTTGTAACGCCCGGGAGGTGCGCCGGCTGCAGACATCGCGTCTGTGGTAAAAATAATTTTCCCTGGGGGTTTGGCGCGGAAGAGGTTTCTGAAAACCGGAGGCGGAAGATGAATTCCGTCCGGGATCAAACACGCGGTGAGTTCATCGCGGGCCAGAAGCCTCTGGATGATGTTGTCATGGCGATGTAATTCCCCCGGACAACCGTTTCCAAGATGTGTGCAGAGCGTTGCTCCGGAGCGAATTGCAGCATCAATTTGCCCCTCATCTGCATTCGTGTGGCCCAGCGAGATTCGGACGCCCGCTTTAGTGGCGGCTGAAATGAAAGCGTCGGAGCCATTCCGCTCCGGGGCGAGCGTTACGAGCCTAATGGAGCCGTTTGCCGCGTCTTGTTGGCGGAGAAATTCCGGCCAGTCGGGATCTTTCATCAGCTCACCGGGATGTGCGCCTCTGTAGCCGGGTTCCGCACTGAGGTAAGGACCTTCGAGATGGTATCCGACGATCGTTTTGGCAACGAGTTTATCTTGTGAACGAAACCGTTCGAAGGCTTGGAGTTTCTGCAGCAAAGCGCCGGGGGTGTCCGTGATGAAGGTCGCCAAGATGCGCGTCATTCTGGATCGTTGGAGTGCCTCGCAAGCTTCCCGGACGGCTTCAAGATTGGTCGCGCTTTGGAAGTCCACACCGCCGAAGCCATTGATTTGAAGGTCAAAAAAATTTGTCATGGAAGCGTGTTTTCTGCCGAAAATTGCGGCAAAGAAACTTTCTATTGCCTGCCTAGGGCGCTTCGTAGCGCGTTCTCTGGTGCGGTCTGCGCTCGTTTATTTTTGGGAGTAACGATGGGAGCCATCCCCATGTTGAGATCGGTGCTTAAAAGGATTTTCGTGCCCGCTCAAGAGCCAGCATGGAATAAGCGGTCACCAATGTCGCGTCCGTCTCCATCCATCGTCCACTGCTATTTGCCCATGAACCGTCTCCTGCCTGGAGGAGGATGAGTTTGTGCGCCAGGGCTCTGGCCCAACCTTTGGGTACGAGGCCAGATTCCAAATTGTTGTTTGCGCCGGAAATCGACAATGCCTTAGCCATGAGGTGGTAGTAATAGTACAGTCCTTCTTGTCCAAGCCCCGGATTTTCTTCCAAAGTGAAGTGGTTCCGCAACCATTCCGAGGCTGCCACCACACGTTGATCCTGGGGTGAAACTTCCGCGTAAACGAAGGACAAAAGGCCCGCGTAAGTCATCGTGCCGTAGCTGCGAAGAGCCTTGCCCCCACCGGGAAGCTCCGTGGTGCCTGCGTTGCTGAAGCCGGGATAATATACAAACCCGCCACGATCTCCGGACTGGGCAGAAGCCCAGGGAAGGGGGTTGGTTTCAGGCAGATTTTGACAGCGCGTTACGAAGGCGATGGCTGCACTCCAATCCAACTGGGGGACGTCGTTTTTCTCCCCAACCCGCGCCATCTCGCAGGCTCGCAACGCTTCAAGGGAAACCAAGGTATTGTCGAGGTCGGGATGCTGGCGCTTTGGGCTGACGCCAGTTGGGCCGTAACCGAGCCCACCATTCAATTCCGAGCGAGCCATGTTCGAAGTCTGCTGTTCGCGTAAAAATCGGTGGGCAGACTTGATCCGCTGGGCGTCCATGGGGTCCGCCCGAAGCAGGAGTGCTAGTGTGCAAATTGCTGTATTGTAGTTGCTTAATCCATATGCGTAAATTCCGCCGTCGGACTTGGCTTGGCTGCGTACAAACTCGTAGCCCTTCTCCAAAGCCTCCTCTGCAGGAACGCCTGTTTCTTTTGGGAGTTGGCCCAGGGCTAGAAGTGCCAGGCCGCTGATCGCGGGTTGGCTGGCGTTAGACCAAGAGCCGTTGGGCGACTGATGGTTCTTTAAAAAAAGAGCGCCTCTTTGGAGCGCAAGACAGACCTCTTGTTGGAGAGATTCATTTCCCTCAGAGTTTCGGGGTGTGCCGCCGGCGGCCTTCGCCGGCAAGGGCCTCCCAAAGGAGACCAATGCAACAAAAACAAGAAATAGCCGTCGGGTCATGGTATTGGGGGGGATTGTGGCTCACATTTTTTAGATAAATGCCTGATCTCAAGCCGAGAAGGTTGCTTAAACAGTCACCGCCTGGAGGGATTCTTTTGTTTCCATGCGACCGGCGGGGGCGGGTTCTAAACGACTTCTTTTCGGTGAATCCAAACCGAATTAACTAACCCGAGGGCGAACATATTCATTAGCAAAAACGTCCCGCCGTACGAAATCAGGGGAAGAGGCAGGCCGGTAATGGGCATGATGGCAATGGTCATCCCGATGTTCTGGTAGACGTGGAAAAAGATCTGGGTGGCGAAGCCCGCTGAGATGACCAGGCCGTAGTCGTCCGCAGATTTATGGGCGGAGTAGAGGCAAGCGAATAAAAGAGCGGCAAAAGCGCTGATGAGGATGGTGTTTCCCAAGAACCCCCATTGTTCGCCGATGGCGGTGAAAATGTAGTCTGTATGAACCGTCGTGCCTGGAATAAAGCCCTGCTCGACTTGCGTCCCAGTCGCTTTGAATCCTTTTCCTGCAAACCCGCCCGAGCCAATGGCGATGAGGGCTTGGTTGATCGCATAGCTCGCTCCCTGCGGGTCGATTTGTGGATCAATAAAGGTAACCAGACGTTGACGCTGATAAGGTTTGAGTCCGAAGTTGATGACGAGCGGGAGCAGTGCCATGCCGGACAGGAGGACGGCGAGAAGGTAGCGTTTTGGGAGTCCAGCGGCAAATGCTGTGGCAAGCATGACGGGAATCCAGACCAAGGTCATGCCGAAGTCCGGCTGTTTAAGGGTAAGAAGAATGGGCCCCGCGATGATTGCCCCTACAGAAGAAAGTTTGAGCAGAGGGTGCATTTTTGCGAACTGGCTCAGGAAAAGGGCCACGGTGAGAATACCCGCTAAAAGAGCAAGTTGGGAGGGTTGGAAGGTTCCGATTCCTGGGAGACGCAGCCAGCATTTCGCGCCACCGTGTTCCTGGCCGAGAGAGGTATAGGTAAGCGCTGTGAGCACTGCGCCGGCGATGTACATGGGAAGCGCGGCCCATTTGACCCAGCGGTAATGCATCAGGCTGACTGCAAAAAACACGCAGAGCCCCCCTGCGACCCAAACCGCCTGCTTTTCCCAGTATTCACTCGTGCGGAAATAGGTGGCGCTGTACACTGCGACCACTCCAAACAGGGAAAGAAGGATGGTAAGACCGACAAGGATCCAGTTCATCCCAAGGAGTTTGCGCAAAAGAGGTGTCATGGTGCCTGTGGAGCGACTCACGCAAAACGGGGTACCGCGGCGAGCAGCTTGCGGGTGTACTCGTGCTGGGGGTCCGCGTAGATTTGTTCCGCAGGTGCAGATTCGACGATTTTACCGCGATACATCACCAGAACGTGGGAACTGATGTGTTCGACCACGGCGAGATCGTGGGCGATAAAGAGGTAGGAAAGGCCGAGCTGTTCTTGAAGATCCTGCAGCAGGTTGACGATCTGCGCCTGGACGCTGACGTCCAAGGCGCTGACGGGTTCGTCGCAAACGATGAACTTCGGCTCCACGGCAAGTGCCCTGGCGATGCCAATCCGCTGGCGCTGGCCGCCGGAAAATTCGTGGGGATAACGCACTGCCATTTCTGCTTGCAGACCGACCTGGCCAAGCAACTGGGCAACCCGCTCCCTGCGGTCTTTGCGGGTGAGCGCTGGGAAATGGATTTCCAGCGCTTCGCCGATGATTGCGCCCACGGAGTGTCTCGGATTCAAGGAGCCGAAGGGATCTTGGAAGATCATCTGCATTTGCCGGCGAAGGGGGCGGAACTCCGACTCGGACAAGGGAAGGATATTTTGGCCCTCGTACAAAACCTGGCCTGAGGTTGGAGGGGTGAGCTTGAGGAGGGTTTTTCCGATCGTGGACTTGCCCGAGCCACTTTCCCCCACCAAGCCCACGGTCGTGCCCGGTTCGATGGAAAAACTAACGTCATCGACCGCCTTGATATCGCCCACGTGGCGGCGCAGCACACTTGAGCGCACGGGAAAGTAAGTTTTTAAATTCTGGACTTCAAGAAGGGCCATGGTCGGAGGTGGAAAGATGGACGGTTTCTGGGGACGTCCGTTGCGCTCAGTTGCGTAAAAATGCAGTCAGGGGGCTGGTAGGGGAGGCTCCGCTCGAGACCTCTCCAAGCCCAGTTTCGAAAGCGGCTCGGCCCGCCTCAACCGCCATCCGAAATGCCCGGGCCATTCGCGAGGGGTCGGCGGCGATGGCGATGGCGGTGTTGACGAGGACGGCGGAGGCGCCTAGTTCGAGAGCCTCCGCGGCCTGGCTTGGAGCGCCGATGCCGGCGTCCACGATCACGGGGATGCCGCTCTGCTCGATGATGATTTCAATTTGATCCCGGGTGCGCAGTCCGCGGTTGCTGCCGATGGGCGAGCCGAGGGGCATGACTGTGGCGGCGCCGGCTTCCTCCAGGCGCTTGGCGAGAACCGGGTCGGCGTTGATGTAGGGGAGGACAATAAAGCCTTCCTTTACAAGGATTTCTGTAGCGATGAGCGTCTCTATCGGATCGGGAAGGAGATGACGGGGGTCTGGGTGGATTTCCAGCTTCACCCAGTCTGAGATGCCCGCCGCCCTGGCTAAACGGGCGAGGCGCACGGCCTCCTGGGCGTTGAGGGCGCCGCTGGTGTTGGGGAGGAGCAGGTATTTGGCCGGATCGATGAAATCGAGGATGTTGGCGAAGGGGTCGCTACCGCCGCTCAGGTCTGCCCGGCGCAGCGCCACGGTGACTATTTGGGTCCCGCTGGCCTCCAGGGCGGCGGCCATTGTCTGGTTGGAGGCAAATTTGCCCGTGCCAAGCAGCAACCGGGAGTGAAAAGTGCGGCCCGCGATGACCAGGGGATCGTTCTGAGGTTCTGCTAAAGGCGCCATGCTGGGGATAACTTAACAAAGAACGGTACCTTTTCTATCGGAAACAACTTGGATCGGCATCTGCGCCGCGGTGGGCGATGCCACCGAGCGGGTCGTTCCGATTCTCTGGTCGCGTCCTGGAGCAAGTTGGTGTAATGAGCCAAGGCTTTTCAGCGCACACTCCATTCCCGTGATCCTTAACGACCATCAGATTCGCCTCCTTGCCGAGCAAGGAATGATCCGCCCTTTTGAAACCCATCTGGTTCGCCATTTCAAGGATGGGCTGCCTGTGTTGTCTTACGGACCCTCAAGTTACGGCTACGATTTGCGCCTGTCGGCCCGCGAGTTTCTGATCTTCAGGCATATTCCGGGCACGGTGGTGGATCCAAAGGCCTTTAACCCTAAAAATCTCGAAACCACGCCCCTGCACCGGGACGAGACGGGCGCCTATTTCATTCTGCCGGCCCGTAGCTATGGTCTTGGGGTGGCGGTTGAGGAACTGCATTTGCCTACGGACGTCACTGCAATCTGCGTGGGCAAAAGCACCTATGCGCGCTGTGGAATCATCGCCAACGTGACGCCCGCGGAGGCTGGGTGGAAAGGGCATTTGACTCTGGAATTTTCCAATTCAAGCGCCGCAGACTGTCGGATTTATGCGGACGAGGGGGTGGTGCAGATGCTCTTTTTTCAGGGCCAGCCCTGCGGCACCTCCTACCGGACGCGCCGTGGCAAATACCAGAACCAGAGGCAGCGGGTCACCCTGCCCAAGGTTTAGGCGGGAGCTTGAACTGGGGTGGGGCTTCCCTTCGGAAGACGGCTACGGTTTGGTGGAGACGGGTTTTCCTGCCTCCACCCAAGCGTTAAATCCCTTGTTGAGGTGGTAAAGCTTTTCAAAGGAAATTTCCGAGAGTGCGGAGAGCGCGCGGGTGCTCCGGCCGCCTGAAGCGCAATGCAAAAGCACCTTCTTGCCGGCGAAGGCCTTCATTTGCTCGCCAAAAGTGGGGCTGTTGAAGTTGACGTTCCGCGCTCCCGCGATGTGGCCTTCGGCGAACTCTTCCTGGGTACGCACGTCGAGCACGACCAAATCGCTGGAGGCGTGGATGAGGCTCTCGGCCTCGGCGGGGGTGAGGTTGGTTGGTGTGTGCATAACAGGGGTGGTTGCGGCGCCGGGGCTGGCCGCCTGGGGCGGAGCGGCGGAGGCGGGAGACAGGGAGAGGAGCAGGCCGCCGAGCAGAAAGAGAAAGGAGGTGCGCATAGGAGGGCAGGGACGGGAGGGGGCGTGGGAGGAGGAAAGAGGGGGCTACGGGAGCGGGTTGTCACTGGACGCCGCGGGTGCCGGCGCCCTTCCGGGGGGAAGCGAGCATTTGCTCCAGCTGCAGCTTTTGTTCAGCGGGGATTTCCTGCTGGGTATTCAGCCAGGCGCGTGCTACTTCGGGAGCGCTTTTTCCCAGATGGCCCATGACCATCATCAGCGTGCGCTGGCGTAGTTCAGCATCTTCAATGCTGGAGGCTGCATGGAGAGCGCCCTGGGGGTTGGTGTCGGAGAGGCGGGTGGTTGCGAAGGGAAAAATTTGCCTGCGCATCTCGTCGCTTTCCGAACCTGCGGCGTTCATGACCAGTTTTTCGAGCTGGGTCTGGTCCAGTAGGCGGCCCATCAGCAGGGGGCGGACTGCCTCGGCTCTTGAGTCAGGAACCTGTTGAAGGGCCCAAGCCAGAGGAGCGGAGGGGTCCATCCGGGTCCAGGATTCCATGACGGGAATTACGAGATGCTGCTGTTTGGTTTCCAGAGCTTTGGCAGCGGCGGCCTTCGGGTCCAGTTCGGTCCAACGGCGCGCCAAGGCGCGGGCGGTAACGTAATCTCCACCGTCGCTCAAATCATGTAATGCCGTCTGGAGGGCTGCTTCAACTTGGTCCAGCTCCATTTGGCTGGCGAGCCTGTAAGCGAGAATGTACCTACGCGTTTCGCTTCGCAGGGAGGCTACTTTTTCAAAGAGGGCGACGATTTTTTCAGGGGGGAGTTTGCCGAGGGAGCGCAGCTCCAGAGTACTCGAGGGGGTGCCCGAGATGGCTGCCGCAGGATCCGAGACGGATTGGGTGCTTTTCTGACGGTTCGCGCCTGCGGCCGTTGAGTCTGGTACCCACTCGGAGTTTGTGGCACGTGGCGAGGCGGTGGGGAGGATCGTTCCCAGGGCGACGCCGCCAAAAAGTCCGGCGACCGTCAGGAGCAGAGTGCGGGTGCTAGGGGAGGGAGACATAGTTAAGACTCTCTCAAAAAAAAGAAGGTGGAGCAAACCGGAAGAACGTTTGTTGGTTGGCTAGCTCGCAGATTGCTGAGTCACACCAAGGTCCACAAAAACGGTTGCCTGCCGAAAAGAGCAGGTGGAACCCAAAGGACCGGTTGCAGCAGTGCTACAATTCCATTAGAGAAGGGATAGTCATTTCACCCTTATGCGGCCCAACTACCCTGCCTTTCTCACTAGCTGCCTTGTTTTGGCGGCCGCTCCAGCCTTCGCACAGTCTGGGGATGGATCGGAAATGTTTCTCAACGCCTACAGCAGCTTTCAGAAGGCGGAGTCTTTGGAAAAGCGGGGGGACGGCAGTGCCGCGCTGAACCTTTATCAAGAGGTGGCGAAGGCGCTCGTGCAATTGACCGCGCAGTTTCCTTCCTGGAGTCCCCAAGTGGTGAAGTACCGGACCCAGCTGACCGCTCAGGCGATTCAGCGACTGCAGGCGGTGGTCCCCGCTGGGGGGCAGACGGTGGCGCCAAGGCCGCGGCCCGCCGCGGCGCTGGAGGCGTCCCCTCTGATTCCTCAAATTCCTCAGCGGGATGGTGTTCCGATGGCACCTGGGGATCCTTTTGCTGAAATTCAGGGGAAGCTGGGGCAGTTGCAGAATGACTTGCAGTTTGCACTTGAAGAAGCCCAGCGGCTGCGCAGGGAGAAGGCTTCTCTGCTGAAGAATCTTGAGGAGACGGCCAATTCGGCCTCGAAGGCTCTCGATGAAAACGTCCGGGCCCGAGCCAAGGCCGAAGATCTTGCCCGGATTCTTGAGCAGCGGGCAGACGTTGCTGAACGGGCGCTCCTTGCTGCCCGGGAAGACAAGAGCAAAACGGCCGCGGAAATTGTAGCCGTGGAGAAGGAACGCGATGTTTTACTGCGGCAAAAACGTGAATTGCAGGCGGAAGTGGAAGCGTCCGAGGAAATTCGCCGTCGACAGGAGGCTCGCCTGACTCAGACGCAGGGGCGCGAGACGAGCGTGATGGGAGAAAGAGACGCTGCAGCCCAACAGTTGGCAGTGGCGCGCAAGCAGTTGGAGCAGGCTCAGGCGGACTCGGAGCGGACGGCGAAGGTGCAGGCCGCGCTCGTCCAGCAGTTGGAGAAAACCGTGGGGGAGCGCGATGCGGCCAAAACGGCGGCGACGGATGCCTCCAAAGAGGCGGCTCGCGAACGGGAGGATGTCAAGGCAGCGGCAGCGCGCCTGGCCGCGGATCGGGCGGTTGCAGACAAGGAAGTTGCCAAGCTCGCCAAAGAGCGGGATGCGGCGAAGGCCGCGCTCGTGAAGGTCGCGCAGGAACGTGATGACGCGCTTGCGGTGTCTTCAAAACTGAAGATAGCGCGCGGCCAGATGGAGAAAGTGGAGGCGGAAAGCAAGGAATCCGCAGCGAAACTGGCAAAACTGCAGCAGCAACTCGAGAAACAGCGGCAGGACGGTTCTCAGTCCGCCGACTCGATGAAAGAATTGCGCCAGGAGGCGGAAAGTTTCCGGGCGAAGTTGGTGGAAGCCCAGAAAAAAGCCGAGGGTGCCGAGAAGTCCGTGACCGAACTTGAAGGAAAGCTTGCGGACGTGACCAAGCAGGCTGCGGAGGCTAACAAGCAGGCGGCGGATGCCACCAAGCAGGCGGCGGATGCCACCAAGCAGGTGGCGGAGGCTAACAAGCAGGCGACCGTTGCCAAAACTGAGGCGACCCAGGCGATTGCGGAGAAGGACAAGGAGCACGAGGAACGAGAGGTGTTGCAGGGCATTTTGAACCGCTCTTTGCAGGAGCAAAGCCGCAGGGAGAAAGCGCGCAAGGACGTGGTCGCCGAAGTGTCCCGTCTGAAGGTGAGTTCGGAAGCGCTCATGAAGCAGATCGGTCTTCTGGGCGAACCTGTGCTGCAACTGAGCGAACGGGAACAGGCGCTCTTTAAGCAACCCATGGTGGAAATTAGCGAAGAAGGCATTTCTATTTCTGCGATGAAAACGCCGAGTAAAAAGGCGGACGCAGCAGGTGCCACAGCCAAGAACACCCCGGCAAATACGGACGCGCCAAAGCCAGCGCCCGCTCCGGAGAAGGGGGCCAAAAGTGGCGCTCCGATGTCCGAGGAGGTGAGGTTGAAGATTTCCGAGGCCAAGGACCGCTTTGACAAGGGGGATTTCACCGTGGCGGAAAAGCTCTACAAAGAGGTTTTGGAGGCGGCGCCCGGCAACGCCTTTGTGCTCTCGAACCTAGGCGTCACGCAGTTTCGCGCCAAACGGTATACAGAGGCGGAGGACAGTTTGAGGAAGGCCTTGGACCTCGCCCCAGAGGACGCCTTCTCCCGCTCGACGCTTGGGATCGTGTACTACACGCAAGGCAAACTGGACAAGGCTGTGGACGAGTTGACGCAGTCCGTTTCCATTAATCCCAGCAACGCTGTGGCGCATAATTACTTAGGAATTGCCGCGAGCCGGAAGGGCTGGCAGGAAAATGCCCGTAAGGAATTGGAGACGGCGGCCGAGCTGGATCCCACCTATGCCGATGCGTATTTCAACTTGGCAGTCGTGTGCGCCTCTCAAAAGCCTGCGGACAAGGACGCCGCCCGGGCCGCCTATCAGAAGGCGACGGCCCTCGGGGCTGCTTCGGACGCTCGCCTCGAGGAGTTGATCCGCTGAGGCGTTTTCTGCCCTCGCACTCCTGCGTTTTCGTGCTTGCTTCCGTGAGTCCGGTTCGCCCCCACGTCACTGCTCTGTGTTCCAGTTCTTGGGACGGTTGCGTAAGGGCCCTTGGCGCTCTAGCGACTCCCTCTCCGGCGCTGGAGCAAGAGGTTGTTCGGATCTTGGCTGGCGTTGATGCCGTGCTAGAGAGCGCACTCCCAGAGGGTGTCGGATTGATGGACGCAGCCTGGCTGGATGAACCCATGCGGGCGTCGCGCCTTGCGCAGGGGCAGAGTGCTCGTCCCTTGAGCGTGCTTGTGGGAGGGAACGGGAGCGTTGAGCCGCGGTGGTTGGAGGAGGACGCATCAGCGCCCCGGGTGGTTTACGCTCCTGAATGGGGGGCTGCAGATGCTTCAAAACCCTTTGCGGATTTGGTGGCGGAGCGGAGCGGAGCAGCCGATCCAATCCTGCCCGAGGGCGTGTTGCGTTCTTTGGCAGAGGAGTTCGCGGTACGGCGCCTTGTGGTGGTTGTGGGCGGAGGGGATCTCTTCAGGAGGCTGCTGGAAGCGGGCTGCGTGGATGAGCTTTGCTTGGTCTTGGAGCCCCAGATTATTGGAAACAACGGGGCGGGGACTTTAACGGGTGCGCCCGGCGACTATCTTACTGCTTCGGTGAAGGCTTCTTTATTGAGAACACAGGAAGTTGCGGGAGAGTGCTTTACTTGGTGGAAGTTGAGATATGGAAGAGAGTTCGCAGAAAAGGTTGACGCCCTCAAATCAATGGCCTAGTCTCACGTCCCTTTTTGGAGAAAGTCTCATGGCAACGTATTCAGCGAAAGTTAACGAAGTGCAGCGTCGGTGGTGGGTGATTGACGCAACGAACCAGGTATTGGGCCGGGTAGCCGTAAAGGCTGCCAACCTTCTGCGTGGTAAGGAAAAAGCAATTTTCACCTCCCATGTCGACACCGGCGATTTTGTCGTGGTGATCAACGCGGACAAGGTGCGCGTCACCGGTAAGAAAGAAACCGCGAAGACTTATATGTCCTTCTCGGGCTACGTGGGCGGCCACAAGAGCGAGTCTTTCCGCCAGCGCCGCGCTCGTCATCCGGAACTTCTGATCCAAGGTGCGGTGAAGGGAATGATCCCTCACAACCGTTTGGGCCGGCAGATTATCACCAAGCTCAAGGTTTACAAGGGTGCCGAGCATCCCCACGCCGCACAGAACCCTGTGGCAGTGAGCGAAATCCAGTAATTTTTGATTATGTCCACTCAGGCTCCTGAATTTGTAACCGTTGGCCGCCGCAAGACTGCGGTTGCCCGTGTTCGTTTGACCCCCGGGACGGGGAAAATTGTGGTCAATGGCCGTGCTTTTGAAGATTACTTCAAGACGCAGGCCCTCCAAAACACCGTTCTCAGCCCGTTCGAAGTCGTCAAGCAGCTTAATCAGTTTGACGTGAAAGTGAACGCCGATGGCGGTGGGATGCACGGCCAGGCTGGAGCACTGCGCTTGGCAGTCTCCCGCGCATTGATTGAAACTAATCCTGAGCTGCGTGCGGTGCTCAAGGCGGAGGGTTTCCTTCGCCGCGATCCCCGAATGAAAGAGCGTAAAAAGCCTGGTCAACCTGGTGCACGCAAGCGCTTCCAGTTCTCCAAGCGCTAAGCCGAGGGAAGTTACTCCGCAAAAAAGCCCGTTGTGTTTTTCACAGCGGGCTTTTTGTTTGCCGCAGTCCCCCAAAAAAGGCGGGGCATTCAAAGGGGGTAAAAGCGGTTCGGGTTGCTTAAGGAGAGCTTCCCACCTTGTAAAGACCTCTGCACCCCCCGCAGAACCTAGGTCAATGCCCCCAGCCCTGTTGGCATCCCGTCGCCACGGCGCGTAGGGGCTTTCCCTAGCTTTTTCTGCGATAAGCTGTCGTGTTTGTCCGGAAATGGAGATCGTACAAGTCTTTCACCTGGTCCAGCTTCATAAGAACCCAAGGCTGGAGCGGGGAGCGCCCGTTTTTAGTGAAGACAATATCGTCTGCGATGAAGGCGCAGGAGTGGTAGGCATCGCCTGTCTGCGTGTCGGTAAAGAACAGGACGTCCCCGAGTTCATAGGGCGGGGCAACTTGGGTGAAGTTCTCCAAGGTATAGGCAGTGGCCTGGGGCGGATCGCTGAGGCGCTCCAGAGGCTCTGGATTAAAGAAATTCAGGGAGGACCAGTGGCAGTCCGGCAAATAACCCGAGCGGGTATGCGAGGGACTCGGGAAAGTGTAGAGAATCTTGCGCACCCCAGCCGGCAAGAGGTGCACTAAATCGATTTTGTGTACAGCGTCGTAGCGTTTCAGAGAGGCCAAAAACGTGGAGGTGTCTTTAAATCTGATGCCCCTGTTCCAGTAACTGGCGAGTTCTTCAGCAGTGCCCGATTCTAAGCAGAGTTTTGCAACCAGGGTGGGCGTGCGGCTAAACGCACGTAGAATTTGAACACGCTCGTTTTCCGATTTGGCAATGCTCAAGACTCCGGGTGTATCCGCAAAAAGACGGGAGGAGAGGGTGGGATACGAAGTGGTTTCGATGAATTGCAGTACCTCTTCACTGATTTCAAAGCCTTCAAACCATTTCCGAACGGACTTGCCATACACGATTTCTGGTTCCGCGTGGTAGGGGTTCTCGGGCCATTTTGAGAGCATGCGGTGAAGGAGGATGCGCGATTTTTCAGGAAGCGCTAAAACGTGGCTCGTTGTGGGAAAAACGGTAACCCCCGAGCTCTCTGTAATCCACCTGTCCCGATCGTTGAGCTCCTTTTCTAGCTCCCCCGGAAGCCCCAAACTTCCTAAAAACTCGGAAACGTCGTCCGGTTGCATTTTTCTAAAAAACCAGCGCGTTCGAATCGACTTTGGCTGTGACTCTTTGACCAAATCAGCGGGTGCATCGAGCAAGGCTTCAAAATACTCGAGTTGCCCCCACGGCCCTGTTTTTGAGAGCTGGACGGGTGATGATTGAATCGATTTCTCGGGGGAACCACTTGTCGCCAAATCGGCCGTCCGGTTTTTTTCGACCTCAAAATTCGGCATTCTCGAGCTATCGGAGGCCTGGGCCACAGCCGCCGGAACAAGAAGGAGACCGGCTTGTAGCAGCGGGGGGAGAAAAAAGCGGAAAACGGGGAGCTTCACTAGGTTAAATGGCGTTGGTCTGTGGAGATGAGTCAAGGACCCTCAAATATACACAAAAAAACAAACGGCGTTAACTTATTAAAGTGTTTTCACAGAACGGGATGATTCAAGGTGCAGCTTGTATTTTTTGAGTGCAATATCTCTTTCCTGGGCGTGATCTAGCATCGGCAACGGATAGTCGCGAACCAGGCGCATCCCGGGCGAAGGGGGCTGGTGCAGGCGGGGCGCAGGGACGGCTTTTAATTCAGGCACCCAGCGTTTAATGTATTCGCCAGCCGCGTCAAATCTGAGGCCCTGTGTCCAAGGGTTTTGAATTCGAAAATAGGGCGCAGCATCGGTGCCCGTGCCGGAACTCCACTGCCAACCGCCGTTATTGGAGGCGATTTCTCCGTCCAGGAGACGCTGCATGAACCACTGCTCCCCCATGCGCCAGTCCAGGTGCATGTCTTTGGTGAGAAACATGGCGGTGATCATACGCACGCGATTGTGCATGAAACCGGTCTGGCGCAGCTGACGCATCCCGGCGTCTACAATGGGAAACCCGGTTTGCCCGGCGCACCAACGCTCGAAGGCGGCTGGATCGTTTTTCCAGGGCATGCCTCGGTAGTCCTCAGAATATTCCACTTCCAGAACCTCGGGTTTGTGCCAGAGCACCTGGAAGTAAAACTCCCTCCAGCACAATTCGTTGATGTAGACTTGGAGGGAGCGGGCTTGGGTTTCGTTTAGGCTCTGCGAACGCTCTTGGAGGCGGGCGTAGATTTTGCGGATCGAAAGGAGCCCGAACCGAAGGTCCTGAGAGAGGCGAGAAGTGCCCTCGGCCGCAGGCAGGTCGCGCTTCTCCACGTAGCTGAACACGGCGTTTTCCACGAACCGCTCCAATCTGGCTTGTGCGGCTTTTTCACCTGCTTCGAGGATTTCGCTGCCATCAGGTTCGAGCCCCCAAGTGGCAAGGGTCGGGAGGGGCAGGGAGCGTAGGTTGGCGGGGGTTTTTAGTCGAGTGACTGCCGTGCCGGGCAGGGGTTTGTCCAGTTTGGCCCACGCCCTGGAAAAGGGGGTGAAGACGCGGAAGGGAGTTTGGGAGCCTGTCAGGACTTCGGATCGTTCGTGGAGTGCCGCGTCCTTGAGGAGATGAAGTTCCACGCCAAGTCGCTTGGCAGCTTGGAACAAACGCGTTTCCACAGCCCTGCCAAAAGGGTCGGGGTCGCGGTTGGCGTAAATCGCGTCCGCGCCCGTCTCTGCAACCAGCGCCTCGAGTTCCGCGACCGCATCGCCCTGGCGGATGAGCAAACGGCCGCCGGCGGCTGCAAGTCCCGCGGAAAGAGAGGTGAGGCTGTCGACGAGAAACTGCTGTCTCGGGGCGCCGGTCCATCGGTGAACCCCCTTCCATGTGCTCAAAATATAGACAGGTACGACTTGTTCACGGGCCGCCACGGCGGCGTTGAGGGCCGTGTTGTCTGTGAGGCGGAGATCGCGCCGGAACCAATGGATGGCAAGAGTCATGGAAAAAAGAAGGTGTAGCCCGACCTAGTAGGGCGTGGGGATCGTGAACGGTTTGGCCTTCACAGGCAAATGGTCAGGGCCCTCTTTTCTTCAGTTTCGAGTGCCGCTAGGGTGCTCCTAGAGTGCGGATATGGCCGTTGGATTGGCGGGGGCTTAAAGAGAGAAAAATGAGGCAGGCGCCTATGCAAAATAATGAGCCAGCAATTTAATCGTCATTTTTTGTATCATCCTGCTAGAGATGGAGCGCTTATTGAGATTCGGGTAAAAGGGTGACACCCCTCCTCTCGCAGACGGGGATCGGTGGGCGTCAGTCTCTGCTGCGAGCCTCAATAAGAACGCCAGACCACTGACTCGCCTCTGCAGCCGGCTTGTGATCGGATTGTGTGAGAGGTTTAAGTTTTTCATCAGAGACGTTCGGGGTTAGATTATTTTCTTATGGATTTTCAGGAGCGCATCGACGGAGACATCAAGGAAGCCATGAAGGCGAGGCAGGCGACGCGTTTGGGCGTGTTGCGAATGCTAAAAAGCGCCCTCAAAAACGCGGCGATCGAGCAAGGGGGGGCAGAAGTCCGGTTGGACGAAGCTGCAGCCCAGGCTGTCCTTCGAAAGGAAGCTAAGAAGCGCCAGGATTCCATTGAAGGGTTTACAAAAGGGGGACGGCAGGAGTTGGCCGACAAGGAGCAGGAGGAACTGGCTGTTTTAGGAGATTATCTGCCCAGGCAGTTGTCTTCAGAGGAGCTCGATGCGCTTGTTTCTGGGGTCATCTTGGAGTTGGGCGCGACTTCGAAGGCACAGATGGGCGTGGTGATGAAAGCCGCGACGGAAAAGGCAGCCGGACGTGCCGACGGACGTGCTTTAAGCGCTTTGGTCACTTCAAAGTTGGGATAGGCGTTCCCGTTTTGTGGGGCTCTGTTTTTACTGAATGCACGCCATCGTCGTAGCCGCCGGTTCCTCGAGGCGTATGGGGTTTGACAAACTTCTGGCCCCGATTGCGGGCCAGCCTGTGCTTTGGCACTCCATCCATGCGTTGGCACGGTGCCCCGAAGTGGAGGGCTTCACGGTCGTAACTCGCCCCGATTTAGTGGAGAAGATTACGCGCCTCGCCGAGTCTGCGGCTTTGGGCAAGGGAGTGCTGGTGGTGGAGGGGGGCAGCGAAAGGCATCTTTCTGTCAGCGCCGGGCTTGCAACACTCGAGGAGGAGGGATTTGTGGCGATTCATGACGCTGCAAGACCTCTGGTCACACCGGAGGTGGTGGCGGGTTGTTTGGCGCTTGCTCGAATGCACGGCGCAGCAAGTTGCGCATCTCCGGTTTCCGACACGGTGAAGCGGGGAGACGGAGCCGGGATGGTTTCTGGCAGTGTGGACCGAAAAGATCTTTGGGCCATGCAGACACCGCAGATTTTCTCCAACCGTTTGATCAGGGAGGCTTACGCTGCGGTTTTGAGGGATGGAGAAATGGTCACCGACGAGGTGTCGGCCGTTGAGCGCTTGGGACGGACGGTGGCTTTGTACCAGAATGGAGAGTGGAATTTGAAGATCACTTTTCCCAGGGATATTAGTCTGGCGGAGCTTATTTTGGCCGACCGGGAGACGGCGCACCGATGAAGGCTGCCTCGCCCTACAAAGTCACCACGCTGGCAAACGGCGTTCGTGTTGCCACGGCGTGGATGCCCCACCTGCGAGGCGCAAACGTGGGCGTGTGGGTGGAGGTCGGCTGTCGGCATGAGCGAAAAAGCGAGGGCGGGGTGGCTCATTTTTTGGAGCACCTGCTTTTCAAGGGGACCTCGGCCCATTCGGCCAGAGAGTTGACGTGTGCGGTGGAGGGGGTCGGCGGGTATCTCAATGCTTTCACGACGGAGGATCATACCTGTTATTACGCCAAGGCGGATGCCGCGCATTTCGGGCGCTTGTCTGAGGTGCTTTTGGAAATGTATCTGGATTCACAATTTCCGGAGCACGAGGTGGAGCGGGAGCGGGGAGTCATCCAAGAGGAAATTTCCTCCCTGCGCGATGTTCCCTCGCAATGGGCGGAGGATTTGTTGGCGGAAAGCCTCTGGCCGGGCCACCCCTTGGGACGGCCTTTGACGGGCACGCAGGAAAGCGTGGGGCGGATCAGTCGGGTTGATTTACAGCGGTTTCGGCAGCGCCACTATACGGGAAGAAACACAATTTTCACGGTAGCGGGGCCCGTGTTGCACGAGGACGTGTTGCGTCAGGTGCGGCGGCCCCTGGAGGGTTTGCCAAGGGGGGTGGCCTCCCGTCCGCTGCTGGCGCGGGAAGAAGCAGCCTGCGTCCGTGTGGAAAACGAGGACACGGAACAGGCGCATTTCGCGCTTGGTTTTCACAGCTGTAGTCGGACGGCGCCGGAGCGGTTTGCGCTGCGTTTACTCTCGGTGATGCTTGGGGAAAACATGAGTTCCCGGTTGTTTCAGAGTTTGAGGGAGCGCTACGGATACTGTTATTCGGCGCAAAGCTCAGTGGTTGGCTTATTGGAAGCCGGCGCACTGTGTGTTTACACGGACTTGGATCCGGCAAAACTCGAGAAAGCCGTCGCGGCGATACGGAGGGAATGCGCGCGTTTCAGCGTCAGGGAGCCGAGCCGGGGAGACCTGAGGATGGCTGCGCAGTACGCGATTGGTCAAACGCGCGTGGCCCTTGACAGCGCTACGCAGCAGGCAGGTTGGATGGCGGAATCGTTGATGGCGGTGGGGCGGGTGGTGGAGTTGGAGGAGGCTGAACGTGCGGTTTTGGGGGTGACACCGGCGGCGGTGCACGCCGTGGCCCGCAAATGTCTTCAGTTTGGGGGGGCGGCGGCGGCCCTTGTAGGGCCTGGCGTACCGGTTTCGAGGCTTGCGAAGATGGTGCGGGGCGCGGCCCTGTGAGGGCGGGTGCAGAGGGGTTTTTGCAAAAAAGCGGCTCCCCATTTGAAATTCCGTTCCGAGACGCTATCTTGAGTAATCGCAAATTCACTTGAGTTTGCAGGATTTCGGCGTTTGCAAAATCGTTTTGGCGGTTATGCTCCGCCCCCCCTCTCAGGCTATTTTACACCCACTTTCCGTTTTCCGATTATGAACGCTGTTGTTGAAACCCTGCCAAACTGCCTTGCCACCCTGCGCGTCGAGGTGGGTCCCGAGCGCGTCACCCAAACCCGCGCGTCGCTTTTAAACGAGTTTTTGAAGGAGGCCCGCATTCCTGGGTTCCGGCCAGGCAAAGCGCCTCGCGCCGTGGTGGAAAAGCGCTTTCAAAAGCAACTTTCGGAGGACCTCGAGTCCCGGATCCTCAACGCCAGCCTGCAGGACGCCATCCGTGAAAAAGGCCTCCGCGTGTTGCACGTTCAGAATGTCGACGACGTTCGCTTGGAGGCGGACAGTTTTTCTTTCTCCGCCACAGTGGTGACGGTTCCCTCATTTGAACTCCCCGAGTACAAGGGAATCGCAGTCCAGGTTCCCTCTGCCACGGTGGAAACCAAGGAGGTCGACGAGGCTCTCAACAGCTTGCGCGAACGCCAGGCTGATTTTGTCGACCTCACCGAAGACCGCGGCGCCGCAATGGAAGACTTTCTTGTGGTGGACTACACCGGCACCATCGAAGGCAAGCCGGTGCACGAAGTGTTTCCGAAGGTCGGCCAGATTCTTTCTGAAAACCAAGGCTTCTGGCTGCGGATGACAGACGCCTCCTTTTTTCCAGGGTTCTGCGGCCATCTCGTGGGCGCCAAGGCTGGGGAAAAGCGCGAGTTCCAGGTTGAAGTGCCGGCCGATTTCCCTGTTGAAGGCTTCGGGGGCCACAAGCTGGATTATGTGGTGACCGTCAAAGAGCTCAAGCAAAGGGTGTTGCCTGAGTTGAATGATGAGTTTGCCGCAGGCTTTCTGCCTGGCAAAGGACTGGCAGAGTTGCGTGAGGTGGTGACTAAGGAGTTGGAATCCCGCCGGACTGCGGAAATTGATGGACTAAAGAGGGACCAGATCATGGAGCATCTGCTGGCCCACGTGGAGTGTGAACTGCCCGAGGACATGGCGCGTGCTGAGTCCAACCGTGTGTTGAGTGAAGTTGTCCAGGAGAATCAGCGCCGTGGTGTGACCCAAGAAATGCTGAAGGAAAACGAGAAGGAACTCGTTGCAACCGCCTCGCAGACTGCCCGCAACCGCTTGAAGGGATCTTTCATTTTGAGCCGCATAGCGGAGCAGGAAAAGCTGGAGGCCAAATACGAGGAAGTTCTCGGAAGGATTGCAAACATGGCACAGTCCGCCCAGGTGTCCTTGGAGAAGGCGGTGAAGGAAGTGCGTCGGCGCCGGATGGTGCAGGAGATTGAGTCCGACATCCTGACGGCCAAGGCCCTTGATTTTGTGGTGTCCAACGCTACGGTGACGGAGGTGGAAGCGAAGGCTGAGTAGTTTTTTGGGCGCCCGGGTTTCTTTCGTGTAATACTGTAGTGAAGTGAACCTAAAAAAACCGTCCCGCGACAGAAACTAGAGGCGGGGCGGTTTGCAGGAGCCCGCCAAACCCGCCAAACCCGCCAAACCCTCCAAAGCATGCCGGTTCCTGCTGAGTCCTCTTGGCCGAACAGTGAGGCGGGCCTCCTCCGTGGGGCTTCCTTGCGCGGGCGGGTTTTTCGTTGGGAAATAAACATTCAACATTAGCGATTCTTAATTGCGTTTTACGCGGTCTTATAAGCCTCCAAGGCCATTAGCCGGGGGCGTTTGGAGAAAAAACCCGGCCGACAATTGTCTTATTTTATGTATTTACCGAACAACAGCAGAGCCGTCGTTCCCTCAGCCAGCCACTATGTTCCCTATGTTGTGGAGCAAACGGGCCGGGGGGAGCGTTCCTATGACATTTATTCCCGCCTTTTGAAGGACCGGATCGTCTTTTTGGGAACGGGTGTGGACGACACGGTGGCAAACTCCGTCATTGCCCAGCTGCTCTTTTTGCAGATGGAGGATCCGAAGAAGGATATTCATCTTTATATTAATTCACCGGGCGGGTCGGTGACTGCGGGGCTGGCGATTTACGATACGATGCAGTTCATGACCTGCGATGTGAACACTTACTGCATTGGAATGGCGGCCAGCATGGGGGCGGTGCTGCTCGCGGCTGGAACGCGCGGCAAGCGTTTCGCCCTGCCTAACTCAGACATCATGATTCACCAGGTTTCCGGGGGAGCCCAGGGAACGGCAAGCGACGTGGAGCGGACGGTAGAGTTCATGTACAAGCTCAAGAAACGCTTGATTCGTATCCTTGCCGACCACACCGGTAAGACAGAGGAGCAGGTTAAATTCGACTCCGACCGCGATTATTATATGAGCGCCGAGGAGGCCAAGGAGTACGGCTTGGTGGACGAGGTGGTGAAAAGCCGCAAGGAAATCCCGGGGCCCGTCCGCAGTGAAAAAGCGGGCGATAAAGTCTCGGAAAAGGGAGGGGACCGCCCTGAGCCTGCCACAGAGTAGGAGTGCGGCAGGGGTCTGGGGGATGTTTGCTGGGGTGTGTTTCAAAGCCTCCCGGTCCGAGTCCTCGGTCCCTTGATCCTCGCAAAGGAAAGCCGGAAGATACAAATTCAGTCAGTTGCTTAGTGAACGATAGAAAAAAAAATGGCGCGCGCATCTAATTTAACCATGTGCAGTTTTTGCGGGAAGAGTCACGCGGAGGTGCGTAAGCTCATCGCCGGTCCCGGGGTGTATATCTGCGATAGTTGCATCAACGTGTGCAAGGGCATCCTGGACAAGGAGCTTAGCGACGAGAGGCGGAAGCAGTCGGTGAATCTGCGGGTTCCCAAGCCGATCGAAATCCGTCGCTCGCTGGACCAGCATGTGATTGGTCAGGACAGGGCCAAAAAGGTGCTCTCTGTGGCGGTGCACAACCATTACAAGCGGATCCTTCATAACGGTGCCGGAGCGCTGGGCGGGACGCTGGCGACTGCCACCCAGATGGACTCCCTTGAGGACGTCGAGATCGACAAGAGCAACATTCTGCTTCTGGGGCCCACGGGCTCGGGCAAGACTCTTTTGGCTCGCACGCTGGCACGTGTCTTGGACGTTCCTTTTTGCATTGCGGACGCGACGACGCTGACCGAAGCGGGTTACGTCGGAGAGGATGTGGAGAACATCATTCTTCGGCTGCTTCAGGCTGCGGAGTATGACGTGAAGCGGGCTGAGATTGGGATCGTGTACATCGACGAGATTGATAAGATCGGCAGGAAGACCGAAAACGTATCGATCACCCGCGATGTCAGCGGGGAGGGGGTGCAGCAGGCCTTACTCAAGATTCTTGAAGGGACCGTCTGCAACGTGCCGCCCCAAGGCGGGCGCAAGCATCCGCATCAGGAGTACATTCAGGTGAGTACGGACAAGATTCTGTTCATCTGTGGCGGAGCTTTTGTGGGCCTGGATAAAATCGTGGAGAAGCGGCGTGGAAGAAACGCGCTTGGCTTTGGAGCTGCGACTTCGGCCGCTGGGCCGGAGGTTGCGGAGGTCGCGACGAGTGAACTGTTGAGGCATGCGGAACCCGAGGATCTTTTGAGCTTTGGAATGATCCCCGAATTTATCGGTCGTTTGCCGGTGGTGGCGGCGCTGGACCCCCTTTCTGAAGACGAGTTGATGGCGATTCTGACGGATACGAAGAACGCGCTGATCAAGCAGTACGCCAAGTTGCTGTCGATTGAGGGAGTTTCCTTGAATGTGACCAAGGACGCGTTGCGTGCGATGGCCGAGCAAGCCGCCAAGAAAGGCACCGGGGCGCGAGCGCTTCGGTCGATGTTGGAGCGGATCATGCTGGATGTGATGTACGACATCCCGAGCCGAGAAGACGTGGCGGAAGTGACCGTTAATCGCGCCGTCGTGGAAGGCAAGCGGCAGCCGACCGTGCGCCGGAAGCAGGACAAAGACGCGGCTTAGGCTTGGAAGAGGGAGCCCGCTCGGGTTTTAATCTGGAGCGGGGACGTTGGGTATTGTTTAACAGAAATCCATGGCGCCTCCTTTTTCAAGATTTTTGGTCTCTCCCCGCGGGATGTGCAGTCGCCTGACCGGGAGTGAACCCGGCTCAGCGTTTGGGCGGGGGGCGGAGTGTTGGAACGTGGCGGTTGTGGGACGGACGATTTTATTTGCAGCACTTTCGTGGTGTGTCGGGGTGCTTCCAGCCGCCGAGCCCGAGGTGGTCAAGGAGGGGGCGGCATACACGCCGTTGGGGATGTTTGCCAGGGCCCTGCAATTGATTAGGCAAGATTATGTGGACGAGGCCAAGGTCTCGTACGCCGCCTTGGTCGGGTCCGCGCTTAAGGGGATGCTTTCCAGCCTGGATCCGCACTGTCAGTTTTTGGACCCGAGGGACTACAAGGCCGTGCAGGATGACACCCAGAGCCGGTTCAGCGGCGTTGGACTGATTTTGACTCAAAAGGACGGCCGGATGGCTGTTGTAAGTGTGATGGAGGGGAGTCCAGCTTTGAGAGCCGGAATTTTACCTGGCGACCAACTGTTCAAGGTGGGTGGACAGTTGACGGAAAGGATGGGGGTGAACGAAGTGGCAAATCTGCTGCGGGGGGAATCTGGACAACCGGTGAAGCTGGTTGTCTACCGGCCTTCAACGAAGGATACCCGTGAAATGGAGGTGCAGCGCGAAACGATCAAGGTGACTACGGTGCGGGATGTGAAGCTCATTTCTGGCGAGAACAGCAGCGAGGCGAAGATTGGGTATGTGAGGCTCACACAGTTTAATACAACGACGCTCACGGAATTGTCTGCGGCGCTCGATGATTTGGAAAAAAGGGGGATGCAGGCCTTGGTTTTGGATTTGAGGGGAAACCCGGGGGGGCTTCTAGAGTCCGCGATCGAGGTGGCCTCCCAATTTTTACCGGCCGGTTCTCAAGTGGTTTCAACCGAGGGCAGGGTGGCCTCTCAGTCCCGAGTCTACAGGACCCCTGAAAATGGCCAGTCCCGTCCGGCATATCCGATGGCGGTTTTGGTGAACGGGGGAAGCGCCAGCGCTGCGGAAATTTTGGCGGGAGCCCTCAAAGACCTTCGGAGGGCAGTTTTGGTGGGCGAGACGACTTTTGGAAAGGGCTCAGTTCAGAGTGTGATTCCCTTGCAGGATGGAGCCGCGATCCGCCTTACCACGGCGAAGTACTACACGCCGGGAAAACAGGTGATTCACGAGCAGGGCGTGGCGCCAACGATCCGGGCGGTGCTGACTCAGGAGCAGGAACGTTTGCTGGCGTTGCAGCGGCGGGAGGAACTTTTGGACGAGCGTGAGAAGGCGGAGATTGCCGGATTTCGAGACGCCCAGCTCGAGCGGGCAACGGACACTTTGAAGGCGGTTGTTCTCTACACTGCGAAAAACGGCACGCAGGAATCGTCGGGCGCGGCGGGGTTGCGGAAATGAAGGCCGCTGGGCCCGGCTCCCCGAAAGCTCCTCTGGTGCTGGCGCTTGAGACGTCTTGTGACGAGAGTGCGGCAGCCCTGATTCGTGGAAGGGAAGTGCTTGCCGCGGAGGTTTTTTCCCAAATTGCAATCCACGGGCAGTATGGCGGCGTCGTGCCTGAGGTGGCTTCCCGAAACCACCTGCTGGCGCTCAGGCCGGTCTTGGAGGCGACCCTCGAAGGGGCTGGACTTCGGCTTGCCGACCTTGATGCGATTGCTGCGACAGCCGGCCCCGGACTGGCAACCTCGTTAATGCTAGGGTTTTCTCTTGCAAAGGGCATCGCTGTGGCACTGGGGCGGCCGTTCATCCCGGTAAACCATATTGAGGGGCATCTTTTGTCCCCATTTCTGGGCGAGCCCACCGGTCCTAGGGACTCAGTAGGGTTGGTGGTGAGTGGCGGCCATACTCTGTTGGTCAGAATTTACGGCACGGGCAGGTACAGACTGCTTGGAAAAACGCTGGATGATGCTGCTGGCGAGGCTTTTGACAAGGTTGGAAAACTCCTCGGTCTGCCGTATCCTGGGGGGCCTCACGTGGCGGAAACGGCGTTAGGGGGCGACCGGAGGCGGTTCAATTTTCCAAGGAGCATGCTCGGTTCGGGGGACTATGATTTTTCCTTCAGCGGCCTGAAGACGGCAGTCCGGTATCTTTTGCCCAAACACGTTCCAGTGCCCGTTGCCGATGTTTGCGCTTCGTTTCAGGAGGCGGTTGTAGACATCTTGGTCGCTAAAACAGTGAAGGCGATTCGCGCTGAAAGCGTTGATACACTTGCGCTGAGTGGCGGGGTGAGTTGCAATCTCCGTTTGCGCGAGCAGTTCGCAGCCGCCTGCCGAATTGAGGGGGTGCAGCTTCTTCTGGCGCCCCCTGCGCTCTGCACGGACAACGCCGCAATGATTGCCTACGTGGCAGCCCTCAAATTGGAGGGTGGGGCGGTGTCTCAACTGGAGGCTGAGATTGAACCCAGCTTGAATGCTTCGCGCTGGCTCAACGGGTGACGAAAAAGGGAAGGCCCAGTCAGTCGTCCGGTGAGTATTTTTGCGGTCAATATTCCCGAACAAGCAGGGAGTTGGTCAGCGCCCGCATCTGGAGGGCTTTCTTGCCAAAGGGGGCTAGGGCGTCCAGCGCTTCACGCGTGAGTTCGGAGGCGATTTCCCTCGCCCGATTCAGGCCGAACAAGGCCGGGTAGGTCGCCTTAGTGACGGCGGCATCCTTACCGGCGGTTTTTCCAAGCTGTTCCGTTGTTTGTGTGACGTCCAGAATGTCGTCTATCACTTGGAAAGCAAGTCCGAGTGCAGAACCGAAATCCGTGAGCGCCTTCAACTTGGAGGGAGTCGCATTGGCGCTCATCGCACCAAGGCGCAGCGAGCAGGTGAGCAGCGCTGCCGTTTTCGACTGGTGGATAAATTTGAGGGCGGCTTTGGTGACGGGTTTGCCTTCGCCTTCCAAATCTAGGACTTGCCCCGCGATCAACCAACGGCTTCCCGAAGCATGCGCCAACTCCCGGACGAGATCCGCCGCCCCGTATCTCGGGGTTGGGGAAGCTTGCGCAAGAATTTCGAAGGCGAGGGTAAGAAGTGCGTCACCCGTCAGGACGGCGATGCCTTCGCCGAACACCTTGTGGCTCGTGGGACGGCCGCGGCGCAGGTCGTCGTCGTCCATGCAGGGAAGGTCGTCGTGGATCAGCGAATAGGTATGAATGCATTCCACGGCGCAGGCGGCAGGGAGTGCGTCTTGAGCGGAACCGCCGCAAAGCTCTGCGGCGGCGAGAGTGAGCGCTGGGCGCAGTCGCTTGCCGCCGGCAAACAGGCTATAGCGCATTGCCTTATGCAGGGTCTGGGGTTTTGCTGAGGCCTTGGGCAGAAATGTGTCCAAAGCGCGGTCAATCTTTTGAACGGACAGGCGCAGGTAATCTTGAAGCTCCATGGGTGGGAGACTAAAATGGGCACCAGAGGGTCTGGGAGCAAACCGGAAAACAATCTGAATCGAGGCAGCTCAGGAGGCTGGGCGGAGGGGGGAAATGTATTTTTTGGGTGGGGGAGCTGGGCAAATTGAAATCTTGCCTCAGGAATCTGTTGACACCTCCCCCCCCTCTGGTAGTTTGCGCCTCCGCTTTTTTTGAAACGCCGTGATGCATACCAGTGCAAAGCAGTGCTTCTTGGGAGGCATAAGCACTGCGTGAGTGTGATAAGTGCCTGGGTAGCTCAGTTGGTAGAGCACGTCCTTGGTAAGGACGAGGTCGCCGGTTCAATCCCGGTCCCAGGCTCCACTTGTCACAGGAACCGCTTTTTTTCATCCAAACCAAATAACAA
>QQND01000014.1 GCA_003402745.1 Verrucomicrobiota bacterium
AAGATGAAGGGCTTCATCTTGGGATTCCAGCGCTTGCTCTGGTGCCCGAAGTGGACACCCGCTTCGAGCAATTCTGTCATGAGTTCTGTGGACATAGCTTATACGACTTTAGAAAAAGGGTTGTGAGATTGACCCCATGGCCCGTCCTTGGCAAGCCCTGGTTTCAGTTTTTTAGATATAACGAAGGGAACCCAGAAAGCGCGCGGCGGAAACGCGCTCGATCAAGGCCGCAAGATTAAAAGCAAGGCGTTCACCGGCAATAATTAAGCCAGAGACTACGGATCTCAATCTACAATCGCCCGCACCACAGATCCATGAACGTCCGTTAAACGAAAATCCCTTCCCTGAAAACGATAGGTGAGCTTTTCGTGATTGAATCCAAGTTGGTTGAGGATCGTCGCCTGTAGATCATGCACGTGCACGGGGTTCTCTGCGACGCCAAATCCCAGCTCGTCACTGGCCCCGTACGCAAACCCGCGCTTAAAGCCCCCGCCCGCAAGCATCACTGAAAAACAGTCCGGATAATGATCGCGCCCTAAAACCGTTCCTCCAGAAGTGCGCCCCTCGCGGAACGGAGTGCGACCAAACTCCCCGCCCCAGACAATAATGGTATCCTCCAGCAATCCGCGTTCTTTGAGTTCAGTGATCAACGCCGCGACGGGCTTGTCAGTGCGTGCCATTTTCTTTGTCAACCCGTCCCGGATATCCTCGCCCGGTCCCGTGCCATGAAAATCCCACCCCCAGTCAAAGAGCTGCACGAAACGAACGCCTTGCTCAACCAATCTTCGGGCCAGTAGACAGTTGTTTGCAAAGCTCGCCTCGCCTGGCTGGGCCCCATAGGCCTCCAGGACCTCCGGGCTTTCCTTGGAAATGTCCATGACTTCGGGCACTGAAGTCTGCATGCGGTAGGCAAGTTCGTACTGCGCGATCCGTGTGAGCGTTTCTGGATGGCCCAACTCCCCCGCCTGTATTGCATTGAGGTCTTTGAGCGCATCCAAGGTCTGCCGCCGCGTGTCGCGAGTCATTCCAGCAGGGTCTGATACGTAGAGGACCGGATCCCCCTTGGAGCGACACTGCACTCCTTGGTAGACAGAGGGAATGAACCCACTCCCCCAACACCCTTGACCCCCACTCGGTTGAGTCCCCGAAGAAATGAGCACCACAAAACCCGGCAGATTTTCGTTCTCGGATCCAAGGCCGTACGTCACCCACGAACCCATCGAAGGCCGCCCCTGTCTCGGAGACCCAGTATAAAGCAACAGCTCCGCAGGGGCATGGTTGAACTCATCCGTCTTCATCGAATGCACCACCGTGACATCGCCGGCAATGCGGTGGAAGTTAGGAACAGCGTCCGACATCCAGATGCCGCCAGGCCCTTGCCTCTTAAAAGTGCGCGGAGTTCCCATCAACTTTGGAACGCCCGTGGTGAATGCAAATTTCCGTCCCTTCAGGAAGTCATCCGGACAGTCCTGACCGCTGCGCTTCACCAGTTCCGGTTTGTAATCAAAAATATCCAGGTTTGGCGGCCCCCCGGACATGTGCAGATAAATCACACGCTTTGCTTTTGCCTTTAAAGGCGCGGAGCGCGGGGCCAGCGGATTCTCGGCCACAGCCGTCGCCCCCGACTTTGAGGCAAACAAAGCCTGCATCGCAACGCCCCCCAAACTCAGCCGGCCGGTATCCGCCAGAAAATGGCGCCGCGTCTGGTTTGCCAAATAAGCAGCTACGGGATTTTCGTGAAAGTTCATACGTTTTGTATCTGTTGAAAAAATGCGGTGTTGCTACTGGTGCCGATTACCGGCGCATTAATACTTCGTCAAGGTTCAGCACAACGTTCGCGAAAACCGTCCAAGTGGCGTATTCAGGCGCCCCGCCTCCGGGCGGTAATGCTCCAAGTGGTTCCGTTGCCATCGATATTGCTCTCGCTGGGTTTGATGCAAACTCTGCCTCCATTTCTCGAATAAGGCGCCCAAGCCGCTCCGCTTCTTTCCGAGAGGGCTCGCGGGAAAGCACCCGCTGGAATGTGTAACGGACACGCTCCTCGATGGATGCCCCCCCTTCTTTGATGATCTTCCGGGCAAGCGCCTGGGCAGCCTCGATGAACACGGGATCGTTCAACGTCACTAGGGCCTGAAGAGGCGTGTTGGTTCGGTTGCGACGTAGGGTGCAAACCTCCCGGTTGGGAGCGTCAAACGTCGTGAAACTGGGGTAAGGGCTGTTCCTACGCACCTCCGTGTAGAGGGCGCGCCTGTAACGGTCCTCTCCAGCGCTTATTTCCCAATCGTTTGCCCGACCAAAAGCGGTGCTCAACCCCATGTTGGGTTTGGGCGGACGCACCGGCTTTCCAAACATCTTCGGACTCAAAAGCCCGCTCACAAAAAGAGCCTGGTCGCGAAGAATTTCAGCGGACATCCGAAACCGTGGACCTCGCGCCAAAAACCTGTTTTCAGGATCTTTTTCCTGAAGTTCAGGAGTCACTGCCGAGGACTGCCTGTAGGCGGCCGTACTCAAAAGCGTCTTCAAAAACGCTTTCACGTCCCAGCCACTGCGAACGAGCTCCAAGGCAAGCCAGTCAAGCAGCTCGGGATGTACAGGCATCTCACCCTGCGCGCCAAACTCTTCGCTGGTTCTCACAATACCAACACCAAAGATCGATTCCCAAAAACGGTTGGCAATCACACGCGCCGTCAACGGATTCTCCGGGCTCACAAGCCAACGAGCCATCGCAAGCCGGTCGGGCGCTACCCCCCGAGGCAGCGGGGGCAAAACGGCCGGCGTCCCCGCAGAAACCTCATCGCCAAGGTTCAGATAATTACCACGGATTTGAACCTTCGTGATGCGCTGCTTTTCAGCAGCAAGATCGCGCATGACAGGCACGGTGTTGGGTTTAAGCGCCTCTAATTCGCGTTTCTTCGAAGCAAGAGAAGCACGCTCCGCGGCAGCCTCAACAGCATGATTGCGGACGTAATAGTCCATCAACTGCGCCGCGCTTGCCGCGGTCCTCGCAGCCAAAACAGAGCGCAAAATCGCCACCATTTGCGGCGGCGTCGAGACAGCCAACTCAGCTCGCGAATCCAAAGTGTACTTCAACGCAAATGAGGCCAGAAGCTGCTCCTTCTTCCGGCTGCGCTGATCCAATTCCACCCTGAGCGTGTCTCCAGTCTGAAGTTTCACGGTCTTTTCTGGTATCAGGGTCAAAGACTGTGGCTTTTGACTGTTAGGCACGCTCCATCCTTTGTTTCGCGCATTCTGTTCGACGTTCACTTTCAGCCCAACGACCGTTTGCGGCTCAAAGCCGCCCGCTGTCGTCGTGGCGTAAACAGCCCGAAACTTCACCTCCCGCGGCTTGGCCTTGGCACCAGCAGGAACAATACTTACCCGGATTTGGTCGACTATAAACGCTCCATTGGCGCCATACCCGGCGCCGCCACCCGGCAAACGGGCTTCGGGCAGCGAGTTCAATTGTAACGCCGCCACTTCTCCGACAATTTCCCCTAAGTGAACAGTCACCGTGTCTCCGCCCTTCTCAGAGGTCCCCACAAAGAGCGAGCCGTCTTCACGCACAGCAACGCTTCCGCCGTTGAGCGACTTTGCCTCCCCGGTCATACCGCTCTGCCACTCCAAGTCTCGAGGAAAGCCTGCATCCCACACAGCGAAGCCCTGGCTCCACGCGGGAACAGGGTTTTTAAAAAGAGCTTCAATCTCTCCAGCCTCTTTTTCCAACTCCGCTTTCCGCGCTTTCTCCTCAGGCAACAAAAACTGGTGCAAAGGCGCTTCGTCATTCCGGTCAGCATCTTCTGTTTGGTTAAGAATCGCGTAAAAGCTGAAATACTCTTTCTGCGTCAGCGGATCGAACTTGTGTGTGTGGCACTGCGCGCAGGCCATCGAAGTCCCCATCCAAACTGACCAGGTCGTATTGACCCGATCAATGACCGCGGCGTTGCGAAACTCCTCGTCCGAGGTACCTCCCTCGTTGTTGGTCATCGTGTTGCGGTGAAATGCAGTCGCGATAATTTGCGCCTCCGTGGGCTCCGGCAGCAAATCCCCGGCAATCTGCTCTATTGTAAACTGATCAAACGGTTTGTTTTCGTTAAAAGCCCTGATGACGTAATCCCTAAACGCCCAGATGCTGCGACCGGGATCGCTGGGATATCCAGCGGAGTCCGCGTACCGGGCGAGATCCATCCAAACTCGCGCCCAGTGTTCGCCAAACGAAGCCTTCGCAAGAAATCCATCCACCAATCTGGAATAAGCGTCCGGGGCCTTATCCGAGAGAAACGCGGCCACTTCTTCCGTCGTGGGAGGCAGACCCGTCAGATCTAGCGCCACGCGTCTGATTAAAGCCGCGGCATCCGCCTCTGGACTCGGCTGCAATCCCTCTGCCTGAAGGCGAGAATACAAAAACCGATCCACGACAGACGCACTCCATCGGGGGACTGTCACGTTCGGAACTGGGGCTGCAGTCGGCTTCTCATAGGCCCAGTGTCCCGCATACGCTGCCCCTTCTTGAACCCAACGCCGCAGGAGGGCGATTTCATGCTCCGTCAGCTTTTTTCCAGTCTTTGGAGGCGGCATTAACTCGTCACTTTCGTGGGAAAGAATCCTATCCAACAAAGCGCTTTTCTCAGGGTGCCCCGCCACCAGGGCGAACCCCGATTCCAGCGCTTCAAAAGCGCCTTCCTCAGTGTCCAGCCTAAGGCCCTTCTCTCCGTTCCCCTTCCTGTTTTTATCGTCCGGTCCATGGCAATGAAAACAATTGTTGGACAAAATCGGGCGAACTTCCCGAGCGAAATTAACTTTTGGAGCGGCGGCCGCATTCCCGCCGAAAACAGCCAAAAAAACGGCCAGAAGTGCTGGTTGCCAGAGATGAGAATCCATAATTTCTAGTGCTTGGAAGGAACTTAAAGACAACCCACAGCCTTGGTGAAAATTTGAACGGACTCAATCTTTTCACCCGTGCAAAAACCTCAGTCATACTCCCTTTTTCCGAAAAAGTATGGCAATAGGAGCCAAGGATGTGTAACGCGATATTTGACGCTTCCTGGGTACAGAAAATGCTTTTCTTCATGTCCGTTTTTTTATGACCGAACCCGAACCACCCAATTCCTTTGAAGATACCGCTCCGGCGGGGCCAGCTTGGCTCTTCAAGATGATCCACGAGCCAACCTGTACGGCCTACCACAGACTGCACGCGTTTCTGAACTCGATTATTTTCGTTGCCGCCATCCTTGGCGCCTTGGAAACCGTGGACGCTATCCATACGCCGTACGCGAAATTTTTCGAAATTTCCGAGTACGTAATCGTCGGAATTTTCTCCCTCGAGTACATCGCTAACATCATCACCACTCGGAACAAGATGGGCTACATCTTCAGTTTCTGGGGGATCATCGATTTCTTAGCCATTGCTCCCACCTTTCTGCAGATGGCAAATATCACGGCGCTCAAATCCGCTCGTATTTTGCGGGTACTGCGAGTGCTGCGAGTGCTGCGAGTTTTGAAACTCGCGAGGGAAGCTCTCCAGCGCGTCCAGCAGACAAGCGCCGCAGAAAAGCGCAAAAACCCGTTGGCGATGAATCTCACGATTTACTTCCTCGCGCTTTTCTCCGTGGTCATCATTTCCAGCACTCTCATGTTCTTCGCCGAGTTCTCCACCGGAGAGGTCCATTCGGTGGAACGCCAAGGCGAAGCTCACCTCGTGTTTCGCTCCGACGAATTCCATGGAGAACTTGCCCCCTCAGGCAAGATAACCATCGTTGGAACTGACAAATACGACGGAACCTTCGAGGTAAAAAAATGGAGCCCCGAAGAACATGTGATCGAAGTTCTTGTCACGGATCCTGACATCCTTGCCGCCATGCCTTCCGAACTCACAAAACTTCAGTCCGCACACTGGCAAAAGGACACACCCTTCACCTCCGTTCCAGCCTCCAGCTGGTGGTGTGTTGTAACCCTGACGACGGTCGGTTACGGGGACATGTATCCGGTCACCGTCCCAGGACGCATTGTCGCAACCGTCACCATGTTCATGGGCTTGGCCTTATTCGGCATGTTGATGAACATCATCGGCAAGGCCATGATGGCTGCCCTTTTTGGTGCGGAGGAAATCGATCCAGACCATAAGCCTACGGCAGCTTCCTCCGCGGAATTACCCAAGGAGTGGAATCCAGCATGGAGACACTGCCCAACCTGTGGGATCGAACATACTGCGGCGGAACACACGCCATCATCATCTCATTAACAGCGCTTTCATCCCCGGCTAAAAACCGAGTTTAACCCGACTGCCTGATACGAAAAGCGGTGGAGTGAAAAACACTCCACCGCTTTTTGCATTCAGGGACATCACAGAAATCCGCCGAATGGGATCTACGGCACCGCGTCCGCGAACACCGCTGGAGAAAGCAACGATTCCCTCAGTAGGTGAACTCGGCACGGGCTTGATGCGCCCCCTTTCTCTAAACCTAATGAGCAGCCGCCGCCGCTTTTACAATCTCCGCAAAGCCGCGGGGATCGAGGCTTGCCCCGCCAACTAGAGCCCCGTCAATGTCCGGTTCCCGCATCAATTCCATTGCATTCTGCGGCTTCACACTGCCGCCATACTGAATTCTAACTTTTTCAGCAGTGGGCGAATCCCATAGTTCGCCGAGCGTCTTGCGGATAAATGCGTGCGCTGACTGCGCCTGCTCCGGGGTGGCCGTGCGCCCGGTTCCGATGGCCCAAACCGGCTCGTAGGCGATCACCGCGTCCCCGAGTTCTCGGGCGCTCAAGCCATGCAAACCAAGTTCGATTTGCCGGTGCAATACGGCCTCCACCTGGCCTGCATCTCTCTGTTCGAGCGTCTCTCCAACGCAAACGATCGGCTTGAGGGCCGCATCGAGGGCAGCACGCACTTTGAGATTAACCTGCTCGTCCGTTTCGCCAAAAAGCGACCGGCGTTCGCTATGCCCGAGAACCACGTATCGCACGTAAAGTTCTCGGAGCATCTGCGCGCTGATTTCACCGGTAAATGCTCCAGATTTTTCCCAGTGCATATTTTGGGCGCCAAGCTTCGCCGCCTGGCTTCGGCCCAAAATCTCAGACACTTTTGCCAAAGAGGTGAAAGGCGGGACGATAACGACTTCTGCCCCACTCTCCGCGCCTATTTCGTGCAGAAAGGTGTTCAGAAAGGCTTCGGCCTCACTCACCGTTAAGTTCATCTTCCAGTTGGCCGCTATGATTTTTTTCCGCATGGGGTGGAATGTTAGGGTTGAGCCGCGCGCGTTATCCGGATCGATTCTCTTTTTTTAAACTTTGTCCGTCAATGCGGCAACGCCGGGCAGGACCTTGCCTTCGATGAGCTCAAGCGAAGCTCCACCCCCGGTCGAACAAAATGAGACTTTTTCGCCCAACCCAAACTGCTTGACCGCCGTCACGGAATCTCCCCCTCCGATGATTGTCACCGCAGAAGAAGCCGCCACCGCCTCTGCAATCGAGCGGGTGCCGGATGCAAAAGGTGCAAGTTCAAAAATGCCTACCGGTCCGTTCCACAAGACCGTCTTCGCCCCAGCAATTTCCTGGCGATAGAGGGAAATGGTTTCAGGTCCGATATCCACCGCCTCCCAACCTTCCGAAACCCCCTTTTCCGGCGATACAAGACCCGTAGAACGTGGTTGAGCCGTCGCACTGATTTCCTGCGTCTCAAGGTTGTCCAAGGGCAGCAAAAACCGAACCCCCTTCGCCTTCGCGAGCTCTAGGATTTCCTTGGCAAGGTCTACCTTGTCCGCTTCAACTCGACTTTTGCCCGTCGGAATTCCGAGGGCACGAAAAAATGTATAGGCCATCGCACCGCCAATCAAAAATGTGTCAGCCTTCTCCATGAGCGCTTTGATCACTCCGATTTTATCGGAGACCTTCGAACCGCCGAGGATCACCACAAAGGGCCTCGCGGGAGCTTTCAACTCCCCTTGAAGATACCGCAACTCTTTTTCCATGAGCAGACCCATTGCTGCGGTGGGCACGTGATGTGCGACACCCGCGGTGGACGCATGCGCACGATGGGCAGCGCCGAAGGCATCATTCACGTAGATTTCGCCGAGGGCGGCAAGCTCCTTGGCAAACCCCTCATCATTGGCTTCCTCTTCCCCGTGAAAGCGGACGTTTTCCAGAAGCAGTACGTCTCCGTCGTGCATCCCTGCAATTAGGCCCGCAGGAATCTCACCAACGCACTCAGTGGAAAATCCGACGGGGGCATTTAGCAATTTAGAAAGGTGCTCTGAAACAGGACGCAGCGTGTACTTCAGATTGGCCGTCCCTTTCGGGCGTCCGAAGTGCGCCATCACAATCACCTTCGCTCCTGCTGCCCGCAAGTGGTTGATTGTGGGAAGGCTTTCCTTGATGCGCGTATCGTCGGTAATGCGAGTATGACCGTCATTTTCTTCAGTAGGCACGTTGAAATCGACGCGCAGCAAAACACGTTTACCAGCTAGGGAAAGATCGCGGACAGATAGTTTGGACATAAGCAAAAAGGATTGAGAATGGATCTGAAATAAAAGAGCCGCAGCACTGCTGGCGGCATTCAAAAAGGAGCCGGAGGCAAAGGTGCCGAGAGGAATTATCCCCTCTCGGCCCCCGCAAACGCCTCAGCAGTTTTACTTGGCTGCAATATACCGAACAAGATCAACGCAACGGTTGGAATAACCCCACTCGTTGTCATACCAGCTCACCAGCTTAAAGAACTTGCTGTTGAGTTCGATGCCAGATCCCGCGTCAAAAATAGAAGAACGGCGGTCGTGGATGAAATCAGAAGACACCACCTCATCCGTGGTGTAGCCGAGGATGCCCTTCATATAGGTCTCCGAAGCGCGCTTCATCGCTTCGCAGATTTCTTTGTAACTGGTTTCTTTCTCCGTTTTCACGGTCAAATCCACGACTGAAACGGTTGGTGTTGGCACGCGGAACGACATTCCAGTTAGTTTGCCCTTCACTTCAGGAATGGCCAACCCCACGGCTTTTGCCGCACCCGTAGCGCTCGGGATGATGTTGATCGCAGCGGAGCGGCCACCCTTCCAATCTTTTTTGGAGGGGCCATCCACCGTCTTCTGAGTCGCCGTGTAGGAGTGCACGGTGGTCATCAGACCTTCGGCAACACCAAATCCCTCCTTGAGGAGAACGTGAACCACTGGAGCCAGACAGTTTGTGGTGCAGCTCGCATTGGAAATAATGTGGTGCTTTGCCTCATCGTATTTCTCGTGATTGACTCCCATGACGACAGTGATGTCTTCGCCTTTGGCAGGAGCGGAAATGATGACCTTCCTTGCACCGGCTTCGATGTGGCCATGCGCTTTGTCGGCTTCTGTAAAAAGACCAGTGGATTCAACCACAATATCAACTCCGAGTTCCTTCCAAGGCAGTGCCTTGGGGCCTTCCTTGACGGCGAGACACTTGATGCGATGGCCGTCGACGACAAGGACGTCGTCCTCCGGCACTTCTGGGGAGCTTTTGGTGCTGTAAACTTCGCCCTTGAACTGCCCCTGGGTGGAGTCGTACTTCACCAAGTAGGCGAGGTTATCGGCGGGAACGAGATCGTTCACTGCAACCACGTTGATTTCTTTTCCGAGGAGTCCTTGGTCGCAGATCGCGCGGAACACGAGGCGTCCAATCCGCCCGAAGCCGTTAATACCTATGTTAATCATGATGCTTTTTGTTGGGTTAGATGATGGACAGGCGGGTCTGAAAGACCTGGGTGCCGCAATCCAAGGCTTAGACTAAACAGAGTGCGCCTCCCCCGCGTCAATGCCGCAGCAGAATTCTCTGCGTGAACGTTCCCAGCAAAACTGCGCATCCGGGGCTCTTTCGATTGCGAAGAACCGCTTTTTCAGCCCATCTCCCTGTCCAAACCTGCCCAACCTCCTTCAAATCTGCCCGAGCCAACTGAAGCGCGCTGTTGTAAAATTTGCGAAACTAGCGAATAAACCTCAAGAAATTTGGCCCGCCCACTCCGTTCAAGCTCAGAAAATTCCGGCGGGCTGAAAATTCATCCCCTCCCAAAACCAAACTCTCCACCGAATCCTCCATGAAACGTTCCCTCCATCTTATCCTCTGCGCCTTGGCTCCGCTGACTTTTTGCCTGCCACAGGCCACAGCCACCGAAACCTCTCTTGTTTTCGAAGCCGTCGGCACCGCTGGTCAGGGAAAACACATCGTGCTTATCGCAGGCGACGAGGAATACCGCTCCGAAGAATCGCTTCCAATGCTCGCTAAAATCCTCAGCCAGCGACACGGATTCAAGTGCACCGTTCTTTTCTCCGCCGCAGAGGACGGGACCATCACGCCAAACGATGGCACTTCCCTCACCAATCCTGAGGCGATCGACAAAGCCGACCTGTTCATTACCTCCCTCAGATTCCGCACGTGGCCAGAAGAGAGTCTTGCCCGTTTTGAGAAGGCAATGGACTCCGGCAAACCGATCATCGGCCTGCGCACGAGCACACACGCCTTCACCAAAAACAGGCTCGACGGATTCGGTAAAAAAGTTCTTGGCGAAAAGTGGGTTAGCCACTGGGGGAAACACAAGTCCGAAGCGACCCGCGGCATTATCGAACCGGGAGCCGAGGGATCCCCTCTTCTGCACGGAATCAGCGACGTTTTCGGGACATCCGACGTCTACGAAGCCTATCCGCCCTCTGACGCCACGGTCTTGCTTCGCGGCCAGGTGCTCGCGGGCATGAACCCCGATTCCAAACCTGCGGAGTACCAAAAAAAACGTTCCTCCGACAAACAGGAGCAAGAGGTTAACTCCCCGATGATGCCGGTAGCATGGACCCGCCTCAATCAGACGGATTCGGGTCACACCAACCGTGTCCTGTGCACCACTATGGGCGCGGCGAACGAGTTTGAAAACGAATCCCTCCGGCGACTCGTAGTCAACGGAGTTTACTGGGGCCTCCAAATGGAAGTCCCCTTGAAAGCCGATGTCACCTTTGTCGACGAATATAAACCCGGGTTCTATGGGTTCAACGGCTATCGCAAGGGAATGAAGGTTTCAGACCTTGGCTTGGGAAAAGCGATGCCCGGAGAGCCCAACCCGGCCCCAACCCCGAAACCCTAACGTCACAAAGTTAAAGCGGCGCGGCCAACCGACAACCCGCGCCGCTGTTTTCTCGAGAAAACACCTTTTGTCCCGCTGGACTGTTCACAAAACTCCGAGAAAAACATCCGCAGCAAGCGCCGCGACAGCACGCACATCCAGCAAGCACGCCCCCTCCCGCTCGAGGCTCGTGACTTTCACTCCGGTCAATCCGCAGGGCGTGATGTGTTCGAACCCTTCCAGTGCTCCACAGACGTTAAGGGCAAAGCCGTGCATCGTCACCCAGCGGCGCACGCCGACTCCGATGGACGCGAGCTTTCTGTCCCCGCACCATACGCCCGTGAGTCCTTCGCGCGTCTGCGCCCTGACTCCAGCCAGTCGTGCGACTTCCACAAGCCCCTCTTCCATGAGCCGCAAGTGTCTGTGCAAATCCTGCCCCCGCGTCCGAAGATCCAAAACAGGATACCCCACCAGTTGCCCTGGCCCGTGAAAGGTGATTTTCCCGCCCCGGTTAATCTGTAACACGGGATGGGGCAACCCACTGAATTCCGGGTCTGTTAGGGATACGGAGCGGCCCACCGTGTAGACCGGGTCGTGCTCAAGAAGAAAGAGGCGGTCCTCGGCGTTTGGATCGGCGGCCTTGAGCTCCACAAGATCGGACTGCAGCTGCAGCCCAGCTTCGTAGGAAACCCTGCCCAACCATTGCGCGTTCACAGTTTTGCCCATGGCTAGATGCGTTCCATCGTTCCAACCCGTAGTCTGGCTTTGTCCACAGCCTGAAAATGAGTCAACCCCACGGCAAGGGCGTCGGCGGCATCCGCAACCGGAGTTTCCGTGAGCCCCAATAACGCGCGCACCATAAACGCGACCTGCTCCTTATCAGCCCCTCCTCGCCCCACCACGGCCTGCTTCACTCGGCGCGGCGCGTATTCGAAAATGGGCAGTCCTCGCCCGGCCACAGCAAGCATGGCAGCGCCGCGGGCGCACCCCAAGACAATGGCAGTTTTATAACTCTGAACATAAATGACGGCCTCAAAAGCCGCAACAGTGGGAGAAAAATCAGTGATCAGCTCCTGTATTTTTTCGTGAATCGCGACAAGGCAGCCTGACTGCAGCAGCACAGGCGCGTTTCGGACAACCCCCCAAGCGAGCGCGCGCAAGACAGTCGCCCCTCTAGGACCAGCGCCAGGCGCCCGCTCGAGCACTGCGTATCCCGTCCCCCTCAGAGAGGGATCCACGGCGAGGACACGTTCAATTTGGGTGGAGGCATGGGCAGAAAGCATTCCCGTTCACTGAAGCCTTCGGCGAAGCTTCCTGCAATCCACAACCAACAAGAGACACCCAGTCCTTTTCAAAACGCTATTCTTCCCTACACTTCCGTCCTGAATGAAAGTTATTGCGGTGGCCAATCAGAAAGGCGGCGTGGGCAAGACCACGACATCTGTGAACCTAGCGGCGGCTCTCGCAGAGCTTGGTTGTAAGGTGCTGCTTGTGGACTTGGATCCTCAAGCCAACGCCACCAGCGCTCTGGGCCACGAACCCTTGGAAGATCACAGCGTTTATGCCGCCCTTCTCCATGAGGGAACGCTCGCCGATGCGATCATCCCCACACGCAGGGACAACCTCTGGCTAATTCCGGGCGACATCAATATCGCGGGAGCCGAAATCGAAGTTGCTCGCCAGGAGGATCATCTCACACGTCTAAGGGACGCGCTGCTCCCTCTGCGCGAAGCTGCACCCTTCGACTACCTCTTCCTCGACTGCCCACCTTCCCTTGGAATCCTCATGACCAACGCCCTGGCCGCCGCGGATGAATTGCTGGTCCCCCTTCAGTGCGAATACTTTGCATTAGAGGGCCTTTCAAAGATCGACAACATTGTCTCTCAAATTCGCGACTGCGGCGCCAATCCCAGCCTCCACATTGCCGGCATTCTGATGACCATGTACATGCGTAACAACCTGGCCCAGCAGGTGGTTTCTGAAGTCCACAAACACTTCGGAGACATTGTCTACCGCACCATCATCCCAAGGACCGTCCGCCTTGGGGAGGCCCCCAGCCACGGGAAAACCATTATGGAATACGAGTCCAACGGACTGGGCGCCACCGCCTACCGAGCGCTTGCCAAGGAGTTCCTAAAAAAACAGGGCTGAGCGGAAACCTCACTGCTTAGGGTTCACTTCAGTCGCCTGAACCGCCTTCTCGGTTCACCATTTTTTCAGCCCCACCGCCTCAGCGGCGGCCGCAGGAGAGACACTTTTTTCCTCCAGAGACGCCAGAAACGCGTCCTTTTCAGGAAGCTTAGCTACCTCGGCCAGTTTTTCAGGACTTTCCAGCCTCGAAAAAACCACCCGCTGTATCTTGCTGCGGGGCACCTCCTTGGTTCCATACCCGCCCGGTTGGTTGCTGCTCCAAAACGAGACCATTTCCTGACCGTTGGTCGAACCCGTTCCCATAAAAATAACGGAATGCCCGCGCTCGGAAGCCCCGATCCCTTCATTCCAAAAAATCTTCATAAAATCCCCCGGCTTGGCCTGTTTGATATCCGTAAAGTTGGTCCCGATTCCCAACTCGTGAAAAAGTCGGGCCGTGCCCGGCCCATTGGCGTTCCACCTGCCCCAAACTCCATGGCCGTCCGCCTGCCCTTCCACAATCAAAGCACGCCAAGCATCCGGGGTCAGTATGAGGCGCCCCGCACGCTGCTGCTGGGCAAGCATCACCAAAAAAGCCAGATAGGTCGCGCCTGAACAAAAGCTTGGCTGCGCGGCCTTGGGGCGCAGCGCAGGTTTATCCTCTTCCCACGAAATTCCAGCCAGCAGGGCATCCCTGGCGTCGACTCCCGTGGAGTAACCGCCGCCGATGGGGATTTTATCCAAAGCAGCGAGAACCGCCTCGTTCCATGGCGCAGTTGCCGCCGGAGCGGAAGCCGTTTTCGCTTTCGCCTTGGCGTCAGACTTCGACGCTTCTTTTCCCTCGGGAGGTTTGCCAGCGATGGCAGCGCAGCCCGAAATGAAAGGCAGCACCGAAAAAAGGACGGATGCACGAAACAGAACGGGGCGGATAAAAGAGTGCATCCACTACTCCTGCAACACTGCGAGATCGGGTGCAAGCGAAGGTGCTGAGGAAACGGTAGATGGTGGCAAAATTAGCCCTTATTTAAGGCCTTCGTTGAAAAGTTTGGATAGCGGGTTGAAGAAATCTGGGGCAGCTTGAAGTGCTATTTAAGACGGCGCGACGCTTCCTTCGAACAAATGTCCGCGCCGTTGGTCTATTGATCAAACCCCCATGAAATCCGCTGTTTTTCTTTCTGCAGCCCTAACCGTGACCTTGGGCAGTTCCTCCCAGGCGGCCCCTGCAAAGGCCGGTAAGGGAAACGAACTCGCACCGCCCGCCGATGTTCGCAGCGTCCGTAAGCCCATCGAGTTTACCGAGTACGACCTGCCCAATGGAATGCACGTCATTCTGCATCAGAACCACACCGCGCCAGTCATCGCCACCTACGTCCTCTACAAAGTAGGCAGTAAAAACGAACGTCCAGATCGCACCGGCTTCGCTCATTTCTTCGAGCACTTGATGTTTGAAGGATCGGAATTCATTCCTCGCGGCACGATCGACAAGTACATCTCGGGGGCAGGAGGAAACCTCAACGCTTCCACCTCCTTTGATAGGACCGACTACTTCTTCAACCTTCCCGCGCATCAACTGCCCTTGGCCTTGTGGATTGAGAGCGAAAGGATGCTGCACCCGAGGATTGATGAGGCTGGGGTGGAGACCCAACGCGCCGTCGTCAAAGAGGAACGCAGACGCTCTTACGACAACCAGCCCTACGGAAGCCTGTTTGAGGAGCTTTCCGCCCTCGTCTTTGAAAATACTCCCTACCAGTGGGTTCCCATCGGCTCCTTCCAGTACATCGACAAGGCCACCATCGAGGAATTCCGCGCTTTCCACCGCACCTTCTACCGGCCCGAAAACGCAACCCTCGTGGTCGCAGGCGACTTTCAACAGGGAGATACACGGAAACTGATTGAGGATTATTTCGGGACAATCCCAAACGGCGAGCCTATCCCAAGGCCTGCGTTCGAATGGAAACTTGATGTGCCGGGGAAGACGAAGGACGTCATCAAAAAAAACACTCCCCTTCCGGCTCTTGTTCATGCCTGGAGGGCGCCCGCGGAGACTGATCCGGACGCTTATCCGCTGGAAATGCTTTCCCACATTCTTGGCGAAGGCCGTTCCTCCCGCCTCTACCAGAGCTTGGTGGAAACAAAGGGCGTAGCCATGAGCGTCAGCCCGTATTGCTACCTTTTGGAGAAAACAGGAATGCTGGCCATTGAAGTCACCGGCCAGGCTGGCGCCTCTTTAGAAGAGTTGGACCAGGTTCTCACGCAAGAAATCACCCGCGTTGTGAACGAGGGAGTTTCGGAGGAAGAGTTCCAAAAAGCGCGCAACGCCATGGAAAGTCAGTTTGCACAATCCGGCGGTACCATGTCGGACCGGGCACGCACGCTGGCGCACTACTCGACGTTTTATGGACAGACAGGTCTCATCAATACAGAGCTGGAGCGTTATCTCGCCGTTCAGAGAGAGGATCTGCAGCGCGTAGCCAAAAAATATTTCACTCCTTCTGGCAAGTTCGTCCTCCGCTATCCCCTCCCTCAATCCAAATAAGGCGCGGCCATGTTTTTCTCCTTTTTCAAACCCTCCGTTTTCCGTCCTGCGTTCCTTTGCCTCGGCCTGATGCTGGCTCCTGCCGTTCAAGCCGAAGGGGTGGACCGCTCCATCAAACCCAACCCCGGATCCGCTCCGGCGGCTTCATTCCCTGAATTCAAGGATCTTACGCTGCCTAACGGTCTGCGTGTTTTTATCATCCAGGACGACCGCCGCCCCATGGTGACTTTCCGGCTCGTCGTAAAATCGGGTTCCTCCCAAGACGAGACAAAGCCAGGGACCGCTTCTCTTGTGGCGAATCTTCTCAATCGCGGCACTAAAACCCGCTCTGCAGAGGCCTTCGCCAAGGAATCTGATTTCTTGGGATCGCGCGTGGAGGCCGCCGCAGGGCCGGATTCAACAGCTCTTATTGCCAGTGCACTCAACAAATATACGGGCCAGTTGCTGGACCTGATGTCCGACGCAGCGCGCAACCCCGTTTTTTCCGAGGAGCAATTGGCAAAGGCCCGGAAAATCAGCCTCTCCGCCCTTGAGGCACAAAAGCAACAACCCCAAGCACTCCTCTCAAAGCTCGTAGCGAAAGTGGTTTATGGAGTGCACCCCTACGGAAACCTGGCGACGCCCGAAAGCGTTTCCTCCATCGAGAGAGGGGACCTGGAGCGTTTTCACCAGACCTATTTCCACCCAAAAAACGCCACGCTGGCTGTGGTTGGAGATGTTGATCAGAAACAGGTCATCGCTCTGATCGAAAAGGCGTTTGGCTCCTGGGAAAACACAGAAATTCCCAAAACCCTCCAAAACCCGCTTCCCGAGATCAAGGGCCGCTCCGTTCACTTGGTGGACAGACCAGGCTCTGTGCAAAGTAACATCGCCGTTTGCAGGCCTGGCCCGCGCCGAAACACGCCGGATCTGCCCGAAGTGCTGGTGCTCAACTCCACGCTTGGCGGTGGCTTCTCCGGCCGTCTTTTTCAAAACCTCAGGGAAACACACGGCTGGACCTACGGGGCATATTCGGCATTCGACCCCCGCCGTGAAGCAGGTAGTTTTGAAGCCTCGGCAGAAACACGTAACGAAGTCACAGCACCCGCGGTCACGGAAATCCTCAAAGAAATCGACCGCCTTTGCAAGGAACCCGCCCCGGAGACCGAGCTCGCACTACAGCGGGAATACAACATCGGCAACTATTTGCTGAGTCTTGAAAAAAGCGACCGCACCGCCCAACGCGTCCAGGACATCGACCTTTACGGCCTCCCCCAAGACTTCTACAAAACGTATGCCCGCCGCATGGGAGCCGTCACCCCTCCGCTTATGCAGGCAACGGCGCAGGCCCACCTGGACACAGACAACATCTGCATCGTTGTCGTTGGTGAGGCCAAGGACATCAAATCCTCATTGGAAGCTTTCGGCCCGGTGACCGTGTACGACACCGACCTGAAGATCAAAAAATAGCCACCCCCGCAGTCGGCGACTCAAACCCAGTCCGCATGACGCGTACCGCCACAAATTCGGTGTCCGGCAGAATGTACTTTCTCAATTCGACTTCTACTGCTGCCACGGCAAACTCGCCAAGGATACACTCCGCGATTTCCTCCACCAACGTCTCTATCAACTTACGCGGCCGTTCTGCTGCCAGTTTTCTGATCCGGCGAGTCAGGGCAAAGTAGTCGACGGTGTGGTTGAGATCATCGCCGAGATTGTGGAAACCTCGCTTTGGAAAAACGGTGAGGTTAAGGGTCAGCCTCTGCGGATGCTCTCTTTCAAAGTCAGGAACTCCGACATGGGCACTGAGCTCGAGATTGGAAACGACAATGGCATCGGAAGCCTCGCGGATGTGGGATGATGAATTCATGATGGCCCTTGATCAACCGAAGATCCGCTTCCAAAAGGGGGTGGGCGTTTGCTTAGGCTCTGCGGGGGTAGGCTCCGAGGGGATTTCTTCCTGATCGGACGGATCTCCAAGAGGCGGATTTGCCTTCCTCGATACTGGAGGAATTGCAGTCGGCTCGATATCATCTCCATTTTCATCCTTCAACGGGACGGGTTTGATGTTGGCGGGGTTCTTGAAGTACTCCCGCAAAACCTTTCCCACCATGGGAGCTGCATGCGTGCCTCCGTGAACGTCATTCCGATGGGGATCCCCCTCATACACCGCGGCAAAGGCGATCCGGGGTCCCTCGGCGGGGGCAAAGCCCGCAAACCAAGCCACAGTTTGATTGTTGTGCCATTGCGCGGTTCCCGTCTTACCGGCCACATTCACCTTTTCCACCTTCGCCTGGTGCGCCGTCCCGCGCGAACCTGCAACGACCTGAATCATCCCCTGCCGCAAGGCGAGGAACGTCTCGGGAGGAATTTCCACGCGCCGCTTAATCCGGACGTTGTACGCATTCACCACTTCTCCCGTAATATCCTGAATCTGCTGCACCAAACGCGTCTGGTGCAACACCCCTCCGTTACCCAGAACAGCCATAGCCTGAGCCATCTGCAGGGGCGTAATTTCAGTTCCTCCCTGTCCGATCGCCAACTGCGCAAGCATGCCCCCCACCATACGCCCCTTGTGCTTTTGCCGCATGTATTCGTCAGTGGGGAGCAATCCCGCACTCTCTTCCGGAATTGGAATCCCGGTTCTTTCGCCAAACCCGACACTGGCGGCGTAGTCGGTAATGACATTGGCACCCATTTTCAAGCCCGCCTGATAAAACCAGGTGTTGCAGGACTGCTCCAAAGCCTCCACAAAATTGAGGCTCCCAGTATTGGTTTTTTTCCAATTGTGGAAAATTTGATCTCCAATTTGGAACCCCGTGGTGCACTCGTATTCCTCACTCGGGCTGATTTTACCGGAGGCAAGCCCTGCCAGTCCCACAAAACACTTGAAGGTCGAACCCGGCGGATAGGAGGCCAGTGAAAAGCGGGGGAAAAGGGGCTCATTCTTATCCCTTTTTATCGCCTCATAGTCCGCCTCGCTGATTGAAGGAACAAACTGGTTAGGGTTGATGGGCGGCCACGAAGCCATGGCAAGAATATCCCCGTTTTGCGGATCCATGATCACCATCGCACCCCGTTTCGTGCCTGCCGCCAGAGCGGCTTCGCAACTGCGCTGAAGAGAGAGATCAAGGGTGGTGATCACGTGTTTCCCCGTAATCGGAGTGATGCTCACCTGCTCGGAAGTCTTCTTTCCAGCCCCGTTGTACGTCACATTGAGCTGACCCGACTCACCGCGAAGCACCTGATCGAAAGTCCGCTCAAGCCCCTCCCTGCCTTCTAGATCCGGCCAGAGCGATTCGTTATTCTCCACAACGCCGTCCTGAAACTTCCCTGTCCGCCCGACGTACCCAAGCGCATGACCGGCAAGCGTTCCGTTGGGATAATGCCGAGCATAAAATGGCAGCACCTCCCAATTCGCGTTCTGCGCTGCCTTCACGCTTACCAGGTCCGAGGCACTCAGGTTTTGCAGGAGAACGAACGGCAGTAAAGGCCGGTTCCGATAGTGCTTGAGCGCCGCTCCGGCCTGGGGCGTGACAGGGCGTCCCAACACCTGCCCCAGCCGCTGGGCCTCGCCTGCCACAAAAGCATTCAGCTCCGCAGCCGTAAATTTCAAGGGCCGGGGAAACTGCAGCGCAAGGTTGTAACCCATCCGCTGCAAGGCGAGCGGCTCGCCATTACGATCGCAAATCTGCCCCCTCGGCGCTGGGATATTGAAGACCCAAAAATGCGCCTGCTTCTGGGTTTCCCAAGTCGGACTGGCAGCTTGGGAAAGTGTTTCGGAAACCGTTTTAGATACCGGAGCGGCCTCAGAGAGAGGCGACGGGGCAGCGGGCAACTGGGCATGGAGAACAGCGACACCTACAAAAAAAACTCCGCAGCCAAGCCTCGCTGCCGGCCACGGGTCAGCCCCTCCCTCCAACCAACTCCCGGGTCGCAGCAGGCGCATCAGCTAATTTGGAAACGGGGATTCTGAGAAAGAAACCGCACTGGGTTGCCGAACACAAGCGCATCAACGGCCTCTTTGGAATGCCCTCGCCGACCCATTTCTATCGCCGTGCGTGGAACCGCCAGCGGTTCCGAACGGCCCCAGTCGCAGGCACAATTGAGCCAGATGTTTTTCATCCCTGCCCGCTCCACCATGTCCACGGCTCGAGCCGGAGTCGCCTTGGACTCAGGGTATAGAGTGATGCCGGCCCAGAAACCGGCTTCCAGCACCATTTCCACGGTGTGCTCTTCGACATGATCAATAATCACACGCCCTGGGTGGATTCTAGAGTCGGCGCGCAGCACGTCCAGAATCAGTCGGGTTCCCTTAAACTTATCCTCCAAGTGCGGGGTGTGCACGAGGATGAGCTGGTCGTACTTTGCAGCCAAGTCGATGTGCTCCTCCAAAATCGTAATTTCGTTCCTGGTATTTTTGTTGAGCCCTATCTCACCGATTCCAAGAACGTTGCTACGCTTTAAAAACTCGGGAATGATCCCAAGAACGTCCCTGGCCAGACCCATGTCCTCTGACTCTTTCGGGTTGATGCACAGCCAACTGAAATGAGGGAGCCCGAATTTTGCGGCCCGCTTCGGCTCGTAATCCGTGAGCTGACAAAAATAGTCGTAAAAACCGTCCACGCTGCTCCGGTCAAACCCAGCCCAAAAAGCGGGTTCACAAATCGCCTCGCAACCCGCCAACCGCATTGCCTCGTAGTCGTCCGTAATTCGACTGACCATGTGTGCGTGAGGCTCGATGTAACGCATTCGGGAATCTTGATTAAAACGTGAAGAAAAACCGTCTTTCGTTCACCGAGGGGCCCCGGGCCACGCGCCACACGCGCCTTTGCCGAAGGCGGCGGGGATCGGGTCCACGGTCGGGTCACTCAATGCCATAAGGACTGCCTTAGCCCGCTCCGCATTCGGGGAAGCGAGCAAAGGCAGTGCATTACGCAGAGCGGCCAGACGAAAATCCGCCTCTCCCTCCGAGCGATCCACGCGGTCCAAGAAGGCCGCGAGCTCGATGAGCTTGCAGCGTGCGTCCATGAAGTACAGGTCCAGAACCTGGTCGCGTGTCATTGCTTGGAAGGGAGGCTGATTCTGAGGCGTTGAACTAGTCTTTTTTGAAGTCTTCGTGCCCTTTTTTCTTCAGATCGTTCAGCTTGTCAAAGGACGCCTTCGCGGCAGCGGTGTTTCCAGCTGTCACGGCGGCCTCCAGAGCAGACACTTCCTTGGCAAAGGCATCCATCTGGGCCTTATACTTTTCCAAATAAGCGGCCTTGCCAGCGGCGGGCTGATCAGCCGTGGTCTTGGGCTCCATTTTTGAAGAGGTCTCCGTCGTCTTTTTGATGTCCGCGATCAATTTCAGATTCTCGTCCTTCTTTGCAGGATCTTCGACGGATTTCTTGAGAGCCTTGTAGGCTTTGTTCATGGCGCTCATTTCCTTCTCCATGGGCGTATCTTCAGCATACGAGGAGAGGCCAAGGGTGAGAACAAGAAGGAGGGGGGTGATACGTTTCAGCATTTTCATACAGATTCAGGGTTTGGGTTAACGGTGAAAGCGCCTTTTGCCAAGGTCTGTTTCCACCTCACTCTTTTAGAGCTTCTCACAAGCCAAACGTTGGAAACAAAATTGCGCAACTGCCGAATTTCATTTTTTAAAACCAACAACCGCCGCCTGCCGCCGAAATTCCGCGTTGCACCGCCCCTCAAGAGCCAGCACGTTGCTGCGTTTCCTTTCCGACTATCCCAGTTTTATGAGCCAGCCATCAGACCCTTCCCGCAAACTATTCGGCACAGACGGCATCCGTGGGGTCGCAAATTTAGAGCCGGTGACCGCAGAAACCGCGCTCAGATTGGGCCGCGCGGCGGCCCACGTTTTCACCCAGCACGGTGCACCTCGAGCCTCCAACAGCTCCCGGCCGACCATCGTCATCGGCAAGGACACCCGGGTCTCGGGGTACATGTTGGAAAACGCACTGGCGGCGGGCGTCATGTCCCTGGGGGCAAACGTCATCTTCATCGGACCCCTGCCCACCCCGGGGGTTGCCTACATCACGCGCTCGCTGCGTGCCGATGCCGGAATCGTTCTCAGCGCCTCTCACAATCCCTACGAGGATAACGGAATCAAGTTTTTCAGGCATGATGGCTACAAACTCGACGACGCCGTGGAGCGGAGAATCGAGCATCTTGTCTTCAGCGGAGAGATCGAAACAGTACGGCCCACCGCCGGAGAAATTGGCCGCGCCAAGCGCATCGACGATGCTCTGGGCCGCTACGTGGAGTTTGCCAAGGCTAGCTTTCCCAAGGGAATGACACTGGAGGGGATGCACATCGCCGTGGATTGCGCAAACGGCGCGGCGTACAAGTCCACCCCCTGCGTGCTGCGTGAACTTGGAGCGCGCCTCACCGTGGACCACCACACCCCGGATGGCCGCAACATCAATACCCAGTGCGGCAGTACCTACCCCGAGGAAATTTCCCGCCTCGTCAAGGCCAGCGGCGCGAGCGTCGGCATCTCCCACGATGGGGATGCTGACCGGGTCCTTCTGTGCGATGAAAACGGCGAGGTCGTCGACGGGGACGAAATCCTCGCCATCGCCGCAATCGACGCGATGAGGCGCGGCTCTCTTTCCCGCAATACTCTGGTCGCCACAGTAATGAGCAACTTCGGCCTAGACGAGGCCCTTCGCGGCCACGGAGCGCGTGTCTTACGCACGGCAGTAGGCGACCGCTACGTGATCGAAGCGATGGTGCGCGAAAATTATAACATCGGCGGAGAGCAAAGCGGGCACATGATTTTCCGAGACTTCGGCACCACTGGCGATGGTCTGGTTGCCGCCCTCCAAATCTTGCGGATCGTTGTTGAAACAGGGAAACCGCTAAGCGAGCTCAAGTCCTGCCTCTCGAAGTATCCCCAGGCGCAACGCAACCTGCGAGTAAACCGCAAGCCCCCCATCAAGGATCTTCCTGCTGTGGTGCAGTTGGTTGACGAGGCTGAGCGCGATCTTGCGGGCGAGGGCCGCGTCTTGCTGCGCTACTCCGGCACAGAACCAAAAGTGCGCCTTCTTATCGAAGGACGCAATGCGGACCAAATTAACACGCACGCAGACCGTATTGCCCAGGCGCTCCGAGCTGAAATCGGCGCCTGATTTTTCCCCATTCATGGCCTCAGGAATTTTTATCACAGGTACGGACACCGGTGTCGGGAAGACCACTTTTTGTGCACTTTTCCTACGCGCCTTGCGCTCCCGAGGCATCGACGCGGTGGGGATAAAGCCTTTCTGCTGCGGAGACCGCTCCGATGCGGAAATCCTGCAGTCTGCTTCGGGCGAGTCTGTTAGCCTCTCAGAAGTGAATCCGGTATGGCTACGAGTGCCGGCGGCGCCCTACACGGCTTGCCTGATTGAAAACCGCAGCCTCGACGTGGCAACGGCCCTTGAAACCATTGGAGCCCTCGGTAAAAAACATGCCTTTCTTGTGATAGAAGGCGTTGGAGGATGGCGGGTACCCCTCACCCAGCAGCTCTGCATGAGCCAGTTTGCAGCCTCCCTTGGATTTCCCGTTCTAGTCGTGGCCGCCAATCGCCTCGGAGCGCTTAACCACACCCAGCTCACGCTGGACTCTATTGCGGCACGTGGCACGGAATGCCTGGGAGTCGTTTTAAGTGAACCTGAGAAAACCGAGCAAACCCCTGCCACTTTGACGAACCGCGGGCTGCTGGAAGATCTCCTCTCCGTACCGGTTTTGGGCGAGATAGGCCATGGCTGCACCGAACTCGATACGAACCTCGAGCAGCGGCTCCTGTCCGCACTCAGCCTGGCCGTGCATCTCCCCTAGTTGTTGCGTAAAAGCACAAACGTCCGCCGCCCTTGTCGCTCCACCTGCAGCAGCGCCCCGCTCGAACCTCCGCGAGTTACCGAAGCGCGGATGGCCTGCATGCACTCTGCCACGTTTCGAACGGACCGGTTGTCTACTTCCGTGATGACATCCTGCACCTCCAAATCACTGCGCGAAGCCAGGCTGCCCTCCGAAATCGCCTCGACCCTTACTCCCCTTGCCTTGATCTCGTGCAGACTAAGGCCGAAGCGGTCCTGGGCGGCTCCGGGGTTGCGCGGGCCCCTCTCCGTTTCTATGACAGGTTGCGGCGCCCCAGGGAGTTCAGCCAGTTGAATTGAAACCGACTTGTTAGCCCCCTGCCTCCAAACACCGATACGGACAAAACTCCCCGCCTTGCGTTCAAAAAGTTCCCGCTGTAAATCAAGGGCCGTACCCACAGTCTGGCCGTCCAAAGACTGGATCACATCTGCGGGCCGCAGGTCAGTGCGGAAGGCTGGCCCGTCCGCTTCAATGGATAAGACCACAACTCCCGACTGAACTGCCCCCAATTTCTCCTGAAGCGAAGGAGTTTCCCCCAACGTTTCCACACGGATCCCAAGCCACGGCCTGGAGACCTTGCCGAACTCCAAAATCTGATTGATTGTCTGTTGCAAAAGATTGGAGGGCACCGCAAAAGCCAGCCCGCGTTCCGCACGCGCAATGAGCGTGTTCATGCCCAGAACCCGTCCCTCGCCATCCAGTAAAGGCCCGCCACTGTGGCCCGGGTTAATGACCGCATCCGTCTGTAGATAATCTTCGTAAAGAGGCAAAGCACTGGTCGGCCCCAGCAAGCGAGACCGCCCCTTCCCACTCAACATGCCGGAGGTAAACGACCATTCCTGGCCAAAGGGCACTCCGATGGCATACACAAACTGCCCCACGCTCGCCGCATTGCTGTTAGAAAACTCGAGGAAAGGAAGTTCGTTTGCCTCCACTTTTACAATCGCCACGTCCGTGCGTTCGTCTGTGCCGAGAATACGCCCCTCCAACCGCCGCCCATCCCGAAGGCGAACCGTGATCCGGCGCGACTGTGCGACAACATGCAAATTCGTGGCGATCAGTCCATTGGGCTTAACAATAAACCCCGACCCCTCACTCCGTACTGGCGGCCGCGAATCCCCTCGCGCGCTCCGCTTCTGGAGGGCGCCCGGATCCACGCCGTCCGAATCCCCATCGATAGCCTCCTGCAGGAGTTCAACTTCCAGAATAACCACAGCGGGAGCGGCTCTCTGAAAAACATCCATTCTCGCCCTCTCGAGCGCCCGCAGCACATCGGCGGAACTTGGAATGTCGGCCGGCAACGCCACAACAGACGGCACCCCCCATCCAAAAAGCGCGGCTGCGCTAAGGACCGTCCAATAAAAAGAAGTTGTGCGAACAAAAGTCACCGGTCGAAGTCTGCCACGCTCCGTGCCCCGACGCCAGTCTGGCCTCACCCAAGCGCGGAGCATGCGTTGACATCCTGCCCGAAGATCCTAGCGTCTGTGCTCTCTAACCATGGCAGGTCTTATTGTTCAACCACGCGCTCGTCTCTTTCACGGCCACGAATGGGTCTACTCCACTGAAATCCTCAAAACTTTCGGCGATCCGCAAGACGGCGGCCTCGTGTCGCTCAAGGACGGACGGGATCGCATGCTCGGAACAGCGATTTATAACAGCCGCTCGCACATTGTCGCCCGCCGCTTTTCACGGCAACGCCAGGACCTCGACCTGGATTTCTTCAAGCGCAGAATCACTCAAGCCCGAAACTATCGCACCCGGCACGGCCTGCCCGAGAAGCTCGGACGGCTCATCTGGAGCGAAAGCGACGGGTTGCCCGGGGTTGTCGTGGACCGGTACGGAGATGATCTCGTACTGCAGACCCTCACGCTCGCCATGGACCAGCGCAAAGAGCTGATCGTACAAGCCCTCGTAGAGACCTTCCAACCCCGCTGCATCATCGAGCGCAATGATACCCCCATCCGCAAGGCGGAGGGCATGGAGCTCGTGGCAGGGCTCTTGTATGGGAGCGATCCTGGACCAACTTCTTTTGCGACCGACGGCCTCACCTTTGAAATCAACCTTCTGACAGGCCAGAAGACGGGCTTCTACCTGGACCAACTTGCCAACTATCGCGGGGTTGCGGGATATGCGGCAAACCGCAGCGTCCTCGATTGTTTCACCAACCAAGGCGCCTTCGCCCTCAGCTGCGCAAAAGCCGGGGCTAAAGATGTGACTGCCGTCGATATCAGCGCGACAGCGATCGAACAGGTAGGGCGTAACGCCCTGGCAAACGGTCTCGCAATCAATGCCATCGAGGCCAATGTCTTCGACTACCTGCATGAGCGGGAAAAGGCGGAGTCCATCTACGACCTCATTGTGCTGGACCCCCCGTCCTTCACCAAGTCCAAGGGACGCATTCACGATGCACTACGCGGGTACAAAGAAATCCATCTTCGCGCCATGAAACTTCTGAACCCGGAAGGGTTGCTTGCCACCTTCTGCTGCTCTCACCACATGACGGCAGACTTGTTTCAGGGCGTGATCAACGAGGCGGCCGTCGATGCAAAAAAAACACTGCGCCTGGTCCAGTCTTTCACTCAGGGCCTCGACCACCCGGTGATCACAACCATTCCCGAGAGCGGCTATTTGAAGGGTTTTTTATTCGAACTCGTTCCGGGTCGTTAGAATCCACACCGCAATCTCCGTAAAATCCAACCCTCCCCAAAAGGAGGGCTGTGCACCGAATCAGACAGGTCAGGCAAGGTCAAAAAGAAGAAAATGTGCAGGCTCGCTCGCGTGGATTCGGAGTTCGTCCTCAGAATTCACCGCAACCGCATCCCCTTCCGAAATTGCCTCCCCATTAACCACCAACCGTCCACTAATAAGCTGAAGCCACGCTGCACGCTCCGGCGAGAGGTGGTAAACCGTGCTATCGCTTTCAGAGAGGCGTCCCACCCAAAGCTGGACGTCCTGGCTGATCTGAAGGCTGCCGTCTTTGCCATCCTGGGAGGCCGCAAGCGTGAGCCCATCTTTTGAAATCAATCCAGAGAGATCGAGGTCCCGATAACGCGGGGCAAGGCCCATCTCCTCGGGCAAAATCCAAATTTGAAGCAAATGCAAAGGCTCGCTAGGTGAAGCGTTGAACTCACTGTGCTGGACACCCTTGCCGGCGCTCATGTGCTGGAGCTGTCCGGGGCGAATCACCCCCTCTCCGCCGCTTGTGTCGCGATGCGCCACCGCGCCCGAAACGACATAAGTGAGGATCTCCATATCGCGATGCGGGTGCGTCGGAAATCCAGCTCCGGGCGCTATGTGATCTTCATTGATGACACGCAGCGAGCGGAAATGCATGTGCTCCGGATCGTAATAATCTGCAAAAGAAAAGGTGTGCTTGGAATCTAGCCAGCCGTGGTTGGCATGACCGCGCGCTTCAGACCTGCGGATGTGAATCATGGGTGTATTGGCACCAAAAGCCCAAGGCAGCGCAACCCCAGTTTTTTTAAAGCCCGCCAAACTCAGGTTTCGGCCAGTGCGCGTGTGGATTTCTGCGACTAGCAGCCCTTGTCATCTCGGCTGCACACGGGCACTCGGGTGTGGGAAGAGGTGCGTCGTAAAAAGAAGTGTCCTCAAAATCGTGGAACTGAATGGAACGATTTAAGCTGCGCTGCGTAGGCATGTTTCCCCCTTTTTCCTACATGCGCCGTATTGCCACCTTTGCCATGCTTCTTTCTCTAACGGTAGCCGGCGCATCGGCGCTCCCCCTCCCTGCCTGGCAGAAACAGCTGAACGCCGACGCTGCAGAAATCGAGTTTGCCACGGCATCGGAACTAGCGAATCCCGCGAAATGGCTGGCAGAGGCCTCCAAGCACCGCACCGAGCTTCTTGGAATGCTCGGCCTTGATCCACTGCCTGCACGTTCCCCCCTAAACGCGGTCACGGTGGACACCCTTGAGCACCCTCAGTTCACCGTCGAGAAGATCCACTTCCAGTCAAGCCCAGGCCTGTACGTCACCGGAAACCTCTACGTTCCCAAGGAGCGTAAAGGCCTGCTTCCCGCGATTCTATATGTCTGCGGTCACAGCAAAATGAAGGAGGGGAACGTTTCTTTCGGCAACAAGACCGGCTACCAGCATCATCCGACGTGGTACGCCATGAATGGATTCATCGCCTTCGTGATCGACACGATCCAACTGGGCGAAATCGAAGGACTCCACCACGGCACCCACCACCTGAACCTGTGGTGGTGGAACTCGCGCGGATACACTCCCGCGGGTGTAGAAACCTGGAACGGAATGCGCGCGCTGGACTACCTACAGTCCCGCCCCGAGGTTGATCCAGCACGCCTCGGGGTCGCCGGTCGGTCCGGCGGAGGCGCCTATTCCTGGTACATCGCAGCCGTCGACGAACGGATCAAGGCGGCGGTACCCGTTGCCGGGATTACAGACATCCACAACCACGTTGTCGACGGCGTGATCGACGGGCACTGCGACTGCATGTTTCTCGTCAACAGCAAGCGCTGGGATTTTCGGAAAGTCGCTGCCCTGGTCGCGCCAAGAGCCCTGTTGATCACCAACACCGACAAAGATCCTATTTTCCCGCTCGACGGCGTACAAAGGGTTCACCAAGGAACCGTTCAAATCTACAAGCACCTAAACGCGGCCGACAAACTCGGCTTGCTGATTGCAGAGGGCCCGCACAAAGACACCCAAGAACTTCAAACCGCAGAGTTCCGCTGGTTCAAACGTTTCCTTGCCGAAGATCCCGACTACCAGGCGCTGCCTGCCTCAAAACTCTTTTCCCCCGCAGACCTGCGCGTCTTTAAAACCCTTCCTTCCGGGCAAAAAACGACCACCACAGACACCTGGTTTGTTCCAAAAGCAGACACGTCGGGTTTTCCAAATTCTCAAAAAGAATTAAAAACCGTTGCGCTGCAATGGATTGAAAAGATACGCACCGCGAGCTTTGACGCCTGGCCCGTTTCGAAAGAAACCTGCAGGCTCCAGCTCTTAGATTCAAGAACTGCCGGAGAGGAGACCACCACCCAGTTTTTGGTTCAGACGACCCCGAACCGCTCCGAACCAGGAGACACCACCCTGATCGTTCACGGATACACGGCGCAGGCTTCTGAATTAGTACGCGTACTTTCTGGTGATTCGTCCTCCAAGAACACGTTCAATGCTCCACTTTCGGTCCGTGTCGTAGATTCCCGCAGTCTTTCTGAATTCCTTTCGGCAGCACCAGGATCCCGCGAGCACGATCCCGCCGAGCTTTTACTGCTCGTGGCGCCTCGTGGATTTTCTGAGGCCGGAAAGCAGGGAATTCAGGCAGTGCCATGGGCATCGGATCCTAAGGAACTCACCCGCATTCGCAGGAGATTCATGCTCACAGGAGCGACCCTGGATTCGAGCCGCGTGTTTGATATCAAGCGCTGTGTGGAAAAACTCAGAGAGGTTTCACCACACGCGAAAATCAGCCTCACCGCGAGTGGTCCCCAGGCTGTCAATACCCTTTACGCGTCGCTGTTCACGCCGAGTATCCACAAACTGCAGCTCGAAAAAACACCGCTTACACACGAGGCGGCGGAGGTTCCAGACTACCTCGGAATCCTGCGGGTCATCGATATTCCGCAAACATTGGAACTTGCCCGCACGCAGACTGAAGTAGTGCTGAAGCCATAAGGTTTTGCAGCGCCACCGGCCACCGCCAAATTCTGCCCTCATACCGCTGGCCTTCAGCGATGGGTTTCGTGCCCCTATTTTTTAAGAGCGATGAAAATCCAAAGCAACATGGCGGAACCTGCGATCACCCTGGAAACTACGCCCGCAGCGTTTCCGACGAGGGTTCCCCAGGCGGCCCGCATTGCTTCGCTGTGGTCCTTGCCCGAATAAAGTTCGCCCAAATAAACGCCAACGATCGGCCCGAGAAGGAGTCCGGGAAGACTGAAAAACAGACCAACGAAGAGGCCGACAAAAGCCCCAATTACACCGTGCCTGGATGCGCCGAAACGATTCGCTCCGACCAAGGCCGCGACGAAGTCTATGATCTGGGAAAGCACCACCACTGCGGTCAGTCCAAGAAGGTTTCCCCAACCAAGCCCAAGGCCCGGAGGCGCAACCATCCAGTCATAGACAAATGCCCCGGCAAGAATGAGGGGAGTGCCCGGCACCATGGGAATAAAACAGCCCGCGAAGCCCGCAACCATGAGGACCACAACTAAAACCCAGCCCATAAAATTGAGAAACATAAAATTAAGCTGACGATTTGAGGTTGCCGAGGGAAGGGGTCTGTTCTAAAGGGTGCGCGTGGCATCTGCTTCCCAGCCAATTCAGACTGGGTCCCAAGCCTATTTCGAACCTGTACACACTATGGCAATTTCAACCGGCTCAAAAGCCCCTGATTTCACACTGAAAACAAAGACAGCTGATGGCCTCCACGACATCAAGCTCGCGGATAACCTTGGGCACCGCAATACAGTGCTTCTCTTTTTCCCCCTCGCCTTCACCGGGGTGTGCACCAAAGAAATGTGCGACGTTTCAGGCGGCCTGAAGGCCTACACGGATCTGAACGCGCAGGTGATCGGCATCAGCGTGGACAGCCCCTTTGCGCAGGAAGCGTGGGCGCAAAAGGAGAACATCCACCTGCCCCTTGCAAGCGATCTCAACAAAACGGTCTCAGAAGCTTACGGAGTGCTCCTCGCGGACCTTGTTGGCATCGGAGCAGCTTCGGCACGCGCCGCGTTTGTGATCGATAAGGAGGGCATCGTGCGTTACGCGGAACAGACACCGACGCCCCTTGATCTTCCCTCGTTTGACGCCATCAAGGCGGTTCTCGGCCAGCTCTAATTTTGCAACGGGCCACCAGGCAAAATTAGGCACGGTTGCCCGAAGCCCGGAGACTTGCGGCGGCGCTCTCCAGCGAGTCCTCAGACAAGGCGCCAACGCGCCAGATCTTGAGAATCCACCATTCCAACCGGGTGGCCGGAGTTGTCCAATACGACGACTTCGTCCACCCGATGTTTTTCCAGAATCCGCAGCACCTCCACGGCCAACCGTTCCGACTCCACCGAAACGGGATTGGCCGTCACAAAAAAACGGACCTCCTGTTCTCCGATGTTGGGAACGGACTGGAAGAATCTGGCGAAATCACCGTGAGTAAAGATCCCGAGCATCAACCCTTGCTCATCCACCGCCACGGCGGCGCCCGTCTTATGCAGCGTCATGGCTGCAAGCACTTGGTTTATATTTGTTTCCGGAGACACAAGCGCCATCTGCGTTTGAGCGCGCATGATATCCTTCACCTTCAAGAGCAGGGTTCTGCCAATCTGACCGCCTGGGTGAAATCTGGCGAAATCATCCCGGCTGAAACCGCGTGCCTCCAGCAGGACCATCGCCAAAGCATCCCCCAAAGCCAGCATTACGGTAGTGCTCGATGTCGGCGCCAACTCCAAAGGACACGCCTCCCGTTGCACGTTCACATCCAGAACAATGGCGCTGTTTTTGGCGAGCGTCGAAGCGGGGTTGCCCGTCATCGCAATGAGTCGTCCTCCCATGCGGGCAAAGGACGGCAGCACAGCGAGTAGTTCCTCGGTTTCCCCGCTGTAGGACAAAGCGAGAACGACGTCGCCTTCCGCAATCAGCCCGAGATCCCCGTGCAAGGCATCCACTGGGGCGAGCACCACTGCCGGACAGCCCGTGCTTGTAAGCGTTGCTGCGATTTTTTCGCCGATACATCCTGACTTGCCCACGCCGCACACCACAACTTTCCCTCGCCGTTCCATGCAGTCGATGAGCGCTTCCAGCGCCCGGGAAAAACTACCGTCCAGACGAGAGCGAAGCCTTTCCAGCTCAGATATTTCCAACTCAATCACCCGCCCCGCTTTTTCAAGATAGTCCATAACAAAAAATACGCCCTCAGGAGAAAAAACTTACCCCTTTTCAAACCAGAGCGCCTGGCGGGCAAAGAGAAAACGGCCGTGGTTGAACTTCTGCCACCCCGCAGCCTTCGCCATGTGCTTCAGTTCCCGGCAGGAAAACGCGCGCTGCGCCGACACTCGGGCATCGTAGCGCGTCATGGGTTCGCGATAAAAAAACTGGGTTAGCATCCAAATTCCAACCGAGGCAAAGGCTGACCTTTCCAAATCTGAGACCAGTGCCCAGCGGCGGGACAGCGCAGCGCATCTGGCGAGAACGGCGATGGCGTCGGCTTCCGAAAAGTGATGCAGGGCGAGCGAGCAGATCACCAAGTCGTAGGGTTCGGCGGATTCGAAGGAACGAATATCCCCTTCCGTCCATGTGATCTCTGGGAATTCCTGGCTTTTGGATCTAGCAATGGCGAGCGTGGATTGCTGGAAATCAACCGCATTGACGGTGAGCGCAACTCCAAACTTCCTCGCCCAGCGCACAAGTTCCCGAGGCAGGTCTCCCGCGCCGGTGGCCAGATCCAAGACTCGATATTTTTTGCCAGGCTGAAGCCAGCGAGTGGCAAATTTGCGGAGAAGCCGATGGCTGCCAAACTTCGCATTCAGAGAGACAAGGTTCTCCAAATCCCGCTCCAGTTCCGCAGAGACGGGCTGGGGCCGGTCCATGAGCTCCGGTTGCGCTGGATCGAAACGGCGCTGCATCAGGTCAGGCCTGGACTTCCATCTTGCCCGTGGAAAGGTGAGGAACGGGGCAGCCGAGGACGTCGGCGCACAGGCGTACGATGGCCATTTCGCGCTCTGGAATCGTGCCCTGATAACTGGCGGCGAGCCCGCAAGCCACTAGGAGTCTCTTTTTTAAAAGCGGAGAAGCCTGCTCACAAACCTCCAAGGCATCCACGATTTCTACGACCGAACAATCGTCAAGCGGCGGAGTTGGGTTCTCGTAACCGAGAGAACTCCATGCGGCCAAATGCGCCGCACTTCTGCCCGACTGGGTGGGAGCGCCCATCCGCAGCAGTGAAGAGATAAGAACCCGCGCCTCCTGCCAAATCGACGGGAGTTCCTCAAACACGACGGGGGAAACCTCCCTCACGCCCAAGGAAATCCCGATGCGGCGGCGGACCATCTGAAGGAGCAGAAAACGCACCACGTCTATGGCTTCAGGGCGCACAACTTCCCGACGACACTGCTTCATCAACTGGAAATACTCAGCCACCGAAAGGCGACGAAACATGGGCATTGCCAAATCCATGAGCAGGAGCATTTGGCTGGTGGAGGCGGAGCCAAGATCCAACTTGGCGTTGATCGGGGCCTTTAAAAGTTCCACCAACAAAACTTTCACGCCCTCGGTTGAATGGGTGAGGTCGAGCCAGGCCGCCTTGAGCGTGCGCTTGAGCACGCCCGAGGAAAGCAACTGAGCTGGCTGCATACACAGACCCAGAAAATCCAGATTCGCAGCAGGGTAAGTCTTCACCGAGGTCACCAGGGCCATTTCCTTGGCCCGGAGCTTTTCACGCTTCCGAGCTCCGATTGCGGCGGCTGCCTTCGCCGCGGCTGAGAGGTTGCCCTCGTCCCCAGAGCCCAGGCTTTCTCGAGGCACAGACTCGAGCTCGATTTTACGCACAACACTCGGCAGAAAATCGCCGTTCCATTCCGGATTCAAACGCCGGATCCGGTCCTCAAGGGCGGGATGCGTGGGGAAAAAAGCGGATACGATCCCGATCGAGGATGCTCCAAAAAATAAGTGGCCAGACTCCGGCGCGGTCGGGTTCTCAAGCCAAGAGCGGTTGGGAAGTCCCCCAATTTTACGCAGGGCGTTTGCCACTGGGATCACGGACGCCAGGGCATTGGCTGAAGACTCGTCCGCCGCAAACTCCCGATCTCTGGAAATGGCGGCCTGCAAAAAACGGCCGAACAGGCCGGAGACAAATCCCAGGACCATCAACAAAAGACCAATGACCGAACGGCTCTGACCCTCGTCGTCCTTTGCGGGAAGACGGCCTCCGGAAATTTTGTGGTGGTCTGAGGCGCCCGTCTTTCCCCAGAAGCCCGCCTTGTTGGGGGCGTCGGAGGCAATCATGAGCCGGCCGGCAAGAGTTAGGAAGAGGATGCCCTGGACCCAGACCAGCATCTGGAACCGCATCTGCATGTCACCGCTCAGAATGTGGCTGAATTCGTGAAGAAGAACGGCGCGGAGTTCTTCGACGCTCAACCGCTCGAGCGCTCCCATCGTCACCCCCAAAACCGCGCTGGAGGGATCGTGACCGGCCGCGAATGCGTTGATGGAGTTCTCCCCCTCCAAAAGCCAAACTTCTGGAACAGGGATGCCGCTAGACAAAGCGAGTTCCTCCACCATCCCAACCAAGCGCATCTCGCCCGGTTCCTTTGTGGAAGGATGCAACCGGCGCCCGCCAAGTTCCTCCGCGATGCCAGAGCCCCCGAGGCGCAGGGCATACACCCGGACGACAACTCCCACCAGAAGAACCGCGATCGTCGCAGGAAGAGTCCACCCCACAACGCTCCGGTGGACTGCGGCATCAGAAATTGCCCCGCCCACGCAGAGGACCACCAGCAAATGAACAACAGCGACCACTCCTGCCATTAAACACATAGCAAGTGTGAACATTCCTGCAGCCCGCCGCCGGGCATCGTCCTGTGCCAAAAACAAATCCATCCTTGATAATAACGGCACGAAAGACCGTTTCCTTAATGCTTAAATTGAACTAGTTTTTCCTTGTTTGAAAGCAAATAGAAATTCCTCCAGCCTAATTGCACCTCGCCTCTGTGGAACCCTCTCGGCTAAGAAACTCCAGCGCTTTCCTCTCATGAATTCCTCGAACGATTCCATTAAGCAACTTACACTTAAAATTTGTGAATTTCGGGATGCCAGGGATTGGGCCCAGTTTCATTCGCCAAAAGACCTCGCCGTAGCAATCACTGCCGAATCCGGCGAACTCCTGCAGCATTTTGTATGGCAGAGCGCGCAGCAGTCGGAACAACGCCTGGCCGAACGGCGCGCTGAAATCGCTTCCGAAGTTGCGGATGTCGCCATGCTGCTTTTTGAATTTGCGCACGTTTCTGGCATCGCTTTGGGGGACGCCATCACGGCCAAACTGGCCCGTAACGAGGAGCGTTACCCCGTAGCAAAAGCTCACGGTTCGAACCGCAAGTACAACGAACTGTGAGCGACGCTCCTTCTCCTCATCGGCGCCGGGTCAGATATTCGGGAAAAAACCCGCGGGGGTTTTCCCAAAAATACAAGGAGCACGCACCCGGCCTTTACCCGGAGACGTTGGAAAAGATCCTCGCCTCAGGAAAAACTCCCGCTGGAGCGCACCGACCGATTCTCGTGGCAGAAATTCTCGAGGTACTGCGCCCTGCCCCCGGGGAATTGGCGGTGGATTGCACCCTCGGTTACGGAGGTCATGCGGCCAAGATGCTCCCCTATTTGCTCCCAGGCGGTCGGCTTCTGGGCCTCGACGCCGATCCCATTGAACTGCCCCGCACGGAAGCGCGCCTGCGCGAGTCGGGCTTTGGCTCCGAGGCATTCACCGCACACCGCTGCAACTTTGCTGGCCTCGCGTCAATTTTGGCCAAGGAGGCCCGCTCTGTTGCCGATGTACTCTTGGCTGACCTCGGTGTCTCCTCCATGCAGTTGGACAATCCTGCGCGCGGATTTTCTCTCAAACACAACGGTCCTCTGGACATGCGAATGAACCCCAACAAGGGCCAGCCCGTGTCTCTTTTACTGGCACGCAGCTCGGCCTCTGAACTGGAGCAGTTATTGCGTGAAAACTCCGATGAACCCCATGCCTCCGCCTTAGGAACCGCGCTTGCAGGGAAGATTTTTGGAGGCACTCTGGCGCTTGCCCAGGCGATACGCTCCCTCCTCTCCAAGCGACCGGAAGAGGAGCGCGACCTCTCGGTGCGCCGCGTGTTTCAAGCGTTGCGTATCGCAGCCAATGAGGAGTTTGGAGCCCTGGAGACTTTGCTCAAACAACTGCCCCAATGTTTGGCCCCGCAAGGCCGCGTGGCGATTCTCACTTTCCATTCCGGGGAGGACCGGAGGGTCAAAAAAAGTTTTGAAAGCGGCCTGCAAGAGGGAACGTATAGTGCAGTTTCCGACGGCGTGATCCGCGCCGGAGAGGAGGAGCGAAGGGCCAATCCGCGTTCGACATCGGCCAAACTGCGCTGGGCAGTGAGGGCCTCCCTCTCAACCCGCTCCTGAATAACTCTTGGGTCGGGTGTTCCCATTTTGTGACAAGAATGCATTGTGCCCGCCACCGTGGACGAACAGAGTCCTTCCCAACGGTGCGGCGTCTCTGATGCCGCCTTGCCGGCATTAGTTGTCTGCGCCACGAACACCATCTTCCAAGAGGAAGACAGAGTTCGATGCGGACGGGCGACTAGCGCTTTTACAATAAACAACCGACCCACCCGACTATGTCCGATAAAAACCACGACCATTCCGAACACGACCACGAACTTCTGGTCTCAGCATCCCACGCGCATCGCGAAGCAGCGCATCACTTTGAACTCGCAGCGAAGCATCACCTGCTCGCAGCTGACGCAGACGAAAAAGACGACGTAGAAACAGCTGCGCATCAGGCCTACATCGCTTACGGACACGCTCTTCACGGCAAGCTTTTTGCCGAAGAAGCCGCTTGTGAACAAATCGCCGCCGATGAAGACGACGAAGATCACGGTCACGAAGAACACACGGACCACTCCCACGACCAGCACGGTCACTCTGACAAACACTAAGCAGCCGACTGCGTCCCTTAAAAAGGCCGTCCCAGATTCCTGGGGCGGCTTTTTTTTCGATGGATGCCTGCATAAAAAACCGCCGGCCGGTTCGCACCAGCAGGCGGTTTTCAAGACAACCCTAACTCTTTACTTGAGCCATTCGACCTTGCCTGAGTCGAGGTCGTACACGGCGCGGACCACGCGAACACTGGAAGCCTTGTCACCCAGGACTGCCTTGCGACAAATCTTGTCTGCCACACGATAAATATTCTCATTCACCGCGTTCACGAGCACGTCTCCGGGAGACTTGTTCACGGCGGTCACCGCAGGACGGATATCCTTCACAATGGATCCGACATGGCCAGGGGCAGAAGCTCCCGCCACCGCAGCCTTAACCGCACCACAGCGCTCGTGGCCAAGGACAACCACCAAGCGGGCGCCCAAATGCTCAACCGCGTACTCAATGCTTCCTAAAGCGTAATCGTCCACAAGGTTGCCTGCAGTGCGGATCACGAAAAGATCGCCCAAGTTTTGATCGAACACAATTTCAGGCGAGGTACGGGAATCAGCGCAGCCAACAATGACCGCGAAAGGATGTTGACTCTGCGCGGAAGCGGCGCGGGCCTTGGCCGTCGGCTTCTCGGAACTCACCGACTTGGCGGCGTAGCGCGCATTGCCAGCCTGAAGTTTTGCCAGAGCGGCCTCCGGGGAGACGACAGGGGCGTCATGATTGTTGGCAGCGGAAGCGGCGCCCGCCGAAGCGAACGCAACGAGAGCAGCAATGAGATGTTTCGGGTGGATGGTCATTCCCTCCTTAAACTCACGCAGCCCCGTTGGCGCAAGCTTGAAACGCGAACTTGAGCCGTTCAGTACGTCCAAATAGCGGGCTACCGCGTTTTTGGCTGCAACTTGGCCCCCGTCCAGCGCGAGACCCGCAGGGGGTGAGGGGCCATAAGATTTTCCCTCCTCGCCTCATTCTTGACACTGCTAACCAACTCGGAAGCCCTCCTTCGGGCCCAGCCGCTCCGCGTTCCAAGCGCTTGACTCCTGGCCCGCATCGGCTTCCTCTTATATTCCTTATGAAATGGTTTCCCTCACTCACCTCACTAGCCGTGATGATTTCTGTGGCTGCGCAGGCAGCCGCTCCAATTCCAGCGGATGTTCGCACCAACGGGTTCGCTCTTGGAACCCAGTCTTACACCTTCAGACTCTTCACCTTTGAAGAAGCCTGTGAGAAGTCGGCGGCGGCAGGCCTGCACACCACAGAGTTGTTCCCCGGCCAGAAAGTTTCCGCCGCATTGCCCAATGAAAAGACGGGGCCCGGCGTCTCCCCCGAGGGGCTCGAGGCGATTAAGGCCATCCTGAAAAAGAACAATCTTCAGGCTGTTGCCGTCGGTGTGATTGGCATTCCCGTCGACGAAGAGGCGGCGCGGAAGGTGTTTGCCTTCGCGAAAGAACTGGGAATCGGAGTGATCAACACCGAAAGCACCAACGCCATCGATACCATCGAGAAGATGGTAAAGGAGTTCGACATCAAGGTGGGCTACCACAACCATCCCCGCCGGCCGAACGACGAAAACTACAAAGTCTGGGACCCCAACTACATCCTTGAACTCACCAAGGGCCGCGACGCCCGAATCGGTTCCTGCGCGGACATGGGCCACTGGACGAACTCTGGGCTTTCAGCAGCGGACGCTATCCGCTTGCTCAAGGACCGCGTTGTTTCCAGCCACATCAAAGACATCGCCAAGGGTGGCACTTCCGTGGTCCCAGCAGGCACGGGCCGTGCAAACCTTTCTGAGGCGCTCAAAGCGCTCAAGGAGGTGGGTTTTGAGGGCCCCATTTCGATCGAGCACGAAGCCAACTGGGACAACAACGTGCAGGATGTCGTTACCTACGTGGACCTGGTGAAGTCCTTCGGCAAGTAGGTCCAACCGTGCTTTAAATGAGGGGCGCGGAGGCGCGGAAAACACCACGGAGCGGCTGGGCTTTCAAAGCCTTGCTGCTGATGGAAAATCCGCTCTCCCGCCCCTTTTGCTTTTGCCCCTGCTCCAACTTTCAAGTTCACCCCCGAGTCTCCTCAACAAACACCCCCGATGCGTCACCTTTTCTTTTGTCTGCTGTTTTCACTGGTCCTCGTTGGAGATTCGCTGGGCAGGGACAAGGCGGTGCTGGTGGTTGGGATGGAACTGGCCTATCCGCCGTTTGAAATGGCCGGCAAGGACGGCCAACCCGAGGGCGTCAGCCCGGACATTGCACGTGCGCTGGGCGAGTTTCTGCACCGCAAGACTGAGATTTTAAACCTGCCCTTCGACGGGCTCATTCCCTCCCTCAAAACCGGAAAAATCGACCTCATTATTTCCTCGATGACAGCCACTGAGGAGCGCGCTCGTTCCTTGGATTTCTCGGAACCCTATCTCTCCACGGGGCTTTGTCTGCTCGTTGGAAAACAATCGAGCCTCGGCGCTGCGGCCGATTGCGACCAGCCTGGCAGGACGATTGCGGTCAAGCAGGGTACGACGGGGCATTTGTTTGCACGCCGTTTTAAACGCGCCAAGGTCCTCGTGCTCGACCGGGAAACGGCCTGCGTTCTTGAAGTCGTGCAGGGGCGCGCCGACGCGTTCATCTACGACCAGATGTCCGTTTTGAAACACTCTGAACAAAACCCGGAAACCACGCGCGCCCTTCTTGCCGCCTTCCAGACTGAGTTCTGGGCAGTTGGAATCCGCAAGGGCGACCAGGAATTGCGCTCGCAGGTGAACAACTTCCTCAAAGATTTTAAAGACCGGGGCGGGTTTGACGCTCTGGGGACACGCTGGCTGGGCCCGCAACGGGAAGCCTTCCGCGCGGCCGGCATTCCCTTCCTATTTTGAGAACGCCCAGGTCGCTTTTTTTCCTACGCAACCCCGAGGCAGAGCCTGGGCGGGCAGTGTATTTCTTCAATGTGCTCCTGACCACCGCCGCCTTCTCCCTGACCAGCGCCTGGCTGCTGCATCGCTCAGGGCTGCAGTGGGATTGGGCGCCCGTGGCCGCTTACTGGCGTTTGTTTGCGTCGGGCTGGGGGACGACTTTGGGCGTGTCGCTTGCTGCGCTGGCAGTGAGTACGCTCATCGGAGGGTGCGTCGCACTCGCCCAACGCAGCGTGTTCCTCCCCCTGCGGACGCTTGCGGAGGGGTATGTCGAACTGATCCGAGGCACGCCGTTGCTGGCGCAAATTTACATCCTTTTTTATATCGTTGCCGAAGCCGTACACCTTGAGAACCGCATCATCGCGGGAATCCTGATGCTCTCTATTTTCAGCGGCGCGTATCTCGCCGAGGTTTTCCGCGCCGGTATCGACAGCATCGGACGCTCCCAACTGGAGTCGGCGATGGCGATAGGCCTCACGCGGGCGCAGACATACCGGTTTGTGATTCTGCCCCAAGCCGCGCGCATCGTCCTCCCCGCGATGACAGGCCAGTGTGTTTCGCTCATCAAAGACTCCTCCCTTTTGTCCATCATCGGATTGAACGAGCTCACCCAGAGCTCCCGCAATGTCGCCAGCTACACCTTCAGCAACCTCGAAAGCTACGTGCTCCTCGCCCTAGGCTATCTGCTGCTCACTCTGCCCATTTCCTTGGCGACGCGCCGGCTTGAAAAACGGTTTCGCTATGAAACTTAAACTCTCAAACGTCGCGCGTGCATTCGGACGCCACAAGGCTCTGGATGGCGTTTCCCTCGAAGTCAGGGACTGCCGGGCGCTCGTCTTTATCGGCCCCTCCGGGGGAGGTAAATCCACGCTTCTGCGGATTTTGGCGGGGCTCGAAAAGCCGGACTCCGGGGAGGTGGAAATCAACGGCAAACCTTTGGTTTTCGAGGAGGCGCAACTATTGAAACACCGCAGGAACCTCGGAGTGGTTTTTCAAGGATTCAACCTCTTTCCCCATTTGAGCGCCGTCGAAAACGTGGTGCTCCCGCTTACCGCCGTGCACGGACACACGCACGCGCAAGCCCGCGAAGTCGCCATGGAGCTCCTCCGGCGGTTTCAACTGGACGCACACGCCGACAAAAAACCCGCAGCGCTCTCGGGCGGCCAAAAGCAGCGCATCGCCATAGCGCGCGCCCTTGCGGTGCAACCCCAGGTCTTGCTTTTGGACGAACCCACTTCTGCGTTGGATCCGGCGATGACCGCGGAGGTGCTCGAGACGATCGAGTTGCTGCGAGATCAGGGACGTGACTTTATTCTAGCCACGCACGAGATGGGTTTTGCAAGGAAGGTGGCCGACCAGGTGGCCTTCATCGCCGAGGGCAGGCTGGTGGAACTTGCGGAGCCCGGGACCCTCTTCGGAGCCTCCTCGGCACCGGCAACGCGGCGTTTTTTGGAGCGGGTGCTGCGCTGGTGAGGGAGCGTTCGAACCATCAGCCGGTTCCGCCTCCGCGCGGGGGTCTTGCCTCGGGTCGGTTTTTCGCCTAGCCTCCTTCCATGATTGACTACATGCAAAAGGGAGGCCCCTTGATGTGGCTGCTTCTCTTTTGCAGCATTCTTGCCGGAGCGATTTTCCTCGAACGCGCCCTCTATTTTCACCGTGTCACCCTGCACTTGGGTGAATTTTTGCGCGGCCTCGCCGAGCTCATCCGCCACAAGCGATGGGCAGAGGCTCAATTGGAGTGTGCCGGCAATCCCATGCCCGTCACACGCGTCATGCATGCTGCGGTGCTCCGCCACAATGCCCCCCGAGCCGAACTCAAAGACATCGTGCAGGAAGCAGGCCAGTTGGAGTTGCCCAAACTCGAACGCCACCTTGGGATGCTCGCCGGCCTCGGCATGGTCGCGCCGCTGCTAGGGTTACTGGGAACCGTCACCGGCATGATCGAGGTCTTCAGCAACATCAGTGCCCAAAGCGGCCTCACCAGCTCCACGGACCTGGCAGGCGGCATCTACCAAAGCCTTCTCACCACCGCCGCAGGACTCATCGTCGCCATCCCCTGCGCTCTCGGCTACAGCTTTCTGTCCACGCGGGTCAACGACCTCATCCACGATATGGAGCGCGCCGGCATCGAAGTCGTCAATCTGATCACCGATCACCGCCACAACCCGACCATCGTTGAATTCGAGTCCGCCGAGGAAACCTCCCACCGCGGTTGACCGCCCTCCGCCCTGTGAAACTCCAGCGCTCCGTCCAGTTCCGTCCCGAGCTTTTCCACGTTCTGCCAGTGGTTAATGTCTTGTTTCTGGCGCTATTGCTTTTCGCACTCAGTTCGCGCTTTACCCTGCAGCCCGGCCTCACCCTGAGCCTCCCCGCCTCCCCATTCACCCTCGCTCCCCAACGCAACCCGCTCGTCATTAGCATCACGGCCGCCCCGCTGCCTACCGTTTATCTGCGCGAGGAAAAAGTCACCCCCGAGGAGCTCGACCTTCTACTCCAGGACCGCCAACTCGCCGGACGCCCCGTCATCCTGCGCGCAGACCGTGAAACTCCTTACGAACGGATCGCTGAGATCAGCAATCTGGCCCTGCGTCGAGGCTTTGCGGTTGCACTCGCCTTCTCCGCCCCCACCAACCCCTGAGGGCCACGCAGATGCCCCAAAAAAGCGCTGCCTCCGCGGATCCCACCGCCCTCACCTTCCTTTGGCCTCACCAGGAAAAGTGGTATCACTCGCGCCTCTTGCGCTTCGTGCTAGTCTCCGTCCTAGGCCATTTGCTCGCCTTTATCCTCTTCCAAATTGTCAACCCGGAGACCGTCACAGCCCCTGGTCGGGAGCGGGAACTGCAGCTGCTCAGCAGCGATTTACCCGAGCACCAGGCACTCCTCCAAGCCGTCGAAGCGGAAGTGCCCCTAGCCGCCCTCGCCCACCAGTTGCTTTCCCCAGATGGCCTGCTACAGGGATCTTACCGCTCCGCCTTTCTGGAATCCCACGTCCCCCCCAAAGCCCCCCCGCGATGGAGCCCCACTCCCAAAAGTTTGGCGCCCGCCTTCCCTCAGCGCCCCCCCGCCGCAATCTCGCAGCCTGCTCCCGAACCGTACCCAGGCCTCCTTGTTTTGGAGCCGGATCTTGAGAAAAGGCTGGTCTCCAGGGCCGAAATTCCCTTCCCACCTCCGGGAAAGCTGCTCGAAAGCCCCCGCTTTCTGCTTGGAATCGCCGGTTCGGGCGAAGTTCAGTTCGTTTTCTTAGACAAAAGCAGCGGGGACGCCGATGCGGACGACGCGGCCGAGCGCGCCCTGCGCCGATCCATCTTCACCGGCGGCACAACCGGGACTGCCTGGGGCCAGGCCACCCTGATTTGGAGAAGCGCCCCATGATCCGCGTCAGCATGACTTCCCTGGTTCTGGTGCTCGTATGCACTAGCGCCGGCCTGGTGATCCTCCTCTGGCTTTTGGGCGAGTGGCGCCGCTCCCGCAGGGAAGCCCGCCTGAGAAGTCGCTCAAGAAAATGCCCCCTCTGCTTTTTTGAATTTCTTCCCGCACCCGCCCCTCCCAGGGCGCCCTGCCCGCGCTGCGGTGCACCCACAGAGTAAACTCCGCCAATTGCGGCCCCTCCACGGTAACCCCCCCTTCCTATTTTCATGAAACAGTCGTCCCAACAACGCGTTAAGGAGCACTACCAGACCCTTCGTAAACTCGGCCCCGAAGCGCTTTGGAACCTCGAAGTCCCTGCTTTCAACGCCGCCCCCCCCGAAGAACGAATTCAAAACGTCTCTGTAATAAGAGCCGTGGGCGTCGTCTTTTCAGAGGCTGGTTCCTCTGCGCAAAAGGCCGCAGCGCTCGTCTGGCTGCGCGAACTCGTCCATGATCCGGAGGAAAAAGTGCGCCGTTATGCCATGGCCGCACTGCCCAAACTCGGTTCCGGGGAAGCCGAGGAAACCCAACTCCTCTCCCTTGCCTCCAAGTCCTCCGGCCCCAGGGAGACTCAGTTTCTAGCCAAAACCCTCGAACGCATCGGGGGCCGCGAAACCCTTAAAGTTGCCCACGCAGCCTCCCTGAGCCCGCTAGGTTTGGACGCCCAAAAACTCGAAGCCAACATCGCCCGACGCCAGGGAAAGGGGGGTATTTCCCTCAGCCAACCCCTCTCCCCATTCGAGGGCCTCCGCCTCAAACTCGAGTGCCGTACCGGTCTGGAACCGATCCTTCTGGAGGAACTCGCCCAGACCCACCGCCTCAAAAACCTCCTGCGCGTCGTCCATTCCAAACGAGGCGGGATCGAACTGGCGCCCCAGCGACCCTTTTCTCTCCAAGAGCTCCACGTCTTGCGCTGCTTCAGCCACGGCCTCTTTGTGCTGGGAGAACTGCCCCCCCTCCCGCGCCAAGGCGCATCGCTCCCCTGCGAGGCCATCGCATCTCTCATCGCCTCCGAACTGGCGGCGCACATTTTTACCAGCCTTTCCGACGGTCCCATCCGCTACAGACTGGAGTTTCCCTCGCGCAGAGCCGATGCAGCTTTGGTTGAAGAAATCACCAGTCGCGTCTTCAAACGCAAACCCTTTCTGCTCAATGATTCCAGGGAAGCCCCCTGGGAGGTTCAAATCCACGAGTCCTCCCAAGGCGTCTCCGTGGAGCTCCACCCCAAACTCCGCCCTGATCCCCGCTTCGCCTACAGGCGCGGCGACGTCCCTGCCGCCTCTCACCCACCTCTAGCCGCGGCTCTCGCACGCATCGCCGGATTGGGCGCCTTTAAAGACGAACGCATCTGGGACCCTTTTTGCGGTTCAGGACTGGAACTGGCCGAGTCTATTCTCAGCGGTCACGTCTCAGAAGTTTTCGGCACCGACCTCAGCCCCGAAGCGATAGCCGTTTGCCGCGAAAACCTCCATTCCGTGCTCACCGGCGCCCCGGGAAAGCCGGGCCTGCACCTCAAGGACTGCGACTTCCGTGAAGGCCCAAAAATGGTGGGAGCGAAAGAACTCACCCTGATGATCACCAACCCGCCTCTGGGAAAACGTGTCCCGGTGGCGGATCTGCGGGTTCTATTGGCGGGACTCTTCACGGTAGCAGAGCGGGTGCTGCGACCGGGGGGACGTTTGGTTTTGGTAAACCCCTTGGATCGTCTTCCCCATGGAGGACGCCTCCGCCTGGCGTTACGGCAGCGCGTGGACGTCGGTTTTGCCCACCTGCACGTCGAAAAATATATCTTGGATTAAGAGCCGTGCCCGACAGGAGGTCCTTCAAGAGGCGCCTTCCAAGAGACGCCTTCAAAGAAGACGCCTTCAAAGAGGGCCCACAAATGCCGTTGCCTGCGGCCCCCCCCTCCCGAACGCGGAAACTTCGGGGGGGGTTGGCTCCCGTTCTACCCTTAGCCGCCTCACCGCGTCTCCATCTGGCAAAGGAAAAGTCTGGCAAAGGAAAAAGAGCCTTCGAAAAACTTTTCGGATCAGGCTTTTTTCTCCAAGGCAACGCGCCGCCCGGCCGAGCTCTACGCCACGCCGGACGCCGCTGCGGCCTCGCCAGGAGTCGCCCCTTCGGAGGTGGCAAACGACAGCTTCCCGTCCACCGCACTCACCTTGACGGTGTCGCCGGACTTGATGTTGCCGCGCAGGAGTTCCTCCGCCATCGGATCTTCCAAGTAACGCTCCACAGCCCGGCGCATGGGACGCGCTCCGTAGTCGGGATCGTACCCTTTTTCAGCCAGAAACGCCTTGGCGCTCTCCTCGAGCTCAATTGTGATTTCCTTCGCCTTGATCCGGTCCACCACTTTTGAAATTTCCAGATCAACGATCCGGAACAACTCGGGCTTGGCCAGCGGATGAAACACAATCAGGTCGTCCAAGCGGTTGATGAACTCAGGCTTGAGCACCTTCTTGGCCTCTTCCAGAATTTTGTCCTTCATCACGTCGTACTTGGAGTCGTCCCGCTGGTTGGCGCCAAAGCCCATCACCCCCTGCCGCTTCATCAGCTCAGCGCCGATGTTGGAGGTCAGGATAATAATCGTGTTCCGGAAATCGATCTTGCGTCCCAGCGAGTCCGTAAGCTTGCCCTCCTCCAAAATCTGAAGCAGCAAGTGCATCACGTCGGGATGCGCCTTTTCAATTTCGTCGAAAAGAACCACCGAGTACGGACGGCGGCGCACCGCCTCGGAAAGCTGCCCGCCCTCCTCGTGCCCCACGTAGCCGGGAGGCGAACCGATCAGCCGGGAGGAAGTGAACTTCTCCATGTACTCAGACATGTCGATCTGAATGAGGGCGTCGCGGTCCCCGAACATGAACTCGGCCAGGCACTGTGTCAGAAAGGTTTTGCCCACCCCAGTCGGCCCGAGGAAGATAAACGAACCAATCGGCCGGCGGGGATCCTTCAGGTCCGCCCGGGACCGGCGCAGCGCCTTGGAAATGGCCACCACCGCCTCCTCCTGCCCAATCACCTTGCCCCGGAGTTCCTCCTCCATCTTTAAAAGCTTGGCGGTTTCAGCCTGTTCCATCCGGCTCAGCGGCACGCCAGTCCACTTGGAGAGCACGTGCATGATGTCTTCCTCGCCCACGATCACCTCCTTCTCCTCGCGCTGCTCGCGCCACCGGGTGAGAATGCTTTCAAGCCGCTCTTTCGCCTGCTTTTCGGTGTCCCTGAGTGCCGCCGCCTTCTCGAAGTCCTGGGCCTTGATCGCCCCCTCCTTCTGGCCGCGGATCTCCTCAATCTCTTTCTCAACTTCCTTCACGTCCGGCGGACGCGTCATGGAAGCGATGCGTGCGCGTGAACCGGCCTCGTCCATGATGTCGATGGCCTTGTCCGGCAGGAAGCGGCCCGTCAAATACCGGTCTGAAAGTTTGACCGCCCCGATGAGTGCTTCCTCGGTGTAGCGGGCCTTGTGATGGGCTTCGTATTTGCCGCGCAGCCCCTTGAGAATGAGGATGGTCTGCTCCACCGTGGGGGCCTCCACCTTGACTTGCTGGAAGCGGCGCTCCAAAGCGGAGTCCTTCTCAATGTACTTGCGGTATTCGTTCAGAGTGGTCGCACCCACGCACTGCAGTTCCCCGCGGCTGAGGGCCGGTTTGATGATGTTGGAGGCGTCCATGGCGCCCTCGGCGGAACCGGCACCCACGATGGTGTGCAGTTCGTCGATGAAAAGGATCACGTTCTTGGTGCGCCGGATCTCGTCCATCACCGCTTTGATGCGCTCCTCAAACTGGCCGCGGTACTTGGTTCCCGCCACCATGAGGGCTAGGTCTAGAGTGATGACCTTTTTGTCCCTGAGAATTTCGGTCACGTTGCCGTGGGCGAGTTCCTGGGCGAGCCCCTCGACAATCGCGGTCTTGCCCACCCCCGCCTCGCCGATGAGGACCGGGTTGTTTTTGGTGCGGCGACAGAGCACTTGGATGACCCGCTCAATTTCGCTTTCGCGCCCGATCACCGGGTCAATCTCGCCCTTGCGCGCCACCTCGGTGAGGTCGCGCCCGAACGCCTTGAGTGCCGGGGTTTTGGAATCCCGCTTGGCACCTCCCGCCGCGGCGGGTTCGGCGGTGTCGGAACCGCCCTCGGGTTCCCCCTCCGACGGAGTGAAGTTGGGGTCCAATTCCTTGAGAATTTCGTTCCGGGTCCGCTCTATGTCGACCTCCAGGTTTTTGAGCACCCGGGCGGCCACCCCCTCGCCCTCGCGCAGAAGCCCCAAGAGAATGTGCTCGGTGCCGACATAGGAATGGTTGAGAGACTTGGCTTCCTTGCCCGCGAGGGCCAGAACCTTTTTCACCCGAGGCGTGTACGGAATGTTGCCGACCATTTTGGTCTCCGGGCCCGACCCAACCTGCTTTTCCACTTCGCTGCGGACGGTCTCCAAATCGAGCCCCATTTTTTGAAGGACATTGACCGCGACCCCCTGCCCCAGCTTGATCAGCCCCAAAAGAAGGTGCTCGGTGCCCACATAGTTATGGTTAAATCGGTCGGCTTCCTTGCGGGCGAGGGCCAGGACCTGCTGGGCACGGGGAGTAAAGTTGTTCATCATAACGCTCGGTTCGGTTCAGAGCCCTGCGACGGGAAACTCCAGGAGGAGTCGGGAAACTCCAAGAGGAGTCGGGAAACAGGGTCGTTAATGCGGCCCTGCCCGCGTCCCATCTAGGACTCTGGCTAACAGTGTACCACGTAAAGGTGAGGCGCAAGGGAGAGAAGCGGTAGAAATGGAAAAATATACGCATTTCAGAAGAAAAATCACCTCTCTCCCCCCCGAGGGACCGCCTCCCCAGAAGCCCCAGAAGCCCCTCCGGAAGGTTTGCCAGCAAACCCACCCACCGCAGCCATCGACTGCAACGCCTCAGCGAATCACGCCACGGTGGCTGCTCGTTAGAAATGCCACCAAACGCTCCAACTCGGGAGTCCGCGTTTCAAAGGCCAAGAGGCGCTCCACCGCCTGCTGCAAATTCAGCGAACTGCGGTAAAGAATCCGGTAGGCCTCCCTCAACTCTCGGAGCACCTCCACCCCAAACCCATGCCGCTCCAACCCCACCTTGTTCAGGGCGCGAATCTCCGCCGGATTCCCATCAGCGATCATAAAAGGAGGGACGTCCTGCACGATTTTCGAGCATCCGCCCGTGATCGCGTAAGCGCCAATCCGGCAGAACTGGTGCACCGCCGTCAACCCGCCAATCACCGCATGGTCCCCGACTTCGACGTGCCCGGCGATGGTGCCATTATTGGAAAAAATCACCCGGTCACCCACAATGCAATCATGCGCAATATGACTGTACGCCAAAAAGCTGCCTCCGCTCCCCACCACCGTTTTGGACCCCGGCGCGGTCCCGCGGTTGACGGTGACGAATTCGCGGAA
>QQND01000015.1 GCA_003402745.1 Verrucomicrobiota bacterium
GCGAAGACGAAACCCGTGGGAACGCTGCCGAGGAGAGCGGCGGTGAGGAATTGGCGTTGCGGAAAACCGCTGAGGCCGGCGAGGCAGGAGATAGCCTCGTTCAGAACCGGCAGACACCGGGAGATGGCGATGCAGGGGCCGCCTGCTTTGGAAAACCATTCGGAAGCAGCAGTGAGGCTTTTCTCACCGGCGAGGCGGACTGCAAGCCGCCGGCCGAGATGACGCGAGAGCTGGTAAGCAATCCAGGCTGAGAGGAACAACCCGGTGGAGGAAATGAGGCCGCCGGTATTCGGTCCGTAAAGCCATCCCAGAGAGGACATCACGATGGTGCTAGGGATGGGGAGAAATAGGTCGGCGACGAGAAGCGCGATGCCGATGAGCCATGCGAAGCGGCGGTTTTGTTCAAACAGAGAGCGCATGGCGTCTGGGCTGAGGAGGGATTCGAAGGTGTCCCCCCAGATGAGGAAGGGCCCGATGATCGCGGCTAGTAGAAGTGCTGGAATAAGCCAGATGCGGTAGCGGTGGAGCATATGATGGGAAGAGTGGAACGAGTCGCAACGGACTGGCGGGTGATGGAGTGGAAGCGACGATAGGGTTAGGGGCAGGGCCTCGTCCAACGTGGGACAACGAATTTCGAATGCACCCAATGAGGGAAGGTTCAAATGTGGACAGACTCCAGGTCGCTCTCGCTAGCTGACTTTTTTGAAACTCCATTGGCGGCACTCTTCGAGTCGCGGTGGAAAAACCCTGCCGCCTGCGAGTGCCAGATCAAATTGCCAACCAGTGCCTGAGGGCTTCGAAAGAAACTCCCAAAAAGCGGCAGACTCGATCATCGAAGGTGCGCGCCTTCGATCAGCCCCAACTATCAGTCTCCGAGAGCTTTCCCTCCGAGTCAAAGAGACTGGTTATGTCGAAGATGCGTCCGAAGACCACCCTGCCGCCGACCGTGGTTTTTGGAGAGCGGAGAGGGAAGGACATGGTGTGGTTTTTAGGGAGAGGCGGGGCGATTGCCGCCTTGAATTCTTTCAGGTCGATCCAGCCACTTATAGGCACGTTTTGCGTTCAACGAACAAAATTTTCGGGTTGCTGCATCGCCTTTCTCAAAGGCGTACTCGAGCGCGATGCGCTGCACAGTAAGGTAATCGCACGCTCTTTCCGATACCGGCCAGTTGCTCCCGTAGATGACCCTCTCGTCGCCGAAGGCATTCCAGATCACATCGATGTAGGGCCGGTAAAAGGCCAGATCCAAAGGTGCGGTTTTGCCGTTCTGCGCAGCACTTTCCGCAAGCGCAGAAATTTTTATCCAGATGTTTCGATGGCTTGCCGCCATCCCCAACCCCTCGGCCCAGTCTTTTGGTGGCGCTTCCGCGGTCACCACCACGCTGCCAAGGTGGTTTAGAACGATGCGCAGGCCGGGCACGTTCGTCGCCAGTCGGGCTGCCAGTGTTGCGGAGTCCTTTCCATTGATGTCCAGAGCCAGGTCCAAGTCGGCCATGAGATGGAATCCCTCCAACCGCCCTGCCTCCAGAGCCGTTCTAAGTACATCGGCGGAGACCCGGATTCCGCGGAAGAGCGGATTCGCCGCGAAACGCCGCAGGTCTTTGGAAAAGTCAGCACTGCCTGGGTTCAGGTTGCCCACGATGCCTGTGATGAAGGGATCGGTCTTCGCGATATCCAATAGCCACTGATTATCCTCCACCCATGGGCTGGCTTCCACGATCACAGTTCCCGTAACGGGCCGGAATTGAGGCTGCTCCTTGAGATGCTTTGGCAGTACTGTTCTGTAAAGCGGGGTGTTTTTTGCAGGCCAGGGAACGCCTTGCGGGCGGGCTGGGTCGTAGAAGTGTGTGTGGCAATCAATGATGTCGAGCGCAGTCGCTGAGGGGGCAGCAGAGGCCTTAGGCGCCCACGCACCGAGGACGGCCAGGCCTTGGGCCGCGAGGAAACTGCGTCTGTTAATCCATCCGTCGGAGAGCATGGGTACCTTTGGCTACACTGTCTTTGCGGGGAGCAATTCGTCGATCGTGTCGCCAAAGGGTAGGATCGGCATCGGGCGCCCCTGGTGGTCGAGGAAGCTGCGGGAGGAATCGATGCCCAAGTGCTGGTAAACGGTAGCCCACAAATCATTGGGAGTGAGCGGTCTTTCTACGGGGTATTCTCCGCGGCTATTGGTCGCACCAATGATCTGGCCGGTGCGCATGCCTCCGCCAGAGACGATCATGGACATGGCCTTGGACCAATGGTCGCGCCCGGGCTGAGTGATTTTGTTGGCAGTGCCCACCGCAGTACTGATCTTCGGGGTACGTCCAAATTCGCCGGTGACGACCAGCAGGGTGCGGCGGTCGAGACCGCGTGCGTAGAGGTCCTCGATGAGGGCCGACACTGCCTGGTCGTAGGCGGGAAAACGCCAGCGAGCATCGTTGAAAATGTTGCAGTTCACCGCGTGGCTGTCCCAGTTGTAGACGCAGTCAGCGGGTTGTGGTTTGCCTGGGAACGGGTTTTCCCACACCATTTCGACAAACCGGCATCCGGCCTCCACAAGGCGGCGTGCCATGAGCCCGCGCTGCCCGTAGGCGTGCATTCCGTAGCGTTCGCGCACGCGCGGCGGTTCCTGCGAAATGTCGAAGGCGTTGCGCACCTTCTCGCTGGTGAGCATCTGGTAGGCGTTCTGGTTGAAGCTGTCCATGGCCTGCAGCACGCCGCTTTGATCCATGTCGCGGCGGAAATTATCCAAGCCGCGGCGGAGAGCCATACGGTCCTCAAGCCGGGTTTCCATTTCCCGCGAGATCCCAAGGTTTTGTACCTTGAAGGACTTGTCGCTAGGGTCGCCTGCAACAATAAAGGGGGTGTTCGCCCCTCCCAAATAGGCGGGACCGTTTGCAAAAACGTCCAAGCCGCTGCGTCCGGCGTCTGCTCCGAAAACCACCGGAGGCATCCCCTCTTTGAAGCCGCCGTTTTCAGTCAGGCATTTGAAAATCACGCTTGTGACTGCGGGAGCATCGTTCACGGTACCGACTGGGGTGGCCGGAATACGGCCGGTGAGGAAGCGTTTGTGGCCGCCCCCGTGATCGCTGAAATCGTGGCTGACCGATCGGATGATATTAAACTTGTCTGCAATCTTGGCCTGGAGCGGCAGCAATTCGCAGATCTCCATTCCGGAAACGTTGGTCTTAATCGGCCTGAAAATTCCCCGATATTCCACGGGTGCGTCCGGTTTCATGTCGTAGGTTTCCATGTGCGGCGGACCGCCGGGAAGCCAGATGAAGATCACGGAGGTGTCCGCGGAAACTTGGGGAAGCCCGGCGGGTTGTGCCGCCTGGACTCGGAGTGAATCCGCCAAGTTCATTCCAAGCATGGAGAGTCCCCCGAATTGGAGGAAGCTGCGACGAGAAATCGGGCCGGGGCAGAAATTGGATTTCATTGTGGGATGGTAAGGGACATTAACCGACAAGAAGGTCTGATGGGGAGCACAATATGGGACAGAGCGGGAGGGGCGGAGCAAAAAGTGCCGGTAGCTTTAGCGGGCCCATTCCCGGAGGATTTTTCCCTCCGGGCTTAGGAGCCGCAGTGTGCCGTCGACGTCGCCCACGAGCTGCGTTTTTCCATCCCAGGCCGCCGCGGCCGTGGTGATGAATTTGGAAAAGCCCTCGGTCTTGGCCCGGACGTCGCCGCCGGCGTCCTTCACGATGCGGACCAGGGGGCTGCCGCTTGTCGCGAGCATTTCGTCGCCTCGGCCCAAATAAAGCGCGTTGTTTACCTCCTTGGTAAAACCGCTCACCGTAGTCACCACGTCCGAGTTCTCCACGTTCCAGACTTTGAGCACGTTGTCTGAACCGGCGCTCACAAGGCGGCGGGCGTCCGCGCGGAAGGACACGGACAGCACGTGGTTCGCGTGCGCCTCCAGGTTGCGGAACATCTTCCCATTGGAAACCTCCCAAATTCGAACCGCCCGGTCTGCAGAGCCGCTCGCCAGCCATTTTCCATCCCGCGAAAAGTTCAGACTCAAGACGGCGTCTTTGTGCGGTTTGACGAGCTCACGCTGCAGTTGACCTGTCGCAACGTCCCAAAATTTGATCTCCCCGCTCCGGGAGGCCTCACCGCTGCCAGTGGCAAGCGATTTGCCATCGGGCGAAAACGCCACGGAATTCACTCGGCCGGAAAATGGCGATACAACCTTCGAGGCGTCCCCAATGACTCGAATCATTTCCCAACGCGGTTGTACGTCATCGGAGGCAATTGGTGTTCCCGTCGTGCCGTGCCAGGCGCGAATTTTTCCGTCTGAATGTTTTGTGAGAAGAATGCCATCCGCTCCGAAGCTCAGTGAATCTGCGGGGGGCGGGCGGTACGCCTCAATCGCGGCGAGTACCAATGCGGAGCGGTTTTTGGCTTCTGCAAGTAAAGACTTAGCCTGCTCAGCAGCAGTGTTTTGGATGGGCTCGTTTTTTTTGAGGTGTTCGAGGACTGAGGCGAAATCCGAGGCGTTTAGTTCAGCAGTCTTTGCGCTGGAAATCGCGCTTGCTGCTTCTCCCACAGTCTTGATGAATTCTGTGACGAGCTTCTGCTTCGCATCCAATTCATCCTTCGTTTTTTTTAAGGCGGCCTCCCGTCCCATCCGTTCCTCCTCTGTCTTTTTTGCGGTAATTTTCGCTTCCTCGACGCCTTGCGTTGCAACGGGAACTTGTTCCCCAGTGGCTGAGGCCTTTGACGTTTCGGCCGTTTTAAGGGAGGCGAGAGCCCCAGCCTCTGCAGCCTTGGCCTGCTCTAGCGCGCGGGTCGCGGTCATGAAGGAGTCATCGAGGGAGTCCCGTTCTAGGAGCAGCGCGTCCCGCTTCGCAGTGGCCTCGGTGAGGGCCTTGGCTCGGTCTGCGCGTTTTGCCAGGAGGGCCGTATGCTCCTTGTTGGCTTTCTCAAGGTCGGCCGTCATTTTCGTGATTCGCTCTTTCGTGTTCTTGAGTTCGCCCTCCAGAAATTCCAATTCGAAGGTGGCGCCAGCCAGTTCCATTTTTGCAAGCGCGCTTTGGTCTAAAAGGGCACGGTCCGTGACTAGGGAGGATATTTTTTTCTTCGAGGCAACCTCTCTCAATTCCACGGTGCCGCCTTCAACAATGACCGCCTCTATGGCGCCGTCCTGGCTGATGCCTGCCGTTGCTGCTGTGCCGGGAAGGGAGGCGGGCTGAACTCCTGTTTTTTTCCAGAGCTTCACCTCTCCGGTGCTGCCTGTCGCAAGATAGAGGCCGTCTGGACTAAACGTGACCGAAGTGACGACGTCCGGATGTGCTTTGAAGGCGAACACCTCCCGTTGCTGAAGCAGGTCATACACCGTGACGGTATTGCCACGAGCCGCCGCTCCGTAGTGGCCATCCGGATTGCTTGCGAGCGCGCTGATACCCCTGACTTTCGTAGGCATGGCCTTCCACGCGACCGCCTGCCGGGGTCTGGCGCTACCGGTCGCACCTTCGTCAATCCAACGCCGCAGAATTTCGAGTTGGTTCGCCTCCAAATGCGGAGCCTTGGCCTTGTTTGCTTCCGGGGGCATAAAAGGTTTCTTTTTTCGGGCGGCGGTCTGGTAGATCAAGCTTTCCAAAGCGCGGTTAGGCACAAGAGTGGGGCCATTGTCACCGCCCTCCTTCATGGCCTCCGGGGTTTCCAGGATAAGGCCGCCTTCGGACTTCGTCTTGTTGTGGCAGGGAAGGCAGCTTTGTTCGAGTAGCGGCTGGATATCGCGCGCGAATGAAAGCGGTTCAGCCTTTGCTGCAGGGGATGCTAGGCAGGTCAGCAGGAGAAATAGCCGCAGTGTTTTCATGGCTTTCGCGTCTCCTTAATTCTGATGGGCAGGCTGTTGGAGCAAAGCACCAAGGTCATGTCAGCGGGTTTCCCTTTCACCTCTCGCTTTACTTTTTGCTCCCCTCGGAACCATACCGTGTAATCGCCGGGCGAGAGTTTAAGAGGTGCCAGGTCCAGCTCGTATTCGGCGTTCGCGTCTTTGACCGAGATTTCCGTTTCTTTGGCCTTCTCCAGTCCGGCGAGGCCCATGATTTTAACTTTCACGGGCGCCGCTTCGCCGGATTGGTGATCCACCTTGAGCCGGAATTTTACTTTCTCAGCGGCGCCAACCTCCGCCGCTTCACGCTCCGCGAGAAGGATGTCGACGAACGGGGCATCGGCCACAATTGCACATGCCATTGCGTCCATGAACCGGGAGCGGGGAGGTTCGATAAACTCGCTCACGGTGCTTTCCCAAACTGGAGTGGAGGCCCTCGCAACGTGTTTGCGCTCCGTCCCGCCCACAAGGGCAGTTCCGGTGATGCGGATGCTCCCCGACCAGGGGGCAGCGCTGTCCGCGGCGCGCAGAAGCAGCGTGCCTTCGTTTTGTTTCGGCCCGATGACACTAGGCTCTACCGTCAGGCCCGGCGGGAGATTTTCTGCGCCCACGGAGATCGCGCCTTCAAAACCGTCCCTTCGTAGCGCTAGGACACGCAGAGGAAACACCTGTGCGGGCCGGAGGTTTGCGGATCGAACCTGGATGGCAGCTCCGGTGAAATCTTTAAAGGTCTTGTTGGGAGTCGGCGTCATGACTGCAGCAACCAGAGCAAAATCAGGCGCCGGTTTCCGGATGCTGAGTTGGTAGCGGCGCACGTGGCTGGGCTCGATGGTATTGTTGATGTCCCGAATCTGCACTCGGTACGTGCCGTCCTCCTTTGCTTCAAATCGTCCGGACGGGTCGAAGTGCTGGCCGTTGAAATCCGCATCGCCCGCAAAGGGCGGTGCATCGTCCAAAAGAACGGCGTCCTGCGAAGTCTGTTTCCCCTCTTTGTCGACGGCGAGGCGCTCGACTACCAGACGGGGGTGCGTTGGGATTCCAAGCCGTTCGGAAAAAACTTCCAGCCACCAGACGTCTCCTTTTTTGGCCTCGAACTTGAAGGCGTCCACATCGCGGGTAGGAAAAAAATCACCAGCTATTTCAATCGGTGGCGACACGGTTTCAGCCTTGGCCCCGTCGTTGGGTTCCTGCTCCAGGACGGACTTCACCAGCGGCGGCCAGAATAGTGGAGTGGCGGGCCCTTGCGCTTTTTTTAGATCTTCGGGGGTTCCGAAATAGAGGCGGAAAAAGTGCTCGTTCCCTCCGTTGTTGATAAAGTCGCGCAGGCTCAGCCAAAGTGGACCGTCCGACTCCGGCGTCCATCGCAATGGTTTGTTGCGCACGCGAGCCAGTTCGCGACCCGCCGCATCAAATAGTGCCAGAGCGGGTTCCATTCGCGAATCCAGGTTTTTAGAATGACAGTCAAAAACGATTTCCTGTCCTCTCACCGTTGGAATTGTAAACCACAATATTCCCTGTTTCGGCACGCTTCCGTGGATCACGCCGGGCAGGCGGATCTCCTGGGACTCCTGTTTGGCGAGTGCTTTCGGAGATGCCTCGGTTTCTGTAAGTGAACTCACTTCAAAGCGGCGAGGGTTTGAAACACCGTTTTTTCCAGCAACTCTCGCGTCGTAAAGGCCGGGAGTAACGGCTTTTGAAATTTCAACGTTCCATATTTTCGGGTTCTTCGCATCCCGGATCGCGACAAAACCGGGTTGGGAGAATTGCAGATCTGCGTCCTCGAGGTCGGTCCCAGTTGCGAGGATTGACACCGACGTGCCAGCTTGCGCGCCGCTGGGCGAGAGAACGGTGAGCCTAGGCTCCGGCCACTGGGCGAAGGCGTGGGCCGCCAGGAGGAGCGACAACAGCGAAAGTGAGGAGCGTTTCACGGCTAGTGGTTGAGGAGGAACTCTCCGCTGCTGAGCGTGGCCCAAAGTAGATCTTCCCAGGCGTTCTGAATGGCTGCTGCGGGATCCTTTGCCGTGCTCGCCGCTTTAAGGTGGCGCAGTGCCACCTCCGTCTCGGTCTGCGTAGGGATGCGCGCGAAGGCGAGCAGGTAAAGCTCTTCTAACTTTTCGGAATTTCCACGAGTGGAGTCCTTGGCCAGTTTGCGCGCGGTACCGGTGTTGGCTGCGAGTTTGTTTTGGATTTGGTCCGAGGTGGCCAGCAGCAGGCTTTGCCCGAGGCTTGCGATGCTCTGACGTTCGCAGGTGCAGGCGGTAGAGGAGTCCGGGCGACCAAACTCGCGGAGGATTCCACCCGTGTTGTAGGAGCTGTCAGGAAGCTGTACGGCGCGGGTCGCGGCTGGTTGGTTGGCCCAGTTGTCTATCGTGCCGGTTACCGCATTGACGGCATCGAGCAACTGCTCGGCCGAAAGGCGCCTGGCGTAGTAGCGCGAAAAATATTGAGAATCGTCTGTGTTGTGGGCATTCGGAGCGGAAGCGAGTTGGTAGGTGCTTGAGTTTGCGAACAACCTGAGGAGCTTTTTGAGGTCGTAGCCGGTGTTTCTAAACTCGATGGAAAGAGCCTCTAGTAGTTCGGGATGGGATGGAGGGTTGGTGTCTCTCATGTCGTCTTCTGGATCGACGAACCCGCGGTTGAAGAGGATCTTCCAGTAGCGGTTGACGAGGGCCTTTGAAAAATACGGGTTGGACTTCTCCACGAGCCAGTCTGCAAGGGCGGTTCGCGCGTCATCATCTGCAGAAAGCGGCGGTGCCGCGGAACCGATGGCCGCAGGCAGCAACTTCTCTCCCGTTTTTTTGTGGGTCGCTTGAGGCTCGGTCCGTTTTACCGAAACGATAAACTCTGCCATTTGGTTCTTAGAAACCACGCGGTCGAGTTGTGAAAAGTAGGCTCCCAGCGAGTAATAATCCCTCTGGCTCCATTGTTCGTAGGGATGGTGATGGCATTGGGCGCATTGGATGCGCACGCCAAGAAAAAGCTGGGCTGTGTCCTCGGTCTGCTGGATCTGGGTGTTTACCTGGCGGTACCAAGTGACGGCAGGGGAATCGCTGGAATTTCCTGCGGCGGTGAGGAGTTCGCGCACAAATTTGTCATAGGGTTTATTGTGGTAGAGGCTTTCCCGGATCCACCCGTGGAAGGCGAAGTTGCCGTGGATGTGAGAGGGGTCACGGGTGTTTGGAATGTCGCCCCGCCGGTTGCGGAGCAGGGCGCTCCAGTAGTTGGCAAAGGTGTCTGCGTATTCTGGGCTCTCGAGCAGTACGTCAATTTTGCGGGCGCGTTTGTCGGGCGCTGCGTCTGCAATAAAAAGTCGGGCCTCCTCTGCAGAGGGAAGCCTCCCGGCAAGGTCGAGCGTCACCCTGCGCAAGAACGTAGAATCGTCGCAAAGAGGCGAGGGAGGCATTCCTATTTCCCTGAGGCGGTTGAAGATGGCTTTGTCGATAAAGTTTTGCTCGGGAGGGAGCTCCTGCACGGGGGCGCCCACGGGCAGCGTGGCGCGGAAGATGGACACCTTGTCCTGATAACGGGCCATGACGCTGACACTGCCTGGGCGTGTGCCCATGGTGAAGGTTGCCGAGTTTTCGTCCACGGCCGCCATGCCCTTGGTGTTGACCTCCAGGGAAGCGAATTGGGTGATGTCGCGGATGCTGCCGTCGGAGAAGCGAGCGGTTACCTTGAGCGTTTGAGAAGCCCCTGCCTTCATTAAAAGCCCCTTTGGAAGCACCTCGATGCTCAACAGGCGGGGCCGGGCGGGGTCATCCAAGTCGTTTGGCATTCCCTGGGCAATCCATTGGCTGAGCGTGTTGTGTGTTGGTGTTCCATGTTCCAGGCGGCGGCCTCCCCCGTGTGGCACGCTAGCCGCTCCCTTTGTGAGGAGAAGGCTTTCCTCAGGCGCGGAGGGTGTCAGCCTGCGGCCCCTCTGCTCGTAAACGAGGTGCTCGTAGTCTTCGTCGGGCTCGAATCCAAACAGGGAAAGTTTGAATCCGTTTTGGCCTGTCGCCTTGCCATGGCAGGTGCCGCCGTTACAGCCCAGTTTTGTAAGAATCGGAACGACTTCGTTCACGAAACTTACAGGCGCTGGTTGGGCTGTCGGAATTTCCGCCGAAAATGCGCGCACTGGTAGCATCGCAGAAAAGAGAACAACGCCCAAGGCGAGTGCGGTGTGAGCGATTGAGGAGATCAGGGGAGGAATCATTCCGTGGAAGCGTTTTGAAGGCCGAGTTTTCTGAATGGGGAGGAGGGGAGCTCGGCGCTAAGAACAAATAAGTACTCCCCTTTAATAAAACTCCTATGAGTGCTCGCAATTAGATTTATTTCCTGATGAATTCACCCAGTCCGCGTTCATGACGAAGCGCGTATTTTCAGGTGCGCAAAGTGGGCTGAATATTACAGCGGAGGGTGACGCGCTGGATAGAATGCATGGAAATCCAAGTCCTGAAATGGCGCTTCAACAACGCAGCCCCGTTGGGGACCGGGAGGGGCCTTTTCCCGGTGAACACGCCTTGGCGCCCTGCTTGCATGCGGCACTGTTTCGATTGCCTATGGGCAAAAGTGTTTCGGCATTCCGAGTTCTGCAGCGCACTGCGCGCGTGGCGTCAGAGACGTAGCCCCGCGACCGCGCGCGGTTGCGACGGGGGAGCAAACCAGACATGGTCGATTTTCCATTCCCGATTTTCCCGGACAACCGTGTATGTGGCGGACAGGGATTGTCCGCTTGGAAGGAAAAAGCGGACGTCCACGGCAGTTTCTTCCCCCCGGTCTGCGACAAATCCGAACTCCCAGCGCAAGGCCTGTCGGATAGCTGCGTTATCGCCGCGGGCGGTTTCGATGAACCCGTCGAGGCCGTGGCTGTCCATGTAGCGGCTTGAAGCTTGGAGATATGCCGCCTGGTAGCGCTGGGAACGGAGTGCCAAAAGCTGAGTTTGAATGGCGTCAAAAAGTTCGAAAGGAGCGGGTTCCCGGGTGGGGTCGGTTTCCTGGAATCGCAGGAAGGCTGCGAGGGCGCAACTTCCTAGGGTGAAGGCTACGATCCCTATTCTGGAGGAAAGCTTCATGGCGCTTTTTCTGCGAGTTGTGTTCCGAGCTCGCGCAGGTAGCGGAACGAATACAGGCCGGTGTTGTGACTGTCCGCCCAGAGGGGTTGCAGAGCATATCCACCCACGTTTTGGACGGCTTTAAGCTCAAAGCTTTGGGGGGTGAACTTGCGCTCGGGGCGGGCGACTTCCCCCATCACGTCGGCTTCTCCCTGGCACATCGCGCAGGGGCAATTTTTACGCAAAGCCTCCAAGGAAAAAAAACTTTCGAGACCGTCACTCCACGCTACGGCCAATTCCTCGCCGATGAAGGCGATGTTTGTGGGCGTAAGGCGTGTGTTCATGTGAGCGGAGGAGGAAGTCGAAGGTTTGCGAGTCTGTCGTCTTTTGGGCTAATCGTCCAGCGAATCAGGCTCCTCGGGGCGCCAGGTTTTTCCGGATCGATCGCCGAAAAGTGCAGTGCCAATTCTTACAAGCGTCGCGCCTTCTTCAATCGCGACTTCGAAGTCCTCGCTCATTCCCATGGAAAGTTCGGGGAGCGAGAGGGCGAAATCAGCCTCCAGGGTATCGCGGAGTTTCCTTAACGCCACGAAGTGTTTGCGTGATCCTTCGGGGCTTGCCGCCGGCGGGGGGATTGTCATGAGTCCCTCAATTTGAAGTCTCGGAAGCTGCCTGAGCTCCTTCATCTCGGAGTGCACACGCTCGGGGGCGAAGCCAAATTTCGTCTGCTCGCCCGCAACGTTCACCTCCAAAAGTATTTTCGGGAAAAGACCGGTTTCCGAGGCGATCCGGTCGATGTCCCGAGCGATCGCTAGAGAGTCGACGCCATGGATCAGCTCAAACAAGGGCAGCGCTTGGCGGATTTTGTTTTTTTGAAGATGCCCTATGAAGTGCCAGTGGCAACGGGTGGGAAGCCGCAGGATTTTTGCCTTCGCTTCCTGGACGCGGTTTTCTCCAAAGACGGTGACCCCGTTTTCCAGAGCCTCTAAAATGGATTCTGGGGGGTGCGTTTTGGAAACGGCGACGAGTCTTACGGCCTGCTTGCTTTTGAACGGCGAACGAGCGCTGGCGGCTCTTATTTTTTCAGAAATGAATTTTAATCTGTCGGCGAACATCGGGGCACGACCCTCTCATACAGCTGAAGCGCGCGAGTGCTAGTCTTTATTGGCTCTGAGTCCAAAGTTACGTTTGGGCGTTGAAGCTGTGTTTTTGATGCGTTGTGCCAGCCAACGCGCGGTGGTAATCGCTGCATCCGGCCGGCTGAGGGCGCAGGTGTGCCGATGCATTTGATTCCAGCCGTCTGCGTTCCGTTCGAAAAGATGGGCGAGGGACTTCACGATGGCTTCGTTGGTAGGACAGTGGGCGCCGCAGCCGTTTTGGAGCAGAAGCCGGGCGTTTCCCTCCTCCTGGCCGGGGAGAATCTGGGTGATGAGCATGGGGGTTTTTGCGGCGAGTGCTTCCTGGACTGCCGCGCCGCCTGCCTTACCAATGAGCAGATGGTTGCGACGAAGTAGTTGGGGCATGTTGTTCACCCATCCTAGCACCGTTAGCCGCCGCTGCATGCGCGCAGCCATCTCTTCTAAGGTCTTTTTAAGAGCTTCATCCTTGCCGGCGGTGACTGTCAGTTCGACGCTGCTTTCTCTTAAAATTCGTTCTACGAGAGCGACCGCGCGCGCGGGCAGGCCGTTGATCATGTAGAGCACTCGGGGCGGGACGCTCCCTCCGGGGTCTGGGCGGGCTTCTCCTTGGGCGGCGTATTTGGTTGAAACCGGAAACCCGCTCACAAACAAATTCTCGGCAGGGACGCGCGCCGCGCTCAGGACTGCAGCGGTGTCATCGTTTGGGACAAGAAAGGCATCCGCACCGCATTTGTACCAAACCGAGTTTACCGTGATCGAGTCGGTGATGAGCACGTAAGACTTCAATCCCGGAAGGCCTGCTTCCCGTGCCGCTGCGGCGATAAGATGGCCGTAGACTGGATAGACCGAGATTACTGCGGAGGGGCGGTGCGTTTTAAGCGCGCTGATCAATTCGCGTTTGAGCGGCCCTAGAAGAGACAGCAATTGGCTGGTGAAGGGAAAACGGTCCAGCGCCGTGTAGATAGCGGCCCACAGGGCAGGGGTGTTGTTAGCCATCTTCAGGTAGTCGCCTCTGCTGCGCTGATAATATTTGCCGAAAGCGGGAGCAAAAAGATCCAGCACCTCCGCGTTGGTCTCGCCTAGGAGATCAAAACCCTCTTTGAGTCCGCGTGCCGCCGCATTGTGGCCCTCACCGTAGCCGGCAGTTAAAATGAGAACGGAGTGCATTTATGAGAACAGATCCGCGAGTGGCTGCTCGCTCAAGCTCGAAGTCTTGTGTGAAGAAAATATCATTTGGCAGACCCATCGGAGAGGATTTGGGCGCCGGCTTCAACACAAGTGCGGCCCTGAGTGGAGGCGGTGGCTTGAAGACGAAGCTCAGGATTGAGCGCTTAGAACTCCGGGGAGGGGCGGATTTGATCGGAAGTTTTAAGCAGAGAGCGCGGCGGATGCTAGCGAGGTTTCATGCTGCGTCTTTGTGTTTGTTTTCATTGAGTGATGCGTTTGATGTTGAGAAACAGTTGCGCCTCGGTTTTTCTCTCCCGCTCCCCATGATTTATTCTCTCACACTTGAGACCGCTCTTTTGGTGGTTGGAATCGCGCTTGTGACCGGGCACCTCGCCGCGCTTTCCTTTGGGAGCTTTGTTCAGAGGCATTTGCGCGCGTTCCCCCGGTCGGTTCCCTCAGGTGTGCTCTTGTTTGTCGCTGCGGCCGGTTGGTTTGCTGGGCTCGTCGCTTTCACCGACCTGGGGGAATTCAGCTCGATGCGTAGCAAGTTTCTCCTTTTCACCGTGGTGGGGGCAGGGCTGATGCTGCGCTTTGTTCAGGAGTTTCTTTCAGTGCGTGCGCTGGGGATGCTCCTTCTTTTGGCAGCCGAGCCTCTTTTGGAGGCGTGCTGGATGCGCCAGGAGACGGGTAGGTTGTGGCTTGTGGGCCTGGTGTACGGGTGGATTGTGGCCGGGCTGTTTTTCATTGGAACCCCTTACGTACTCAGGGATGCGATCCATTGGGCGAGTGCTGCAGGCTGGCGCTGGAAGGCCGTCTGCATTTCTGGAATTGCCTATGGAGTTCTGCTCCTTGCCACACGCTCTGCAATGGGAGTTTGAGGATCTGCTTGATTCTCCCGGCGAATGCCCCATACTTAGCGGTTCAAGAAATTAGGATTTATGTCAGAAACAACGGAAATTCAGGCGCTTCGCCTACACGATAAAGATACGGGCAGCGCCGACGTACAGGTTGCATTGCTGACGCATCGCATCTCACAGCTCACCGACCATTTTAAGATGCACACCAAGGATCACGCCTCGCGCCGTGGTCTATTGATGATGGTGGCTCGTCGACGCAAGCTCCTAGACTACCTCAAGCGCACTTCTAACGACCGGTACAAGGCACTCCTAGAGAAGCTTAACTTGCGCCGCTAATTAGCGGGCATTTGCTTCGACCTGTTCGATTGACTCAAGCCGCCCCCATCCGCATGGGGGCGGCCCATTTTTAGGAAAAGACGCAGCACGCGTCTCTTTTTCTCAACTCCATTTTCCCCAACCAACCCACCCGGGGCGGGGGACCTGTGACCCTTGGACGGAGCCCAGCCTTTTCACCCATCTCAAAAGGGGATTGGAGAGGAGGCTGGGCTACGAGCCAGGGATCAGGCTTGGTTCCCGGGTTTTTAAGAAAAGACAATGATCCATAACGTAACGAGCCACATCGGCTCCACCACCATTCAGTTTGAAACTGGCAAGCTTGCCAAACTCGCAGACGGCGCCGTCACGGTCCAGTGCGGTGAAACCATCATCATGGTTTCAGCGGTGTCCGCGACCAAAATCAAGGAAGGCCAGGACTTCTTCCCGCTGACCGTTGACTACCGCGAAAAAGCCGCCGCCGTCGGCAAGATCCCCGGAGGCTATTTCCGTCGCGAAGGGCGCCCGAGCGAAAAGGAAATCCTGACCGCTCGGATGACAGACCGGCCTCTGCGCCCTTTGTTCCCAAAAGGGTATCTTTATGACACCCAAATCATTACCGTCTTGCTGAGCGCGGACGGTCAGAATGATCCCGACATGCTTTCCATCAACGGCGCTTCCGCTGCTTTGATGGTTTCCGACATTCCCTTCGCCGGCCCTGTGGGTGCGGTGCGCGTGGGCCGCGTGAACGGCCAGTTCATCGCAAACCCGACGCACGCGGAGCGTGAACACAGCGACTTGGATCTCGTTTATGTCGGTTCCAAGGACGAATGCGTCATGATCGAAGGCGAGGCCAACGAAATTCCTGAGGCTGATTTTATTGCAGCTCTTGAGTTTGCCCAGATCCATGCCCGCGCCCTGGTGGAAGCCCAGTTGCAGCTTGCCGCTGCCGCAGGGAAGAGTAAGCGCGAAGTGCCCCTCATGCTCGTGCGTGAGGACTTGATGGAAATCGCCTACTCAGTGGCGGGCGACCGCATTGAAGGCGCCATTTACCTGCCAAGTAAAGTAGCTCGCGGGAAGGCGGTTGAAGCATTGCGTTCTGAAGTGAGCGCAGCTGTCAAGGCGCGTTACCCCGAGGCGACCTCCTTTGAAGTCAGTCAGGCGTTTGATTATCTGCAGAAGAAAGCCTTTCGCATCTCGATCTTGGACAAAGCGGTCCGCTGCGATGGACGCAAGCTTGACGAACTGCGCAAACTCACTGGTGAAGTGGGGCTTTTGCCCCGTTCGCACGGGTCAGCATTGTTTGCTCGCGGTGAAACTCAGGCGGTGGCCTTGGCGACCCTTGCCACGACTGGAGAAGCACAGGAGTTGGACGGCTACACTGGCGGCGTCACCACCAAGCGCTTCATTCTGCATTACAATTTCCCCCCGTTTTCCGTCGGTGAAACCGGGCGCACGGGCAGTCCTGGTCGCCGCGAAATTGGGCATGGAGCTCTTGCTGAGCGTTCCATCGCACCGGTGATCCCGTCTGCCGAAGACTTCCCCTACGCGATCCGCGTGTCTTCGGAAATTATGGAGTCCAACGGCTCCACTTCGATGGCCAGTGTTTGCGGCGGCGTGCTTGCGCTCCTCGATGCAGGAGTTCCTCTAAAAGCCCCTGTTGCAGGGATTTCTGTAGGACTCGTTACGGAATTTGAGGGCGGAAAGTTACATCGCCACTCGATGCTGTCAGACATCATCGGAAGTGAAGATCACTTCGGCGACATGGACTTCAAGATTTGCGGCACAGACGCTGGGATCACGGGCTTCCAGCTCGATCTGAAGCTCACCGGTCTTCCCCACTTCATCATGGTGGACGCGATCCATCAGGCCAAGAAGCTGCGCACGGAAATCCTTGGATTCATGCACACTGTGATGCCCACGGCCCGCGTTGAGATGTCCAAATATGCTCCGCGTATTGAGACGGTGAAAATCCCCGTCGACAAGATCGGCCAGCTTATCGGGCCTGGCGGCAAAAACATCAAGAGCATCGTCGCCGAGACGGGTTGCGAGATCAATATCGACGACGACGGCAAGGTGCACATCTACTCCAACAACCCGGAAGGAATGGCGCGCGCGCGCCAGATCATCACTGGGATGACGGCGGAAATCGAAATCGGCCAGACGTACCAGGGCCGCGTGGTTTCCATCAAGGAGTTCGGTGCTTTCGTCGAAGTGTTGCCGGGCAAGGACGGTCTGTGCCATATCTCGGAACTCGCCGAGCAACGCGTCAACCGCACGGAAGACGTTGTGAAGGTGGGTGAACTGGTGTGGGTGAAATGCGTGGGCATCGACGACAAGGGCCGCGTGAAGCTCTCCCGTCGGGCGGCGATGAAGGAACGCGACGAGGCGGCGAAGGCGCCGGCAGAAGGATCTGCCGAAGCTTCCCACTAAAAAGCCGCTGAGCAGACTGGATTTTACGGGCCGCCTTTCTTCCGGGAAAGGCGGCCCTAATTTTTGACTCTGCGCTGGATCAGTTTGTTGGTCTGATCTATCTCTTATCACTCAACCCTAACCTTTAGTTGTTCCCACCTATGTCAGAAATTTCAAAACCGGTGCTGTCGCGCCGTGAGCTCATCAAAACAGCCGGTGTCGTTGGAGCAGGCATGGCCGCCTTCCCCTACATCATGCGGGGCCAGGCCAATGCTGAAAACTCGCTCATCCGCATCGGCCTGATTGGCTGTGGGGGCCGTGGCTCAGGCGCTGCGGACCAAACGCTCAGCGTCCCTGGATCTAACGTGAAGATCGTCGCAGTAGCTGACGCCTTTTCGAACCGCGTGGAAAACACGGTCAAGGGACTCAAGGCCAAGCACGGAGACAAGGTTGCCGTGACTCCTGAAAAAATGTACGTCGGCCTCGACGGCTACATGAAGGTGCTTCAGGACAAGGACGTGGACATGGTCATCCTCGCAACGCCCCCCGGATTCCGCCCGTTTCATTTCGCCGCGGCCGTGGCCTCTGGCAAACATGTGTTCATGGAGAAGCCCGTCTGCGTTGACGCGGCTGGCGCCCGCAAGGTGCTGGAAGCGGCGCAGGAAGCCGACAAAAAGGGACTGAAGGTCGTTGTTGGCCTTCAACGCCACTATGACGACAAGTACCGCGAAACTTACAAGCGCGTGAAGGACGGCGCCATTGGCGAGATTCTTCAGGCCAATGTTTATTGGAATGGCTCTGGCATCTGGTGGCGCAAGCGTGAGGAAGGGATGACCGACGTCACTGCCCAGGTTCACAACTGGTACCACTACGCCTACCTCTCCGGCGACCATATCTGCGAACAGCACGTGCACAACATTGACGTGGCCAACTGGTTCCTTGGTGAAACACCCGTGAGCGCTTTCGGTGTGGGCGGACGCCGGGTGATTACGCCGGATCAGCCGAGCGAAATCTTCGATCACTTTGCCGTCAACCTCGTCTACAAGAGCGGGGCTTCTGTCGCTAGTCAGTGCAGGCAGTACCCCGGCTTGGGACGCGTCAGTGAAGACTTCCGCGGAACCAAGGGGATCTGCGAAATTGGCAAGATCAGCGATTACAAAGGGAACGTGGTTTGGAAATACGAAGGGAAGTCTGAGAACCCTTACCAGGTGGAGCACAATGAACTGCACCAGTTCATCCGCTCTAATACGCCCCACAACGACGCCTATTACGGCGCCACAAGCAGCTTCACGGCCGCTCTGGCACGGTACGCGGTGTACACGGGCAAGGAGCTCAAGTGGGACCAGACTCTGGCATTGAACGACTCCGTGATGTCCGAAAAACTCGATCCAAACGGCGCTCCTCCCGTGAAGGCGAATGCGGATGGCAGTCTGACACTGCCCAATTCGCGCGACTACAAAATCGCCGGGTCCTAGCGCAGACAAAGATCCGCAGGCTCGCAGGTGAGTCCGGGTCTTATGTTTAAAAGCGGCCGCGTATCCTTCGGGGTAAGCGGCCGTTTTCGTTTTGTGACGCTCGTTTGGGCGCGCCGGAACGGTCTTTGTTACGGCGCCGGAAGGACTTCGACCTTGAGCTCTTTTGGGGGCGAGGTTCCGAAGCTGTTTGTCACGGTCACAGTGTACGTGCCTGACATGGTGGGAGAGGCGTTTTTTATTTGCAGTAGGGTGCCGCCTACGCGGCGTATTAGAGCGCCATTTTTTTTCCAGGAACTTGTGAAAGCCTTGGCTCCAGCAGCTTCGACGCCAAGCAGGAGCGCTTCGCCTGCTTTAACGGGGGCGGTCGGGGAGGTCGTCTGTAGGATGATTGGCGCAGCAGGCACGACGACGTCTGCCTTCCGCGACGCAATCGTATCAAAAACGTTTTTGGCCTCCAGGGTGTATCCTCCGGAGTCAGCGCCTGAGATGCCAGTGATGGTGAGGTTTTGGGTCGTTGCCCCAGAAACCTCGCGTCCGTCGAGTTTCTCATCCCGCAGAGGAATGCCGTCCTTTTTCCACTGGAAGGAGGAGGCGTTTTCTGCGATTGCCGAAAGGCTTAGGGAGGAGTCTCCGATTTTTAATCGGACAGACGACGGAGATTTTTTGATCACGGGTTGCACGCCCACCTCAATGCCGTAAATCCAGCCTCGGTCCTGGCCTTCGCTCAAGGTGCCGTCTTTGCTGTAGGAAAATTCTATGGTGCCGGCGGTGTTGCCATCGACGCGTATTTTCTGGCGGCTCCATCGCGTTTCACCGCTGATTCTGAGCGGTTTGCCGGTGGCTGTGTCCCGGGCAAGCGCTCCATTAAGACGGCACTCCAGCCCGTCATGACCAGCCTCGCTGGAGGTTTTCCACCAGAACGAAACCGTCCGTTTGGCAGGAACACGAAGGCGCAGTCTGCTTGAGCCTCCGTTTGCAACATGCCCGCTGACCGCCGCGCGCACGGAAGTGCCGTCTTCGAGGGGTAAAAGCTGGCCGGTCCAAGGTGCAGCCGGCGAATTGTTTAAAAAAGCGCCGAGGGCTCCGTCGATGACTGGCACCGGGATGCCCGGATAATCCAGCCAAAGTTTGAGAGAGCGTGGAAGCGTGCCGGCCGTGGACTTCAGGACGAAAGTGATGTTGTAAACTCCAGGTTTGGTTGGGGTTCCTTGGAGCCTTTGGGTTTCCTGATTCCACGTGACCCCGGGGGGGAGGGGGCTGGGAGTACCGGTGACGCTTGTCGAGTCTGTGAATGTAAGGGGCAGATCAAGCTCGGTCCCCACACATCCTTTCAGGAGAACAGGGCTGAGGAACGCCGGAGCAGACTCTGCATTTTCCACGGTGCCTGAGATTTGGTAAGGACCCAGAGAGCCGTAGGAGGAGTAGCCGGTGATATAAATTCCAGTATCCGTCTCGGCGGATGCGGCCGGGCGCACTGCGATCTGGTAGGTGCCCTTTGGGAGGTCCTGCGCTTGCAAAACGCTCCCCAAGAGGTCCGGTGGATTCGCCTTGCTCAAGAGGGAAAATTCTCCCGTGGAGGGGTCTAGCTTGTATAATTCGAGTTGCAGGTCGACGTTCGTGAAGTTCGGGGAGAGCGGGGTGGCCGTGACGCTCAGGGAGCCGCCTGTGGTGGCGAAATGAAAATGTTCTGGAGAATCAGATTGCGGCAGGTCAGGCAGACCTGTTCGGGTGAGGATGCCGGTGGCACAGAAGGTGCCAGCCTCGATATTTAACAGCCGGTAGGGGCCTGAAACGTCCGTGTCCAAGGCTTGTAAATTCAAGGCATAGCTGACTCCGTTTGAGGAGCTAGCGATGATGGCGATATCGTCCTCTGTGTTGTTGGCGTTTTGGTATTCACCCTTGCTCCATTGCGTGAGCGGGCGCGAGTAGGAGTTTCCCATGATGGGGGCCCAGCTGGTGGGTGAGCCTTCGGGGCCGTTTCCGGAGTAATAGGGAGAGGCCAGTCCTGAAGGATGGTAGGTTTCCTGCCCGTTTTCATAGGTTCGGTAGGGAGGATTGAGCGTGCCATCGTGGGACAGTCCAAGGGTGTGCCCGACCTCGTGTGAGGCGGCTTCGGCGATCGTCTTTGGGGTCGCGGTAAAGACCCAGGCGGGCACGGTCGAGCTGCGAATTTTTCCCGAAGAACTCCAGCTTCCGATCAGGGAGATGCCCCCGGCCCCGGGTAGCAAGCGGTTTGTGGGAGTGACGATCACCCGCATCCTTCTGCCGGGAGAACTGTTGTCATAATCGGAAGCGATGGTGCTCACCGCCATGTCGAAGGGGGCGTAGTCTTCTGCCACGCGGGCGACCACTTCCCTGATGCCATCGGCGCTTAATCCAGAGGGGGCGGCCTCGATCGGGAGGCCGCCGTTCCAGCTCGGATCGGTCACTGTACCCCCCGAAAAATGAAGGTAAATGAGACCCTTGGCTCCGGGGCGCGTGTTCATCTGAGGAACGCCTTCGTTGCTGGAAGAAGCGGCATTCCCGTCGCTGGGGGCCGCGGCAATTCCGGAGTCTGCAGGCAGCCCAGGCCAGCAGAGGAAGTGCTCCAAAGGGCGCTCTACCAAGACAACCTCGCCCGTGGGTTCCGTGCGAAGCTCCAAACCAAGGCCCCGGCCGAGAAGAAAAATGGTTCCTGCGATCTGGCCGTTCTGGAGGTGCAGCGAAAAGGTGCCGCGCCCTTGGCTCAAAGTTCCTCCAAATCGCAGCCATCCTCTATCCTCGAGACGGAGCGCGATGGTGCCCTCGTAAGAGTCTTCGTCGAAACTAGGCAGGGTGACTGGGGAGCCTGCCTGCAACTGTTTCCATTGCATCATCGCCGCCGCTTTGAGGGTGACGGTCCTTCCCTTGAGGGTCTGCGGGTTGATTTGTGTGGGAAAGTCGAGTGCAGGTCGCCCCTGTACTTTGCCCTCTTTGGAAAAAAAGGGGGGAGTCGCGGCAGTCAAGGCTCGGGATGCCGCCGGAAGGAGACCTGCTCCGGGCGGTTGCGGAAGCGTCGAAGAAGGAGCGGTTTCGATCCGTGCTGAGGGTGTTCCTTTCAGGGGATTTAATTCGGGACGATTCCATTGCACGCGAACTTCCAGAGCGGTGATCAATAAGGTGAGCGCCGCCAATCCAAACCATAGCCTTGGGACAGGATGTTTCATTGGGTGGTTCCCAACTGTAAGGAGAAGCAATTATCGTGCCCCAAGCGAGGAGATTACCTCTCGCTTCCAGTCCCTCTGGATGACCAAAAACGTGGCGCTTCCTGCGCCTCAGCGCCGCTTTGTTTTGGCCTCGAGCTCTTTGTCCACAGCGTTTTTGAGTTCGAGGGAATCTGGTTCCGTATCCGAGGAGAAGCGGGCCTTAAGCACACCATCGCTGCCGATAAGGAACTTGTTGAAGTTCCAGGTGATCGGTCCGGGGATCGGGGACTCCGGGCTGGTAAGGGCGGTGAAAAGTGGATGGGCCTTTGTTCTCAGGCTGACTTTGCTGAAGAGCGGGAAGGTGACGTTGTACGTTGAGGAGCAAAACTTCTGAATGTCCGCGTTGGTGCCGGGTTCCTGCGCGCCGTAATCGTTGCTGGGGAAGCCGAGGACGACGAAGCCTTTGTCTTTGTATTTCTGGTACAAGGCCTCTAATCCTGCGTACTGCCGCGTATAGCCGCATTCACTAGCGACATTGACCACAAGAATGACCTGGCCTTCCCAGGCACCCAAGGCGCCTTGCCTCCCGTAAATATCTACAAGAGGGATTCCTAGCAGGTTCGGCGCCGAATGGACGCTGAGTACCGACTGGAAAAACAAGAGAGAGGCTATCAGACGGCGCTTGCTTGAAATCATAAGGGGAGTTGCACTTCTAGTGCACCTCTCAAATCCTAGTCAAGCTTCAGACTTCAAGCGGCTTGTCGCGCTGGTGGAAAGCAACCAAACGGGGCCCCGTCTAAGACCGTTCCTTTCGGAAGGCGGGCTTGCGGGTGGGACCGGCAAACTCACGCGCCGGACGGGGGCGCGAATCGTCCCTGTTGGCGGGCCTTCCCGACTGGTAGGGGGGGTAGGAGCGGCGGGGGCGCTCTCCGGAGTCGTGAGGGCGCTGCGTCCGGTTTCTTGGGGGCTCGTCCCGGTGCGGTGCTTCCTCATGGGCCGCCGCGGGTTTGGCCGAAGCGCGCTTGTGTGTGAGCATGTGCAGCAGAGCATCGATGACGGTTTCTGGGGCGGTTCCCTCGGCGAGGAGCGCTTTAGCGGCCGAACTGCTTTTGTGGATTTCGCCGGCGGCGATCAGCGTCTTGACGCTCTCTACCAGCACTTCCGTGCGTTTGAGCGCGGCTTCTGCGGGCGTTGGCATGCGTTCCCTGCGGATTTTTATTTTTGTCAGGCGGAAGATGCGCTCTAAGGCAAACATCTCGCGGGGAGTGACAAAGGAAATGGCGCGTCCGCTGCGTCCTGCCCGGCCCGTGCGGCCGATGCGGTGGACATAATCCTCCGGGTCCCGCGGCAGGTCATAGTTGAGGACCACTTCAATATCGTCGACATCGATGCCTCGGGCTGCCACATCGGTGGCGACGAGGAACTCCAGTTTGCGCTCGCGAAAGCGCCGCATGACGCGCTCGCGCATTGCCTGGGACATGTCTCCGTGGAGGCGGTCAGCTTGGTAGCCTTCTGCGACAAGGTGCTCGGTGACCCCGTCCACGGCGTTTTTGGTGGAGCAGAAAATGATGCCGAACTTGAGGTTGGTAGCTTCCAGCACGCGGCAAAGCGAGCCCACGCGGGAGCCGTGGCCCACCTCAAAATAGCACTGGTCGATGTCGGGGGCGGCTTCTGCGCGGGTTTCGAGGCGGACCCAGAAAGGGGTGCTCGTGTAGCGTTTGATGAGCTGCTCCACGGCCGGCGGCATGGTGGCGGAGAAAAACGCTGTTTGCCGTTTTTCCGGAGCCTGCTGGAGAATAGTCGCAATGTCGTCGCGGAACCCCATGTCCAGCATCCGGTCGGCCTCGTCCAAAATTACCATCTTGATGGCGTCGAGCCGCAGCGAGCCGCGCTGGAGATGGTCCATGATCCGCCCCGGCGTGCCTGCGATGATTTGGGCCCCGTCTTCTAACCCCCTGTATTGGGCCCCGTAAGAAGCCCCTCCGTAAATGGCTAGTTCCATCACGCCACGCTTGAAGGCGGCCAGTTTGGCCACCTCGCCCGCGACCTGTACCGCGAGTTCGCGCGTGGGGCAGAGCATGAGCACTTGGGGCGCCTTGATTTTTGGATCCACACATTCCACGGCAGGGATGGCGAATGCGGCTGTTTTACCCGAACCGGTTCTGGAAAGGCCTGCGACGTCTTTGCCCGAAATAAGAGCTGGAATAGTTGCCGCCTGAATAGGCGAGGCCGTGTCGAACCCCATTTGTTCGACGGCCTTTAGCAGTTCCGGCGAAAGGCCGAGGTCACGAAAGGAGTCTGATTGCATTCAGGCTTTTCGCATGGAGTGGGGGATAAGGCGATTTATTTTGTGAGAAAGCGCGCGCGCGGCACCAGTTTTGCTTCACGGCGGGACGAGTTGGGGCGGTTTAGCAGGAGAACGCTCCTGGAGGCGCTTCTGGAGGCTTCCGTACCACTTTGCCGAACGCGAAATGGTCGCTAAACAAGCAGGGGTCGAGCGGTCTGATTTCAAGAAAAGCGGCCCTTCCCGGAACGAGAAGGGCCGCTGTTCTTGGTTCTTCTAACGGGTCTTCCCGCCGGTGAGAGAACTAGGGGAGGTTGATTTTGACTTCAGCCTTGTCGCGAAGTTCTTTGATCACTTTTTCGTCCTGCGAATCGCGCATTTTCTGGCTCAGGAAGGCCAGCAGGCGGGGTTTAACGGCATCCAAGGCCATTGTTTCGGCCTCTTTGCGGTCGGTCACCTGGATGACGTGAAATCCGAACTGGCTCTTCACTGGGTCGCTGATGTCGCCTTTTTTCATTTCAAACGCGGCCTTGGAGAATTCTGGGACCATCTGCTCCCGAGAAAAAAAGTTCAAGTCACCTGAGTTCTGTTTGGCGCTGGGATCTTCGGAAAGTTCAGCGGCAAGTTTGTCGAAGGCTTCGCCCCCTTTGACGCGCACGGCGATGGCTTCGGCCGCCTTTTTCTTTTCGCCCACCTGTTCCTCGTTGGCATCTGCGGGGACGGCAACCAAGATGTGGCTGGCCCGAACTTGCTCCGGCTTTTTGAACTGGTCGGGATTTTTGGCGTAGAATTCCTCGGCATCAGCGTCGCTGGCTTTCGGCGCGTCCTTGACCTGATCCTGCACCCAGTTCTGTTGGCGGAGATAGGAGCGGATGTCTTCTTTGACCTTCTCAAGAGTTTGGCCCGAGTTGGTGAGCTGTTCCTGAAAGGCTTCCGGGGTGGGGAAGCGGGAGCGCAGTTGTTCGAACTGAGCGTTGATGTCTTCTTCTTTCACCTCGATGCTGGCCGCCCTTTTGGTGACGAGTTTTTCGGTGATCAGGTCGTTAAGCAGCATCTTGTACCCTTGCGCCTTCTGACCGGAGGGCATCTGCTCTGCTGGAATCCCTTGGCGGCCGAGGGCGGCGATGAGCGCTTTTTCAAGTTCCTCTTTTTTGATGTCCTGACCTTCAACCGTCGCCACCACATCGGGCAGGGGCGCCGCTGGGGCCTGGTCAGGATTTAGCAGGGCGGCCAGGTCGCCCGGCAAGACTGGAGCTGCCTTTGCCGTCGTGCTTTCCGCCGGTACTGGAACAGCTCCGGAAGCGGGAGCCCCCTCGGGCTTCGGGGCATCGCTTTTGGGTGCGGCGTCCGCCTTTGGCTCTGCGGCGGGTGCAGCGGGTGCGGCGGGTGCGGCGGGTGCGGCGGGTGCGGCGGGTGCAGCGGCGGGTGCGGCGGCGGGTGCAGGAGCCTCGGGCACATTCGGTTTGCAAGCGGTCAATCCCAAAAGCGCCGGGGAAGCTAGCAGGGCGGCGCTAAGAGCTTTGCTAATGACGGAAGAACGGTTCAATTTCATGCGAAGTGGGCCACGTTCGCACGAGACCTGCCGCTTTGCTAGCGCTGAAGCGGTGCAAAAGGCCAAAAAATCGGCCTAAGGCAACTTTTCCCCGCGCTAAACGGACCTGCGGCGCGGAGTTGTCGGGGAACTTGGTCTGTGTTAGGAAGGGGAAGTGACAAACTTCGTTTTGTATTACCAGGCCACGGGCCCGACTTCTCTAGATCCCTATCCGATGGTCCTGTTTGTGGGAACCAAAGAGAAGTGTGAGTCTGCACGCTTGAAGCTCCTGGAAGATCCCCAATTTTCGAGCATGATGGCCAGAGCGGCGCATGGAGTGCTTCAGATTGTGGCTGCTGCCCACGCTCCCCGTGCCGTTGTGAATCGCGCCCACGCCTATCAGAGCAGCGTGGGTGAACTGGGCGGGGTACGCCCGATTTAAGCGCTTGCCGGCGCGGCGCGGTGGAGGTCCGGTGCGAGGTCCGGTGCGAGGTTCTTACGGCGCTAATTTTCGGGGTTTTGGAGTTGCAGGATTATTTTGGCGCTTGGGACTGGCGATAAACGTGGGGGGGGACGGGATTTTTTGCGCTGAATGGAGGGGCTCTTAGCTTAGGTTGTTTTGCGATGCCATTTTCTAAAACCGCGGCAACGGCAGGGCCCCCGGTGGCTGAATTAAGGCGTCTCGTGTTGACTCAACCGTTTCGGATTGCGCACGGTGCCTCCTCCGAGCGTCTGGTGCTTCGCCTGAGACAAGGGGAGGGGATTGGGGAGGCGCCCTTTGTGCCGTATTATCCAGACACTGCGGAGGAGGTTCTTGAGTGGCTTGCGCAACGGGAGCCGAATCGGGAATGGACGCAGGAAGAGGAGGTGGCGGCGCCGGGCGTGGTTCGGTTGGCCGCGGACGTATTGAGGCACGACCTTTTGGCAAAGCGACACAACATGCCTGTCTGGAGGCTTTTGAAACAACCCGATCCGACGGGGATGCGTGCCTGTCGTTCGTTGGGCATTCCCTCAGACCTTCAGGAATTTTCGGAACAGGTGCGCCGTTTTTCCGGGCAGTTTGATGTGTTTAAACTGAAGCTGGGCAGTGGGAACCCTTATTTTGATGAGGCCATTGTCGCGGCGGCCCGTGAGGCGGCACCCCGGGCGCTTTTTTTTGGCGACGTTAATGGAGGGTGGAGTGTGAATGAGGCGGCGGTATTACTTCCTAAAATGAAGAGGCTTGGGCTTGCCTTTGTGGAGCAACCCGTACACCACGCCGGAGGGATGGAAGTTTGGCGTGAACTACAGGCAGCGCTGCCATGTCACACACTTCCTCTGTATGCTGACGAATCGGTGCAGACGGTGGCTGATTTGAGGAAGTTTGCGGGGCTTGTTCAGGGCGTGAATATAAAACTCCTCAAGTCCGGCGGGTTTTCTGGAGCGTTGGAGTTACTCGCAGTGGCCCGTGCGTTGGGTTGCGGCACCCTTTTAGGGAGCATGATCGAAAGTAGCATTGGCGTCACTGCCGCCGCGCACTTGGCGGGGGGCTTTGATTGGATTGATTTGGACGGGCACCTCTATCTTGAGAACGATGATTTTAAAGGGCTCTTCTATGATCCCGAAGGACGATTGGGGATGCCTGCGGGACCTGGAATTGGTGTTCAAGCCCGCAGGGGAATGACTTTTAGTTGACGGCAGCTCTTTTCTGCGGCCCGGTGAGCGAATGACCGTGGACGAAAAGACCAGTTTGAATGAGTGGTTGTCGGGCATGCTCCCAGAAGCGATGGGGTGGCTGCAGGAGATGGTCGGGATCAACAGCTTCACCACAAACAGAGCCGGGGTGGACCGGGTGGGGGCGATTACCGCAAAATGTTTCTCGGAATTGGGTTTCTCTCCTGAGTTTGTTCCTTCCGAGGATCCCAACCATGGCGACCACTTGTTTCTTTCGTGTGGAAATCCCGAGCTGCGTCCGGTGATCCTCGTGACTCATCTGGACACGGTCTTTTCTCCCGAGGAGGAGAAAAAGAACGCGTTTCACTGGCTCGAGGCCCCTTTGGAGGGCCGGATTTACGGTCCAGGAACGGTGGATATTAAAGGAGGTACGATTCTTATTTGGATGCTATTGCGGGCGCTCCAGAAAGCGCGGCCCGAAGTGTTTGAGCAGCACCATTGGCTGGTTGCTGCGAACGCCTCAGAAGAGGTGATCGGAGCAGAATTCGGCCGACGAACCGCGGAGCGGGCTATTGGAGGCGCCCGGGCGGTTTTGGTCTTTGAGGGGGGGCCTCGGGAAGGAGATGATTTTCATGTGGTCACTGCACGGAAAGGCAGGGCGCTGTACCGGCTCCACGCGGAGGGGCGCTCAGCGCATGCAGGCAGCGCGCATGCGGCCGGTGCGAATGCAATTGTGACACTCGCAGGAGCCGTGCAGGCGGCCGCAAGGGTCACTGATTACGCCAAAGATCTAACCGTCAACGTGGGCAGCATCGGAGGAGGCTCAGTTGTGAACAGAGTTCCGCAGGAGGCATGGGCCGACTTGGAGATGCGTGCCTTCAGCCCTGAGATTTTGGAGGCCGCCCGCTGCCAGATCGAGGCTCTGGCAGCTGCGCCAGCCTCCCCCTCTGAGGCGAGAATACTGGTGAACTGCACGGGAACCTCCCCCGCCTGGCCGGCTTCGTCCTCAGCCCTCGAGTTGCTTCAACACTGGCGGGCAGCGGCGACTGCGCTGGGTATTAAAATTAAAAACGTCTCAAGGGGAGGTCTCAGTGATGCCAATTATCTGTGCACTCTCGGGCCTACCTTAGATGGGCTTGGCCCCAGCGGCGCGAACGCCCATTGCTCCGAACGGACTGACGACGGAATCAAGGTTCCCGAGTATGTGGAGCCGGGTTCTTTTGCTCCCAAGGTGGCGCTGAATCTTCTGGCGGTGTGCAGGATGCTTTCCGTTGAAGACGGGCACCCGCTTTAAGGCGTCCGAATACGTTCGGGCTGAACACGGTTACCTGCCGCAGGGAATCAGCTGGTGTTTGCGCGATCTGGAGGATTCGCAAAAAGCTTTGTGGGTTCAAATAAATCGGCGGGAGGAGCGTCTGATTTGACTGGTCTCCGGTGGAGCGCGTCATGCTGGTTTGGATTTTGGACCCGAAACTCAGTGGCGCATCCCAAGCGTTGACTGGTGAGATTTTTTCGAGCGGCGGTCTCTAAATTTAAACAGCGAAGACTGGCCTTTGGGGGCGGTTTGGTTGTTTTAGCCGAATCACCCGATTGTTTGGAGGCTTGGGTGCCCATTGCAGGCGGCAGGGTGCCCTCAGGAATTCACTCAGGCCAAATTTGCCTCAGGCGGCGTGAGTCCCGGGTTGGCAGCCGTTCCATTCGACAACGCCGGTTCCCGACCAGTGGCCGAAGGAGGTCAGATCCATCTTTGGCCGCCGGATTCCCCTCCAAATTGAAAGCATATTCCATTGGCGGATGTCGTCAAAAACGACGAGCAGGTTGGGCGATGTGGGGATGGTCTCTAAAAATTCGAGGAGCGTCCGCTCAAACACCACGTTTTTTGGGGCATCGATAAAAAGGAGCTCACAGGATGAAAGCTCCGGAGCGAATTGCGCGAAAAATTCTCGCTGACTGAGATCGCCAAGAACTTGCCTAAGCCTGCCATCGCTAAAGTCTGTTTCTTGGAGGAAGGTGGGCCGCATTTCGTCCCAAGGGACAATATCCAGGGTCAAGAGTTGGCTTGCCACAGGGAGGCGGGCAAGGAGCGCAAGAGCGCTGAGCCCCTGGTAGGTGCCCACTTCCACAACTTTTCTGGGGCGCATGCTTTCCACAAAACCCGCCAGTAGTTTGTAATGTTCCCCCGGCCAGATCTCCGGATAAAGGGGTTCTTTGGGGCTAAAAAGCGGCTCTTTGCGCAGGCGGGCGGTGATTGCCGAAAGGTCAACGTCTTTGGCGCATTGGACGGCATCCAGAACCTTTTGAACAAGTGTTTTTGTGGGCGCACCGCCCTGGTCGTCGACACTAGAAATCACGGAGTATTCGTACTGCCTGCACGCAAAGGGAAAGGGCTTTGCCCAGTGAAGTGCGGCTTCCTTCCACCTGGAAAAAAGCCTTTGGGAGCGACCTGCCAAATCCGGTTCCGCAGGTCCGGATGCACGCGCTTCTGGCGGCTCAGTTCTCGTTTGGGGCGAGGGTATGGTCGGTCTCTGTTTTTGAGGGATTTGAGTCTCGGTAAGTGTCGTGATCATAGCATTGGAAAAACTTCTGCTTTTTGATGGGATTCTAGGACGACTGCGTTACGAGGTGCCCCGTGAAAGCCTCCCATTGAGAAAAAAATCCCCACGTTGTTGGCAAGGTGCTGTTTTTGTTTGAAGGGAGCTGCAGAGAGCAAAGGACGGCTTATTTCGGCAGCACCCGCTTCAGCCGCGGCCAGAGTCAACCCCGCGGCCAGAGTCAACCCCGCTGCAAACCCCGCTGCAAACCCCGCTGCAAACCCCGCTGCAAACCCCCAAGGAACTGCGTCTTAGGGGTCCGCGTTGGGTGACCAACTCACCGTTATTTATAGCTACGCATGGGAGTGCGCAGAAGTTTTAAAAAAGTGGACCTTTGCCTGTTCCGGGGAGCCGGTGCGACTCAAAACGTGGTTTGAGATTCCGGCGCTAAAGACAAGATTAGAACGGCGTAGTTTTCCGATTTTGTTTTAAGAGCAAGGATTAAAATCCTTGTTTTCAGGAGTTAGTCTCTGAAATTTTTGAAGGCTAGCCCAACTTCGAAATCCTGGCCCCGCAGAAATTGGATGACTTCTTGGAGATCGTCGCGTTTTTTCCCAGTCACGCGAACCTGCCTTTCCTGAAGCGTGCTTTGAACTTTGAAGTCCTGCGCCTTGATGGCCTTTGTTATTTCCTTGGCTTTGTCCCCATCGAGGCCCTGCTTGATGAGCAAGTCCTGAGTGGCATGCCCCAGAGGTGAGATGACGGGATCTTTCCTTTCCACATTGCGCAGGTCTACGTTGCGTTTTGCCAGTTTACCCACGACGAGTTCCTCGAGGGCTCTAACTTTGGAAGCGTCTTCGGCAGCAATGGCGATTTTGGATTCTTTTTCCTCCCAAGTGATGGAGGCTTTTGAACCCTTGAAGTCAAATCGCGTGGCCAGTTCTTTGTGAGCCTGATTGATGGCGTTGTCGATTTCCTGTTTGTCGACGTCTGAAACGATATCAAAGGAAGGCATAGGGTAGGGAGGGTATGAATTTGGGTTGGAAGGACTGGATCGCGGTTGTTTGAACTCAAGCATGGCCTCGCGTTTTGGACAGGTCGAGCAGCTCGGTTTGATGCTTTGGAAAGAAGGGGAAAAAATCCCACGGCTTCCCTGGTGCTTAGAGGTGTGGGTTTGGAAAGGAAACCTCCCGTGGAGTCCAAGAGTTAAAGACCCTGCCCGAGCCCAGCTGTCCGTGGCGATTTTCACCCCAAGCCCAGAGGGTTCCGTCTCTTCTGAGGCCTAGGGTGAACGTTTCGCCAGCGGCCACGCTTAGCCATGCTCCGCTAGGTTGGACCACCGTCGGGGTGCGTTGCGGGAGAGAGGAGCCTGTACCCAAGGGGTTCTCGCCCCACGAAAAAAGATCTCCCCGGCGCGTAATTCCGTAGGATCGGTGGCCGAAGGCGCTGATGGCTGTCCATGCGTTCTGTGATCCTGTTTGTGCCGGAGTGAGTCGGTTGCGGCGTCCTCCGTCTCCGAGTTGCCCCATTTGGTTGTCGCCAAGTCCCCAAAGTGTGCCGTCTGTGCGTAGCCCCAGGACGTGAGCATCCCCGCCTGAAAGAGCCGTCCAGTCGGTTTCGTTGTCCAGGCGGGTTGGGCGCGTTTTGTCGCGGTTTGAGAGGACTCCAGAGCGGGCAAAGTTTCCGTCTCCCCACACCCAGGCGGAAGAATCGCGGGCGAGAGCGTAGGCGTTTGCTTTGCGGACGGTAAGCGACTTGAGTTGGGTTTGGATCGGAATTTTGGAGGGCTGCGTACGATCGAGGCGGTCGCCTAATCCGAGCTGCCCCTGCCCGTTGTAGCCCCAGCCCCAGCATGTTCCATCGGTCAGAATGGCGAAGCTTGAGTCGGATCCGCAGGTCACAAAAATCGCGGGCTTTGGAAGAGGGACTTTGCGCGGATTGGCCGAAATGAGCCCCCTAGAAACGCCTAGGCGCCCGTTTTCATTGCTTCCCCACGCCCAGACGGTTCCATCTTCTCGAAGCGCTATGGAATGGGAATCGCCGGCTGCTGCGCTCACCCAAAAGTGGTCTTTGGAAAGCGCTAATGCCACTTGAATCGGGAAGGCGCTGCCCTGCATTGATCCATCTCCCAATTGGCCGTGTTCATTGGCTCCCCAACTCCACATCGAGCCGTCTGTTCTTACAATCAGGGCGTGGTTGGCGCCTGCTGTGATTTGGGTGTGTTCCGGGTGTGAGTGGGCCGAAAAAGCGGCTCTTTCCGGCTCAAAAGGAAGATTTGGTTCTTGGTTTGGGACGCTGGGGTTGGGTTTGACGGGAGCGGGGACGGGCGCTGGGGGCGTGAGCGGCAGTGGCGCGGGGGAGGGTTTTGGGACGCTGGGCTCGGGTTTGACGGGAGCGGGAACGGGCGTCGGGGGCGTGAGCGGCAGTGGCGCGGGGGAAGGTTTTGGGACGCTGGGCTCGGGTTTGACAGGAGCGGGGACGGGCGCCGGGGGCGTGAGCGGTGGCGGCTCTGTTTTAGGCGCCTTCGGATCGTCGACAGCAGGAGGTGGGGGTTCCTTGCTTGCTTGTTTTTTTGCGGACTTTACCTCCACCCTTCCTCCGCGGGAGTCAAACTGAGGGAGTTCAGGAGTTGTTCGCGTTGCTGAAGATTCTGGAGCGCTGCACAGCGTCAGAAAAAAAGCGCACAAGACGAACGAAGTTCTTTTTAAAACAGGGTGAAATCGGGAGGGGGAGGCCATTTTCAACAGGGGAATTGCGGCTGGCTCGCAGGGGGTCACTCGCGCGGGATGATAAAGTAAACTAGTGGAAACATCCAAGCGGCTAAGCATTGAAAGCATCAAAAACAACGGAAATACAAGAGCCCGCTTTTTCTAAGGTTTTCAAAAAACAAACTTGCGTTCCAAGCTCAGTGAATGTCTTGGGGTTAGATTGTGCTCAGGGAGGTGAGACCATTTTAAAAAGCCGAGTGCCGAGCGGAGGTAATTCGCTCGCATTAAAAATTTCTCAAGCGGCTCCCTGGCAAGCGTCGCCATCGTCCGACCGGGGAGCGAACCCATTTTCGCGTTTTTTTGGACTGCAGACCGCCTCAAGTACCTGTTAAAAAACGAAGCTGCATAGCATCGCCCAAAAAAAGACGGGGAGCATTTTTAAATCCATGATATCGACAAAATCCGTTCCGTCCGCCCCGTCCGTGTACGCCGTCGTTCTTGCCGGGGGGCATGGCGAGAGGTTCTGGCCTCTTAGTCGTCGAGCCAAGCCCAAGCATCATCTCGCTTTGTTTTCCGAACGGACCCTTCTCTCGGCAACCATAGACCGTTTGGATGGATTTATTGCTCCGGAACGGATTCTTGTGCTTACGGGCGTCGACCAGGCTGATGCTGTCCGTGCATTGCTTCCCGAGCTCCCGGAGGAAAATTTCATCGTCGAACCCCTGAGGCGCGACACTGCTGCTGCGATGGCGCTCGCGGCTGGTTCGATCGCCCGCCGCGATCCCGGCGCGACGGTCATTGTCCTTCCTGCGGATCATCATATTCCGAGTGTATTGGACTTTCAGAATACGCTTCGGTCAGCTGTGCGCGCTGCCGAGTCGAATGCGGCTATTGTGACCGTGGCAATCACACCGGAATGGGCCTGCCCTGGATTTGGGTATCTAGAATTGGGGAGGGGGTTTGAGCAGGATGGAAACACTGTGCGTCCGGTGCTGCGGTTTCACGAGAAGCCCTCCGCTCAGACGGCGGAAATCTACCTTGAGCAGGGGAATTTCAGTTGGAACGCGGGGATGTTTGTTTGGTCGGTAAGCGTGCTGAAGGAGGCCCTCCGCAGCACGGCGCCGGAGTTGTTTGAGTTTTGCATTGGCTTGCAGGAGAGCGAGGACACTCGGCTTTTTCTGAATGAAAACTTCGCCGCGGTGCCGAGAGTGTCTTTTGATTATGCAGTCATGGAAAAGCTGTCTGGCACCCTTGCCGTCGAGGCGGCTTTTGCCTGGGATGACTTGGGGGGCTGGGCCGCTGCCGGCAAGTACTTCCCTTCCGACGCGCACGGCAACTCGGGCAATGTTCCTCTTGTGAGCGTGGACGCCCGGGACAACATCGTTTTTTCTACGGACACCGACCAGCATATCGCTCTTTTGGGGGTGGAGGGATTGATTGTTGTGAATACTGGAGACGCCCTGCTTGTTTGCCGGCGCGACCAGGCTGAGCGTTTGAAAGAGTTGGTTGCGGGACTGCCTTCGCATCTTCAGTAAAGAGCGGGAGGAAATACACGTCGCTCAAGAGAGAAACGGTTGGCGTTTTGCAAAACAAAGGCTAACAAATGAACGGGCGTCGGGTTAGTACACTACGACGTCGCTAAATGGGGTGATGTTTACTGCGGGCGTTTTAACACCCGTCCCAGTGGCTTCCCCTTTTTGGTTTCCATGAAAAGTAGGTCAGAAGTATCACCTTCAACTCACCCTTCCACAAAACAACTCCCCATGAAGAAGTTCCTTACCACTCTGTTTGCGCTTTCCATCGCCCCGATTGCGATGTTCGCCGCTGAATTCCCCGACATCAGCATTGCTGAATTAAAAAAAGCCATCGCCGACAAAAAAGCGGTGGTTATTGATGTGAATGGTTCTGAGTCGTTCAAGAACGGCCACATTCCCTCCGCCGTGAATTTTGCGGAGGTGCAGGCCAATCTCGCGACTGCCCTTCCCAAGGACAAGGACGCCTTGGTTGTTGCTTATTGCGGCGGACCCTCCTGCAACGCCTACACTCGTGCGGCAAATGCAGCTGCAAAGCTGGGCTACACCAACGTCAAACACCTTTCCGCTGGAATTAGCGGATGGCTTCAGGCCAAGGAATTGACCGAGAAGTAGGCGCTCGCTTTTTATCGTTTTCGGGCTGCTCGGGTAGACTACCGGGGCAGCCCGTTTTCGTATACGACCACGGCAGCCGCTCATGAAGCGCTTTGTTTTTTTATTCGCAGGAATCGTGTTCCCACTCACGGGGTTGGGCGAAATTCCAGTGCACCGTTTTGCTGAAGCGCCGCATTACTACTGGACCCAACAGCCTTCCGACGCTTTTGCCCAATGGCTGGCCAAGACGAGATCCGGACCAGCGCCTGTTGGAGCGCAGGATGAAAAGACGCAACTGACGAGCCTGTTAAAGTCTCTTGGTATTCCGGAGAGTTCACAACTGCTCGTGTACTCGGCAACAAGTTTCCAAAGCGGGCTGATTCTTCCGTCAAATCCGCGCGCGATTTATTTCAACGAGGAGAGTTACGTGGGATTCGTGCCCCGAGGGCGGTTGGAGGTTTCCTCGGTCGATCCGGTTTTGGGGCCTGTTTTTTATTTGGTCCGTCCCGGCGCCGATGGACGTATGGAGGCGACACGCTCTGAGCGCTGTATGAATTGCCATGCTGGCCGTGCCAGTTCGGGTGTGCCGGGATTTGTGGCGGAATCGGTGATTGCGACTGCGTCCTCGGGGGCCAGCCTGGACGGCTTTCGGCGGGAACTGACAGGGCACACGATTCCGCTGAGCGAGCGGTTTGGAGGGTGGCATGTCACGGGCGCGCATGCGGCGGGGAAGCATCTTGGAAATCTTTTAGGGGCGGGGATTGACGGGGGTTACAACCGCATTCCGAATCCACCGGGGAGCCGCTTTGATTGGAATTTTTATCCTGTAAAAACGAGCGACCTTTTCGCCCACTTGTTGTTGGAGCACCAAATCGGCTTCCATAACCTCGTGACTCTCGGGCTGTACCGCACGCGCGACGCACTCGCAGCCGGGGGCGGTTCTGTGCGGAGCGAGGACCGGCCCGTTTTGGACGAGATTGCGTGGAGTGTGGTACGGTACCTTCTTTTTGCGAAGGAAGCGGCGTTGCCTGAGGGCGGAGTGGAGCCAGATACGGCTTTGAAGCAGGCGTTTCTGTCCAGGCGCCGGGCGGGGCCTTCCGGGCTGGCGCTTCGAGATTTGGAGCTTGGAACACGCATGTTCAAGCACCGCTGTAGCTACATGATCTACACGCGCGGTTTCTCTTCGCTGCCTCTTGAGATGAAGCGCCGTGTACTCCAGGGGCTTTCTCTGGCGCTTCGGGAAGAGGGAGCGCCTCCTGAGTTCTCGTATTTGCCAGCCGCTGAGAAACGGGAGATTCGCATGATTTTGAGGGAAACGGGAATTTTTCCGTGATTGTGCGAGAGGTTAGTTTGACGCAGGCGCAGCATCGGGTTTGCTAAGGGAATGGAATCCAGCATCCCTGAAAACGAATCTGCATCATCAGCCGCCGCTTTGCCTTGCCATCTTTCGCCCGTAGCAGCGCGTGTTCTGGGGTGTTTGCTTGAAAAGGAGTTCGCAACGCCCGATCTTTACCCGTTGAGTTTGAACGCGCTAACCAATGCGTGTAACCAGCGTAACAATCGCGAACCCGTCATGGCGTTGAGTGATTCGGATATCGTGTCTGCTGTCGACGAACTTCGTGCGCAGCGCCTTGCTGTGCTGTTTTCCGGGGCTGAATCGCGGGTTCCAAAATACAAACACAAGCTGGAACAGGTTTTCAATGTGGAGCCTGCGGTGCGCGCGATCTTGTGCGAGTTGCTGGTACGCGGGCCGCAAACCTCTGCGGGCCTCAGAGGCAATGCACAACGGCTCCACCGCATGCCAGAGGGGGCAGAGTTTGAAGCACTCGTTGAGGCGCTGGTGCGGCATCCCGCAGGAGAGCTTGTGCGCAAGCTGCCACGCCAACCGGGACAAAAAGAGGCGCGCTGGGCGCAACTTCTTACGGGAAAGCCCTCGGTGCAGGTGGAGCCCGAGGTTCCATACCGTCCCGTTACGCCTGCTCCAGTACAAGATCTGGAGCGGCGTGTTGCTGAGTTGGAGGGGATGGTTCAGCTGCTTCTTTCTGAAGTGGAGTCGCTGCGGAAGGGCGTGGAAGGCGGCGCTACGGCAGGTGCCGCAGAAAATCCTGTGGCGTTTGAATAGACGGCCGAGCGCGCATTCGACGTGTTTGCCGACTCGTTCGCCTCCAACAGCAGCGCGTGGAAGGGGCTGCTGCTAGGTATCGGTGGGCTTGGCGCCGATGGAGCCCAAGGCGCGGTGTGCGAGCACTCCGAGCGCTGCGCCTACGCATTCCGCGACGACAAAGCCGGGAACGCAAGGTGGCGCGATGCCAGCGAAACTGTCGGAGAACATGCGGCCAAATGCGGCTGCGGGGTTTGCAAAGGAGGTCGAGGCGGTGAACCAGTAGCCGGAGCCGATGTAGGCAGCGACAAGCGAGGCAGCTTTGCCGGCGGGGGCCCTGAGGATGACGAATATCAGGCCCGCGGTGGCCACGGCCTCGGCAATCCACTGGCCCGTGCCAGACCTAATCTTCGTGGACCATTGCAGGATCTCCATGTCGAACATCGCGTGGGAGAGCCAGGCTCCGCACATTGCCCCGGTGAGTTGCGCTGCCACATAGGGTGCTAGCAATTTCCACGCGAGATCTCCTCGAAAGGCCATCACGGCGGAAACCACGGGATTAAAATGTGCGCCGCTCACTGGTCCCAAGGTTGTGATCAGCACGGAAAGGCCCCAAACGGTGGCAAGCGTGTTGGCGAGGAGAGCCACCGCAGTGTTTCCGTTGGCGAGTTTTTCAGCCATGATACCCGAGGCGATAACGACGGTGAGCAACATTGCGGTACCCATCCATTCGCCGAGGATTTTGCGCAGGGAGTTTTGCATCGCGGGCTGCTGTTTTTTAAAGAGACCGGCCGTTTACGCCGCGGGTTTTGGGTCCCGGCGCCCAAGCCCGAGCACCTTGCGGCAGTAGGTGATGCTTCGTTCGACTTCGGACTTTTGGAAGGCTTTTTCAGCTTCTTTTTTGTCCATGCCAGCGGGGGTCTTGAAGGGTTCGATGGCATGGCCCTTCGTTGCGAGCGCATCAAACTTTGCGAGCACTTCTGGACGCTTGTCGTAGTGCTGCCAGAAGGCTTCCGTCTTGTAGGGAAACGGCTTGGAGAAGCCAGAAATGGTCTCAATTTGAAAGGGGACGTTTGGGCAGAGTAAGCGCCAGCGGTCCATATAAGCGTTCCAATCAAGCAGACCGTCGCCGATGGCGGTCCACTGGATTGAGGCGCCTTCAGGGGTGCTCCAGATCATGTCGTCGCGCAGGCTGGAGCAGATGGTGTAGGGGCCGAGACGCTCGAGGAGATCGGTGGGATCTTCGAGCGTCCAGGCCGCGTTTCCCGAATCAATATTGACCCCGACGAAGTCTGGACCGGCCTCTTCGATGAGACGGACAAGCTCCCAAGAGTGCATGTCGCCTGCGTGGTTTTCCACGGCGATTTTGATGCCCGCCTCGAGAGCGATACCCCGGCAGGCCTTCAGTACTTTGACCGTATCATCGATTCGGGCGTTGATTCCACCGGGAGTTTTGCGGTCGTCCATGCTGCCGAGGATCACACGGAATACAGGTGATCCCAAAGCTTTGGAAACGCGAATCCCAGTCTTCAGGTGTTCCTCTGCGGTGCCCCAGTTGGGTTTGAAGCGCACAGAGGTCGGGCAAATGCTCCAGGAACCGATGTAAAGAGCGAGTCGAGCGGCGTCTGCCTGAGCCTTGATGTCGCGTAGTGCGGTTTCCTCGAGCGAGGGTAGGCAGTCGATGTCTGAGAGGAAGAGGGTGTCGAGCTGAAGTTTGGCGGCGTACTCAATGAGCTGAGGGGCTTTCCAGCCAAAGGCGCGGACGGCGAAGTTGTCGATGCCCAGTGCGATGGGGCGCATGGAAGGAGCGGTTGCGGGGGGCGGCGCGGCGAATCCGGCGCGCGGGAGAAGAGTGGTTGCCATCCCAGAAGTGAGGGCGGACAGGAAGTGGCGTCGTGAGAATGGCATAACGGGAGGAGTGGGGAGAGTGTTGTCTTAGCGAGAGGCTCACGGCTGGGGCGCCCATTGAGACTCTGAAATGTAACGCTCGAACCCGTTGTGTCTGACGAAATGGAGTTCGCAGTTCCGGCTCGAATCCGAGCTATCCCAGCTATCAGTGTGCAGTGGCGGCCAGTGGAGCTGGGGAAGATTGGAGGGCTGCCAGTACGGGTTTTGGATTCACTCCGAAGACGAAAATTCCAGTCACCAAGAGGGCGATGACGAATTTGGAGAGGCCTGAGACGTGGATGGGAGAGGAGTCAGTGGGCTCTGCCCAATACATCGCAGCGACCACACGCAAATAGAAGTAGAAGCCCGCACCAACGGTGACAGTGCCGAGTGCGAGGAGCGTCCACTGATGGGCGTTCACCGCCTGAGCGAACACAAGGAACTTCCCGTAGAAGCCTGCAGTGAGGGGCACGCCAGCGAGGGAGGACATTGCCACTAGGAGGCCGAAGGCGAGGAAGGGGGAGCGTCTGGAGAGGCCGTTGAAGTGTTGGATTTCTTCGCCCTTGGTGTGCTGGGAGGCGATGGTAAGAATCAGGAAACTCAAGAGCGTCATCAGAAGATACGCGAATAAATAAAAGCCTACGGTGGAGCCCACGCTGCCCAGCGCGGAAGGTGCCACTCCGACGCATGCGATCGCCATGAGTAGGTAGCCTGCATGGCCAACGCTTGAGTAGGCCAGAAGTCGCTTGAGGTTGTTTTGGGGAAGGGCGGCAAGGTTGCCAAATATGAGCGTGGCCCCAGCAAGAACGGTGAGGACCAGAAGGATTTTACTTGAGAGGGCGGCAACACCGAGGAAAGGCTCAAGCACGCGCAGCAGCAGCAAGAATCCGGCGGCTTTGGAACCTACGGAAAGGAAAGCAGTCACCGGTGTGGGTGCTCCCTGGTAGACATCGGGAACCCAACTTTGGAAGGGAACGGCGGCTACTTTGAACCCGAGGCCGACGAGGACGAGAACAAGGGCGAAAAGAATGGCGGTGTCGGAGCCTTGAAGTGCGGCGAGTTTGAGTGCGATTTTCGCGAAATGGGTTTCGCCTGTGAGACCAAAAATCCAAGTGATGCCATAGACAAAGAAGCCGGTGCTGAGCGCGCCGAGGATCAGGTACTTGACGCCAGCCTCGAGCGATGTGTGACTGCCCCGCATGTAGGCAACTAGGACGTAGAAGGAGATCGTGACCAACTCCAGGGCGGCGAATGCCATGACGAGATCCATGGCGGAGGCCAGAAGCATGAGCCCGGTGCAGGTGAAGAGCGGCAGGATGAAAAACTCTCCCGTGCCCGCACCGGTGCGAGCGGAGGGGATGTTTTTAGCGAGGACGGCCTCGTATTCGAGGGCCATGACGAGGACGATGATGGTGGTGAGGAGCGCGATGCGCTTGAACACCATCGATACCGTGTCAGCGCTGTAGAAATTCCAAAAGCTTCCGGGTTCAGGATGGGCGGGAGCGGATTCGACAAAAAAACTGAATGCGAATACCCAGCCGAGGCAAAAGATCGCGATTTTGGCGAGCGAGCGTTTGCTGGTGCTGTTGGAGAAGGATTCAGCGAGCAGGAGGATGAACCCGAGGGCGAGAACCAGAATTTCGAGGGTGATGGGCGCAAACATGGTCAACTAGCGGAGAGCCGCCTCCAGTGTGGGTTTGAGGAAGCCGAGGACGTAGTGAGGAAAGAATCCTCCGACGAGCAATGCGATGGGCAGCAGTGCGAAGGCGTAACGCGCACCGCCTTGGAGATCACTCCATTTGAGGGAGGAAGCCGTTGCCTCGCCGAGGAAAACGGCTTTGTAGGCGCGCAGCATGTACACTGCGGACATAACCACTCCCCACAGTGCGAGGATGGTGGTGGTTTTGAGGAAGGGAGTCGCACCTTCTTTGAAGCCGCCGAAGAACACGAGGACTTCGCTGGCGAAGTTGGAGAAGCCGGGAAGCCCGATTGAAGCGAAGGCTGCCATTGCGAAGGCGATACTCAGGAAGGGGACGCTCTTTGCGGCTCCGCCAAGACGCTCGAAGTTCAGGGAGCCTTCCCGCTCGCGGAGGACGCCGGTAATGGCGAACAAGGCTGCCACGGAAAGGCCGTGGGAGAACATCAGCAGGCAGGCGCCGTTTAGTCCGATGAAGTTCATGGAGGCGATCCCCAGAAACACATAACCCATGTGCATCACGCTGGAGTAGCCGATCATGTAGTCTAGTTTGCGCTGCGCGATGGTGACGAGCCCTACGTAGATGATGTTACCAAGGAGTGCGGCGAGTAAAAGATCCTGCGCGGTCCAAGTGCCGAACACCGGCTGGTGGAAAGCCTGAGGGAGGAATGGAACCACCAAGCGGAGCATTCCATAGAGGCCAAATTTTTTGAGAACGCCTGAGTGCAGCATTGCCACGGGAGTGGGTGCGCAGGCGTACGCGGGAGCCGCCCAAGAGTGGAATGGGAACAAGGAAACGAGGATGCCAAACCCCGTGGTTAACAAGAGCCAGGGGCGCAATTGCGCCGCCGCCGGAATGACGTGAGAGGCGGCGATTTCCTGCAGCTTTTGGAGGTCGAAGGTGCGAGTGGCTGCGGGGATTGCAAGGAAGAGGTCCACCAACCCGGTGAGAAGAACGATACTGCCGAGGCCGAGGTAGATCGTAATTTTCCAAGCCACGGCTTGGCGTTCGCCGCTTCCCCAGAAGCCGATCAGCAGAAAGGTGGGGATGAGTGCCAGTTCATGGAAAGCGTAGAAGAAAAAGAGATCCTTGGCGAGGAACGCTCCCGTAGCACCGGCGCTGATGAGCAAGACGGAGCCGTCGAAGAGGCCTGCGCGTTTGTCGCCCGCCATTTTTGGGGAGAACCAGACGGCGGCGACGGTCACCAGTGCCGTGAGGAGGAGCATGAGAAGGCTCAAGCCGTCCACGCCCACTGAGTAACGCAGATCGAGGCCGGGAAACAGGGGTTCCGTTGCGAAGACAAACTGGTAGCCCGCCTTGGTTTTGTCGTAACTGAACCAGAGCAGGAAAGTGACGACCAGCTGGAGAAGTGCTGCAATTTTAGACCAGGAGCGGCTCCCGTTGCCTAAAAAGAGGGCGGCAGCGGTGACGATGGGAATGAGGAGAAGGAAAGTAAGCACGGTGTCGGTTCTCCGTTATTTAATGAGCATATAAAACAGCGCCACAACGCCCGCTCCAAAGAGGAAAGCGTAGCCCTGAAGGTTGCCGATTTGTAGAAGACGCAGGGTGTAGCCAACGCCCCAGGTCAGGCCGCTTAGCCCGCGGACAAAAACGCCGTCCAAGATGAAATGGTCGAACCAGCCGCTGAAGGAGGCCAGCAGATCTTGCGTGCCTGCGATCAGTGCGGCGTACATTTCGTCGATGTAAAAACGGTTTCCAAAAAGAGGGATGCGCACCGGGTCCTTGACTTTTCCGGCGTAAAGCGCCCAAGCGGCTCCGGTTCCCAGGAGGAAGGCGCCGACTGCCAGGATCGGCACGAGACTGACGTGTTCGGCAGCGTGGACGGAGTGGAAAAGCTCTGTGCCGAAAATGGATCCCGCGAAGAACTCGTACCCAGCGATCACGGAAAGGAGCGCCAAAATGAGGAGGGGTACCGTCATGGCCGCGGGGCAATCGTGACCGTGTTTTGCGGCTGGGGTGCGAGCTTCGCCGAGGAATGCGACGACGACTAAACGCGTCATGTAAAACGCGGTGAGTAGGGATGTGAATAGGGCGGCGCAGAAGACCAGCGTAGTTTTGTGCCACGCTGCGAGGAGGATGGCATCCTTGGAGAAGAAGCCGGCAAGATAAGGGGCGCCAGTGAGGGCGAGCGTTCCGATGGCAAAGGTGAGGAAGGTTTTTGGCATCGTCTTGCGAAGGCCGCCCATTTTCCAGATGTCCTGTTCGTGGTGGAGGGCATGAATCACTGCGCCGGAGCCAAGGAATAGGAGCGCCTTGAAAAAAGCGTGAGTAAAGAGATGGAACATCGAAGCCCCCCAGGCCCCGACACCCACGCCTGCAACCATGAGGCCGAGTTGGGAGAGGGTGGAGTAGGCAAGTATGCGTTTGACATCGTCCTGCTGGGTGGCCATCAGTGCGGCTAGGACAGCGGTTGTCGCACCGATGCCAGCGATAACGGCGAGTGCGACGGGGGAGGGCTCAAGGATGAAGAAAATACGGGCCAGCATGTAAACGCCGGCGGCCACCATGGTGGCGGCATGGATGAGGGCTGAGACCGGAGTTGGGCCTTCCATCGCGTCTGGCAGCCAGACGTGAAGAGGAACTTGGGCGGACTTGCCCACGGCTCCGCAAAACAAACACAGGCCTGCGAGCGTGAGAAGGGTTGGATCGGAGGTGAGCTTTCCGAGGTTCTGCTGGATGCCCCCGAAGTCGACGGAGCCTGTGGCGGCCCAGACGAGGAGGATGCCGCTCATGAAACCGAAGTCGCCGATGCGATTTGTGAGGAAGGCTTTGTTGGCGGCCTTTGCGGCGGATTCCTTGGTGAACCAGTGGCCGATGAGCAGGAAGCTGCTGACGCCCACGAGTTCCCAAAAGATGAACATCATGGCGAGATTGTCCGCCAGCACGATGCCCAGCATGGAAAACATGAAGAGGGAAAGGGCACCGAAGAAGCGTGATTTTCCGGCATCCTCCGCCATGTAGACGGTGGAGTAGACATGTACGAGCGCACCGATGCCGGTGACAACTAGCAGCATCACCCGAGTGAGTGCATCGACCTTGATGCCGATGGTGAGGTGGAGGGCAGGGCCCAAATCAACCCACGTCGCTGCGGTTTGGACGACGGCTCCTGAACTAGCAAGAAGGAGTGTCGCACCAAACGCCGTGGAGACTGCCGCGAGGGAAAGCGCCACGCTCAGCGATTTGGAGCGGTGGGCGAAGAGAAGAATCAGCACTGCGCTCGCCAGAGGGCTGAGCAGGATGATCCAGGGCAAGGTGGTTTCCATGAACGGTCGGTCGGGTTAAAATTTCAAGGACTGGATGTCCTCAACATGGGTGGTTTGCCGTGCCCGGTAGAGGGCTACGATGATGGCCAAGCCCACGGCTACTTCGGCAGCGGCCACGGTAATGATGAAAAACACGAGGACCTGCGCGTTGTAGTTGGGGAGGCCGTCCATCCCGACGTGGAAACGGGAGAAGGCGACAAGCGAGAGGTTGGCGGCGTTGAGCATGAGCTCAAGGCACATGAAAATGGTAATGATGTTGCGGCGCAACATCACTCCGGCGAAGCCCAGCGAAAAAAGCAGGCCGCTTGCGAGCAGGTAATGGTTGAGGGTCAGCGGATTCACAGGCGGCGCGGGTTACTTCAATTGACGGCGGGAAAGGACGATGACGCCGATGGAGGCGACTAGGACCAGGACGCCCACCGTTTGGAAGGGGAGGTTGAACCGGGTGAACAGGGTGATGCCGACTTGGCGCACGTCGTCGAGTTTGGCCACGCCGAGCGCTGGGAAGGGTTTGGAGCCCGCGGGAAAGAGGGAAAGCACTTTTAGAAGGCCTGAAACAAAGAGAGCGGTCACTGCTGCGCCGCCGACAAGCGCGAGTTTGTTAAAGCTGCGCCGCTTCTCCGCCTTGAGGTCCAGAAGCATGATAATGAAAAGAAAGAGCACCATCACGGCGCCGGCATAGACAAGGATCTGAATCACGCCGATGAAAAACGCATCAAGGCCGACGAAGAGGGAAGCCAGACAAAGAAAGGAGGCGACCAGACTCAGAGCGCTTGCGACGGGGTCACGGTTCAGAACGACCGACACACCGAAGGCGAGCATTAGAACGGTAAATAACCAGAATAAGATCGGAGACATGCAGAGGAAGGGTGCAGGTTATTTGTCGGGGTTCCATTTGTGGACGAGGCCAGGCATGGTACCGCCGAGTTCGTAAAGTTTGTCTTTATGATGGACCATGTCGGCGCGGCTCTCTCCGGTGACTGCGTAGTCCTTCCGGAGGTAAATGGCCTGCTCTGGACAGACTTCTTCGCAAAGGCCGCAATAGATGCAGCGGCTCATATCGATGTCGAAGGCCTCTGGGGCTTTTTCGACCTTCGCGAACTGGCTGTCCGAAGGCAGAGAGCCTGGGGTGATTTTGATCGCCCTTGGGGGGCAGATGAATTCGCACAATTGGCAGGAAACGCAGCGTTCGCGCCCGTGTTCATCGGTGACGAGCGTGGGGGCGCCGCGGTAGTACTCGGGGAGATGGGCGTCCCATTTTTCCTCGGGGTACTGCATGACGACGTGGGTCTCGCCTTTGAGCATCTTTTTGAGATGATTGAAGGTGATGGCGAGGCCAGCAACGATGTTGGGGAGATAAAGTTTCTCCCAGAAGGTGAGGTTCGGCCGACGGACTGTATATGCCATGGTCGTGGGAAAGTTTGGGAAGCTACTTCACCCACGCGAGGATCGCGGCGGTGATGAAAATATTAACGAGTGCGATTTCGAAGAGGTAGAGCCAGCCCAGTTTCATGAGTTGATCAAACCGGAAACGTGGCAGGGTCCAGCGCACCCAGATAAAGAAGATGAGAATGCCGACTACTTTCGCGAAGAAGGCGGTGATGTGCAGAAAGCCGAGTGCGATTCCGGACGGAGTGGTGGAGGATTCCAGAGTATTGATTGGCAGGAATGGGACGTGCCAACCTCCGAGAAAGAGCACCACGATGATGGATGAGCCTGCGATCATGGCGGCGTACTCGCCTAGGAAGAAGAGGGCGAATTTCATCGCAGAATACTCCGTGTGGTAGCCGGCGACCAGTTCGGTTTCGGACTCCGGCAAATCGAATGGGAGCCGGTTCGTCTCCGCGAACATGGAGATCGTGAAGATAATGAACGAGACGAGGACGGGGATCCAGAGGAGGAGTTCCCTCAACGTCAGTTTGCCATCCGTGAAGGGCAGGAGCAGCCATCCGTTGTCGATTTGGTATTGGATCGCTTCGGAGAGGTTGAGATTTCCAATGATCATGAGTACGGGGACAGCACTCAGGCCGAGCGAGAGTTCGTAGCTGATCATTTGCGAGGATGCGCGGATGCTTCCTAGGAAGGGATACTTGGAGTTGGAAGACCAACCCGCCAGAACGATTCCATAGACTCCCACAGAGGCGACGGCGAATACGTACAAAATGCCCACGTTCACGTCTGCCACGACCATTTTCTGGCCGAACAGGAAGTTGCCAAAAGGCAGCACTGCGAGGGTTGAAAGAGCGGGAACCATCGCGAGGACGGGGGCGAGCCAGAAGTAGAATTTGTTCACGTGCCCCGGCGTGAATTCCTCTTTGAGAAGGAACTTCATGGCGTCCGCCACAGGCTGGCCAAGGCCTCCAAGAAAGAGCTGCAAGTCTTTCTGAAATCCAAATAGCGAGATGGGAAACCCAGTCCGGTTGGGGCCGAGTCGGTCCTGAATCAACGCGCTCACGCGGCGCTCCGCGTAGACGGTGTAGGAGACGATCGGCAGCACCACCCCGAAGATGAGGAAGAGGGTTTTTGCAATGGAGGCCGCGATGAGCATCCAGGGAATGTCGTTGAGAAAATCCATGGCTCGTTTTTTAGGCGGTTGCGGCTTCGGGCTTTGTCAGAAGCTGGAGGCCGAGGTCTCCGATTTTCCCAAGGTTGAGACCCTCGAAGGCGGGAACGTCTTGGGACATGGAGCGGAAGACATCTTCGACCGAATGCAGGGCGTGGGTTTGTCCGGTCGCGCTGAGGAGGTCGCTCAGGATTTCCCAGTCATCCCGGCATTCTCCTGCAGGTTCAAACGCCTTGTTCAGGCGCTGAAGGCGGCCGTTAATATTGATCATCGAGCCCCGTTTTTCGGCAAAAGCGGCGCCGGGCAGAACCACGTGAGCGGCGGCCGTCGTCGCGTTTGGGAGGATGGAGGTGGCTACCAGCGCTTTTAGTTTCGCGAGATCGTCGTGGGTGAACCCGCATTCAAGCAGGTCCTCACCCAGGCTGAGGATGCCCGTGATTGTGCCATTTCGCACCCCGGTCAAAATGTCCTTCAACTGGGACCCTGGCGTTTCCGTTGTGGCTCCGAGTAGTCGCGCTCCAGCCGTATTTGGATTGCGGTCGGCGGGGATCAGGATGCCATCGGGTTCTCCAACGCGCGGGAGAACGTCGTGCAGGGTGATGTGCAGTGCGGAGGCGAGGCGTTTGGCGAGGTAGAGTTCCTCGTTGGTCAGGCGGGCTGAAACAACCATCGCGAGCTTGCTGGCAGCCTTGAGTTGGGAGTGAGCTGCAGCGACGGCCTCCGGCCAGGTGCTCTTTTTGGAGTCGACGGTGGGGTGTAGAAGGCGTGAGCCGTCTTGGAGAACCTTAAAGTTGAGCCGGTGTGAGTCCGGGATCCAGTTGCCGTTGACGTCGTTGTTTTCGCGGGGTGTGATTCTGTAGATATGGCCTTCGCGGCTGCCGATGAGGATGTTGCAGCCGAGGCCGTCGTTGACGTCGATAGATTTGGTTTCCTTGAGAAACCAGACCCGCATTTTGAAGCGGAAGTCGGTGGAGGTCAGCGCGCCGACTGGGCAGATGTCGACGGTGTTGAGGGAATAATTGCTCTCCAGAGTCTTTTCTGGGTGGCAGGCGATTGTGGAAAATCCTCCACGGTCCACAAAGCCGAGGACGTCGTCGTGGGCGACTTCCTTCATGAAACGGATGCAGCGCGAGCAGAGCACGCAGCGTTCTGCATCGAGGGTGACGCGCGGTCCGAGTTCGACATTTTTGGGTTTCTTGACTTTGCGTTCGAGAAACCTCGAGTGTGCGTTGCCGTATTCCACCGAGAACTCCTGCAGGCGGCATTCTCCAGCCTGGTCGCAGATGGGACAATCCAGCGGGTGGTTGATGAGCAGAAACTCCATCACGCCCTGGCGGCATTCCTTTACCATGGGGGAATCGGTGCGGACGCCCATGCCTTCGGAAACGTCCTGAGCGCAGGAGATCTGGGGGCGGGGGATCCAGCCGATTTCAGGTTTGCCGTCGGGTCCGAGCACCGGTTTGCGGTCTGGTGTCATTTTCGGCATGCCCATTTCAATGAGGCACATGCGGCAGTTGCCCGGGACGGAAAGCTTGGGGTGGTAGCAGTACCGGGGGATGAATTTGCCCGCCTGCTGGCAGGCGTCAATCACCTTGGTCCCCTTTGGGAACTGCAGCCATACGCCGTCGATCTGGACGTTTAGGAGCTGTACTTCAGTGCTCATGGTGCGGCTGGGTGCGAAAAAAGAGGGTTAGCGGGTTGCGGCCGGGGCCATGATTTCATGTCCGTTTCCACGCGGGGCTGGCACGGCTTGGATAGAGTCGTGTGCAACCAGTTCGTCCCGGGTGTATTCCGGAGGCATGGGGGGCGGGAGCGCCTTGGTGGATTTTGCGGCGAACTCCTCTTTGAACTTTGCGAGGAAGCTCTGCGTGGGCCAGGAACAGGCCTCGCCAAAGGCGCAGATCGTTTTGCCGGCGATATTGTCCGCCACGTTTTTGAGCGTGGCGGGATCTTCGGCAACGCCTCCACCGGCGACGATGCGGTCGGTGATTTTCTTCATCCACTGCGCGCCCTCGCGGCAGGGGGTGCATTGGCCGCAGGATTCGTGGGCGTAAAACTCGTTGATGTTGTTGAGGATCTCAACCATGTTGCGGCTGTCGTCCATCACGATCACCCCGCCGGAGCCGGCCATTGAGCCTGCAGC
>QQND01000016.1 GCA_003402745.1 Verrucomicrobiota bacterium
CTCAGCCGATCCCACCGCCGACTTGCTCGCCGGCGAAGTTCAAGCGCGACTCGGATACCTCCTCGACGTTGGGCTCGGGTACCTCACCCTGGAGCGGCCGACTCGGTCGCTTAGTGGTGGTGAAACCGCCCGGGTCAACCTCACAACCTGCCTGGGAACGGCCTTGGTGAACACGCTGTTTGTTTTGGACGAACCAAGCATAGGGCTGCATCCGCGCGACACAGGGCGCCTCCTGGGAGTGCTCCGCCGGTTGCGGGACCGCGGCAATACGGTTGTCGTGGTCGAGCATGAAGAGGCGGTGCTGCGTGCTGCGGACTTTTTTGTCGAGATCGGTCCAGGCCGAGGAGAGTCCGGGGGGGCTTTGGTTTATGCCGGGCCATCCGACGCCGTACTGGCTGGAAAAACAAAGACGCTCACCGGAGACTATCTTACAGGAAAAAAGACCGTTCCGGTCCGCACCTCGCGACGCAAGGCAACGGGTTGGTTGCGGATCGAGGGAGCCTCAGCGCACAATCTTCGGAATATCGACGCAGCGTTTCCCCTGGGCGTTCTGTGTTGTGTGACGGGCGTTTCGGGCTCTGGGAAAAGCACGCTGGTGCACCAGGTTTTGTATCGGCAACTAGCCCGGATACAGGGGATTGAACTCGACGAAGAGCCGGGAGCCTGCAGCGGACTTCACGGGGCGGAACACATTGGCCCTGTTCTATTGGTTGATCAGACGCCCTTGTCCAAGACTCCCCGTTCGAGCCCCGCTCTTTACCTGGGTATCTTTGACGCGATTCGCGAGCGATTTGCTCAGACGCCGGAGGCAAAAGCGGCCGGCCTCACCGCAAGCGCCTTTTCTTTCAACTCGGGTCCCGGGCGTTGCGAACGGTGCGGCGGAAGTGGATTTGAGAAAATTGAAATGCAGTTTCTGAGCGACGTGTTCGTGCGCTGTCCGGAATGCGAGGGGCGGCGCTACCAGGCCCACATTCGCAGGCTGAAATTGGAGGGCTGCTCGGTCGATGAAGTGTTGGATCTGACTGTGACGGAGGCCATTGTTTTTTTTGAAAAAGTGGCAACCAAGGGCGTCCTCGCGCCACTACGGGCGCTGGAGGAAATCGGCTTGGGTTACCTGCGCCTAGGGCAACCGCTCAACGGCCTTTCTGGGGGCGAGGCACAGCGATTGAAATTGGTGGAACGGCTGATCCAGCGCTCCGAGAAGGGGGCATTTCTTATCCTCGACGAACCGACAACAGGTCTGCACTTTGACGACATTGCGCTGCTCGTGGAGGCGTTGAACAAACTCGTTGATGGCGGCCACACTGTGGTGGTCATCGAACATAATCCCGAGGTCATCCGTGGTGCTGATCACGTCATTGACCTTGGACCGGAGGCGGGCGTCGAAGGGGGATATGTCGTGGCGACTGGCACACCCGAGCAGATTTCTGCGTGTCCGGAATCCCACACGGGGCGTTTTCTTTCGGGCTATCCGGAGGAAGAGCAGTTGCTGAAAGTAGCCGAAGCCGAGTTTGTTTTGACAGACCCTGAGGCGATACAGATTGTAGGCGCAAGACAGCACAATCTCAAAAACCTCACGCTCAGCATCCCCCGCAACTCCATGTGTGTGATCACCGGGTTGAGTGGATCTGGGAAATCCTCGCTCGCGTTTGACCTGCTGTTTGCCGAGGGGCAGCGCCGCTTTCTGGATAGCATGTCGCCCTATGCGCGGCAGTTTGCTACACAACTGGAGCGGCCTGATGTAGACCGGGTCACGGGCCTGCCGCCTGCAGTGGCCATTGAGCAGCGGCTCACTCGGGGGGGCGGAAAATCAACCGTCGCCACCGTCACGGAGGTGTACCATTTTCTCAGGCTGCTGTTTGCAAAGCTCGGAGTGCAGCATTGTCCGTCCTGTGCGTTGCCTGTGGAAAAACAAACCCTCGGCGAGGCTGTGCGCCGCGCTGAAATGCTTTCTGCAAAAGGACCTGTGAACATTCTCGCGACCCTTGTGCGGGCGCGCAAGGGGTTCCACACAGAAACGGCCAAGTGGGCGGTTCAACACGGATTTACGCAGTTGTTGGTGGATGGAAAGTGGGAGACCGCGGAGGCGTTTCCAAAATTGGAGCGGTTTCGGGAGCACACCATCGAGCTTCTCGTCGGCAAGGTTTCCAAAGGAGGAGATGCGCGCGCTTTGGTGCAAAAAGCCTTGGACATTGGACAAGGCACGGCCACGCTGCTCGATGCGAAGAATCGCAGGCAAGTTCTCAGTACGGAACACAGTTGCCCGGGCTGCGGGGCTTCCTTTGAAGAGTTGGATCCCCGCCTTTTCTCCTTCAACAGCCCGCACGGCTGGTGTGAATGCTGCCGGGGGTTTGGCGAGGAATGGGACCGCAAAGAAAATCCACAGTTGGACTCTGCTCTGGAGATTGAAATGGATCATGAGCGCCAACATACGGCGCTTGAACAGGGAGAGGCGAGCCAGTGCGAAGCTTGTGAGGGGGCGAGGCTGAATCCTGTGGCTCGGGCTGTGAGGGTGGGGGAGACCCCCATTCACGACGTTATCGCGCTGGCTGCGGGGGACCTGTTGAAGTGGGTCGCCGCGCTGAAGTTCACTGGAGGTCGTGCGCGGATTGCTTCGGATATTCTGCCTGAAATCAAACAACGACTCGAGTTTCTGGAAGAAGTAGGTCTGGGTTACCTCTCTCTCAATCGTTCTGCGCAAACTCTCTCCGGCGGAGAATCCCAGCGGATTCGCCTCGCCGCTCAGATTGGGTCTAATCTTCGTGGCGTGCTCTACGTTCTCGACGAACCTACCATCGGGCTTCATCCTAGGGACAACGCAGCTCTTCTGGAGACATTGGTGGCGCTCAAAAACAAGGGCAACTCGCTGGTGATTGTGGAGCACGATGAAGACACGCTGCTGCGCGCGGATCATGTCATCGACCTTGGACCCGGGGCCGGTAAACATGGCGGCGAAATCATCGCTGAGGGGACTCTTGCACAGATTAAAAAGTCCAAGCGCTCCGTCACCGGCGAGTGTCTGCGCAACCCCATGCGCCATCCGATGCTCGGAAAGCGCAGATCCCTTTCTAAAAAGGAGCTCGAAGGCTGGCTCGAAATCAAGGGCGCCTCCTTGCACAATATCCGCGGCCTGGATGCGGCGATTCCCCTGGGCCGACTCACTGTGCTCACGGGGATTTCCGGTTCGGGCAAAAGCACTTTCATGCGGGGAATTCTGAAGCCTGCAGTTTTAGCGGCCCTTGCCGGAAAAAAAACACCTTCCAAAACCAAGACGGCTTCCACGCTTTACCGCTCATTGAGCGGAACTGAATTACTCGAGGCCGTCTATGAGGTGGATCAATCGCCGATTGGAAAAACATCACGCTCCACCCCGGCCACCTACCTTGGGATCTTCGACGCGATCCGTGCTCTGTTCGCGGGAACGCCTCCGGCCCGCATGCGAGGGTATGCATCGGGACGGTTTTCCTTTAACACCGAAGGCGGGCGCTGCGAAACCTGCCTGGGACAGGGTGCGATTAAAATTGAGATGAACTTCCTGCCATCGGCGCACATCACCTGCACCGACTGTCACGGGCGGCGCTACAATGCTGCGACCTTGGAAATTCCGTACCGTGGGAAGACGATCGCCGATGTCTTGGCGATGCCCATGGAGGAAGCTGCTGAGTTTTTTGCTCCGCAGTCCTCGATCTCGCTGCCTCTGAAACTGCTGTGCGAAACCGGTCTGGGCTACCTCACGCTCGGGCAGTCCAGCCAGACGCTGAGCGGCGGCGAAGCGCAGAGACTGAAGCTTGTGAGTGAACTGGCTCGAGGAGTTGGCCGGAGCGAGAACGTCCGATTGCGATCCTCGAAAGCTTCAAAGTCGATGCTTTACTTGCTCGAGGAGCCGACGATCGGATTGCATCTCGCCGACGTTCGGCAACTGCTTGGGGTGTTGCACCGCCTTGTTGACGCAGGACACACTGTGGTGGTGATTGAACATCACACCGCAGTGATCGCAGAAGCGGATTACTTGTTGGAGATCGGTCCGGAGGCTGGACCCGCTGGCGGAAAAATTGTGGCAGAGGGAACGCCCGAGGATGTGGTGAAAATCAAGGGCAGTCGAATCGCGCCGTTTTTAAAAGGACTGCTCTTGTAAAGCTTGTACCTTGGACGTGTTGGGCGTTTGGTTGTGGTGTGAGCTCCATCCCCCTCCGTCTCTCGTGCCTGTTTGTTTGTTTGCTTGGACTTTCTTTTGGGCTTCGGGCTGCTGAAAATCATCAGCCTCCGAATATTCTCTTCTTGTTCGCAGACGATCAGAGGGCGGACACCATTGCGGCTCTTGGAAACCCGCTCATCCAGACTCCAAATCTCGATAAGTTGGTACGCTCTGGGATTGCGTTTCGGCGCGCCTACATGCAGGGAGGAATGAACTCGGCGACGTGCGTGCCATCCCGAGCGATGTTGCTTTCAGGGCAATCTCTTTTCCGGATCGATGAAAAGCTCATGAGAGATACCACATGGCCGGAGGCCTTCGGACAAGCCGGATACACCACCTTCGTGAGCGGGAAATGGCACAACGGCGAGGCCTCGGTGCCAAAGTGTTTCCAAATCGCGCGTTCAATGTTCACCGGGGGGATGTCTAATCCGATGGAAGTTCCACTCAAGCAGCTTGAGAACGGCAGGCTGGGAAAGGCGGTTCGATCACAAAAGCACGCTTGCGAGATTTTTGCGGATGAGGCCATTGCATTTTTGAAGGCGCAGAAAACGGGGCCCTTTTTGTGCTACTTACCCTTCGACGCTCCGCACGATCCGCACATTGTTCCCACTGAATTTCCCGTAAAATACGAACCGGCCAGCCTCCCCTTGCCGGCGAACTTTCAGGCGCAACATCCCTTTGATAATGGCGAGATGAAAATTCGTGACGAGATGTTACTCCCAACCCCGAGGCCGCCGGAAGCAGTACGCGCCATGCTGGCGGACTATTACCGGTACGTTTCTTATCTGGACTATCAGATTGGGCAAGTTTTGGACGCATTGGAGGCTTCGCCGTTCGCCAAAAACACCATCGTTGTTTTTAGTGCGGACTCCGGCGTCGCCCGCGGTTCTCATGGTTTGATTGGAAAGCAGAACCTATACGAGCACTCGATTCGGGTGCCCTTAGTGATTAGCGGACCTGGAGTTCCTGCGAATGTAACGACGGATGCTCTGTGTTATTTGTTTGATGTGTTTCCGACGCTCGGGGCGGTTTGTGGAGTCAAAGCACCGGCCACAAGCGAGGGGGTCAGCCTCGCCAGCGTTCTTCGCGAACCTTCCAAGGCGGGTAGGAGTTTTCTGCGTTTCGCCTACAAGGACGTGCAGCAGGCGGTGAGCGACGGTGAATGGAAATTAATCGACTATCCAAAGGCGGGTCGAATCCAGTTGTTTAATTTACAGCGCGACCCATCGGAAAACGAGGACCTCTCCAGCAGCGCCGAGCACAAAGAACGAGTGGAAGGGATGCTCTCCATGCTGGCAGAAAAGCCTTGATTTACCTTAAGCTGAAGGTGACAAAAAAGTGCCGTAATTCCTTTTTTCACAACGAGTAGACTTCCCTGAGAAACTTTTTCCCCCAATGCGCACCGTGACCCTGGTTTTGTTTTTGCTTGGCTTCTTAAGCCCTAGGCATGCCCGAGCTGTTGATGCTCCGGCGAGGCGCCCAAATATTGTTTATATTTTGGCCGATGATCTCGGTTACGGGGATGTAAAGTCCCTCAATCCTGAGGGTAAAATTTTAACGCCGAACATGGATCTTTTGGCGAAGGAGGGAATGCGGTTTACGGACGCGCATTCCAGTAGTGCGGTTTGCACGCCTACACGATACGGCATTCTCACTGGACGCTACAACTGGCGCTCCAGGCTTAAGAGCGGGGTGCAGGGTGGCATGAGTCCAGACCTGATTGAGCCTGGTCGGCTGACGGTGCCCGCCTTTTTAAAACAGCACGGATACCACACGGCGTGTATTGGCAAGTGGCACCTTGGTTTTGATTGGAAGCGGCACCCCGGGGCTGCGCCCTTCGGCGATAACATTGAAAAAGGAGAGGAGGGCTGGCGTGCCGACTTCAGCAAACCTTTTGGAGGCGGTCCTCTCGCCGTTGGGTTTGATACATTTTTTGGAATTGCCGCCTCGCTGGATATGGTTCCGTACACGTTTCTCGAAAACGATCGTGTCCTTGAAATTCCAACGGTGGAGAAATCTTTCCCAATGACCGCGGATAAAATGAAAAGCGGACACACTAGGATGGGCCCTGCCGCGGCTGGGTTTGAGGCAGAGAATGTTTTGCCGGAACTCACCAAGCGTGCTGTCGGCTACATTCAGAGCCGCGCCCAGACCGCGACTAAGGGCAATCCGTTCTTTTTGTACCTGCCTCTGAATTCGCCTCACACGCCGATTGTTCCTTCACCAGAATGGAAGGGCAAAAGTGGCATCAGCCCTTACGCGGACTTTGTGATGCAAACCGATGGTGCGTTGGGGGCGGTTCTTGGCGCGTTGAATGATGCGGGCCTCGCCGAGGACACGCTGGTGGTGATGACCAGTGACAATGGCTGCGCGCCGCAGGCTGATTTTGCTGAACTTGCCGCCCACGGCCACAACCCAAGTTTCACTTTTCGCGGAACAAAAGCTGATATTTTTGATGGAGGACATCACATTCCGTTCATTGCGCGCTGGCCTGCCAAGGTGCAGCCAGGGAGCATCTACACGGGGATGGTTTGTCTCAATGACCTGTTCGCGACTGTGGCGGAAATCCTGGATAAGCCCCTTCCAAAGGAGGCGGCGGAGGACAGCGTTAGTATTTTGCCAGCGCTCCTTGGAAAGACCGTCGCCCCCATTCGTAAGACACTGATTCATCACTCCGCAAACGGCACTTTCGCTATTCGTCAGGGGTCGTGGAAACTCATTCTAGGGTCTGATTCGGGAGGGTGGAGCGCTCCGAAACCAAACACCCCGGAAAGTCAAACGCTTCCCGCCGTGCAGCTTTACAATATGAAAGACGAGGGTGATGAAGTCCGGAATCGGCAGGCGGAGGAACCCGGGGTCGTAGCCCGAATGACCAGGCAACTGCTCAAGGAAATATCGAACGGCTCCACGGCAGGGGCTCCAAGTATTCCGTGACGCGATAGTCTGAATGGGCAAGTACCTTTTTCAGGACTCTTTTCGGGGCGGCTGTGCGTGAGATTTTGCGAATCATTTCTGCAGTGAGACACGGCGGCGTTCGCGTTGAGTTTGGTTTCCCGCGCTGGTGAAACGTTGCTGGGTTCTTGCAGGTCTGCAGTAAATTCAGTCGCGTGCGATGAGGACGTGATCTTTTGGATGGTCTTTTGTTTCCCTAAGAAGACTCCCCCAGAAGGGCACTGGGCCTGGGTCAGGGTTCGCGGACTTAAGAGTTTTGCCAAAGCTTGGCGTATTCTGATAAGACTTCGCGGATCCCCCCTCTGAAATGGCTTTCTCGCACCTTCGATTCACGCTGCGTAAACTAGCGTTGTGGACGCATCTCCGCAAAGCCGGGCGCGCAACATTATTGTATGTATCTCTCGTCGCCGGTTTGGTTGTGGCGTGCAAAAAAACGGAGGGGACGTTGGAGCTGCAATTTGGAAAAGGTTCAGGAAAAGCTGGAAGTGGCGCGCAGTCTGAGACACCGGCGGCACGGCGGGCCGCCGTGGAGCTGCGGTTTAAAGCGGTGCCTGCGGGTGCTTTTGAGATGGGGGGAAGCTCTGAGACGGACTTGCCAGTGCATTTGGTGATGCTCCAAGAATTTCAGATGTCGGAGACTGAGGTTGTTTTTAGAGAATGGAAAGCGGTCAGGGAATGGGCGGTTGGTTCGGGGTACGACTTTGATAACGAGGGCAGCGCGGATTCCCAGGAGCATCCTGTTGTGTATGTGAACTGGTACGATGCGGTGAAGTGGTGCAACGCAAAGAGCGAAAAGATGGGATTAACGCCGTGTTATTATTCAAGCGCGCAGCGGAACAGGGGAGAGGTTTACAAAAGGGGCCAAAAAGACCTGGCGCCGTCCATGGTGGATTGGGATGCGACCGGGTACAGGCTCCCCACGGAAGCCGAATGGGAAAAGGCAGCGCGGGGTGGGAAATCAAAGCAGAGGTATCCCACCTCAAACGAAATTACCCGAGAGGAGGCTAATTTCGGCTCAAAAAGTGCGAGGCCCGTTGGAGGCTTTGCACCCAATGGGTACGGTCTTTTCGATATGGCAGGTAACGTTTGGGAGTGGTGCTGGGACTGGCACCAAGGGGATGCGCAGTTTACGGATGGTGGACAGGATCAGGACCCGCGAGGTCCGCTTGCCGGGGTGCGAAGGGTGGTTCGCGGAGGCGGGTGGGACGATGGCGCGGGTTATTGTTGCGTTTCGTTTCACAACAGTTCCTGGCCCGACTACACTTCGGACGCTCGGGGTTTCCGGGTTGTTCGAAGGTAAGGGCGGTTGTTGCAGGGAGGTTGGTTTGAGTGTGGCGCTCCGGATCGGCGCCGAGAGGGACGGAAAGCTCTCAGGGGGGGGATGGGTCTGATTTTTAAACAACTTAAAGAGGCGGTTTCGAAGAATGTTCAAGCCATTGAAAGACGAAGAATCGGCCCCTGTCCGGTGGTTTAGGAAAGTGCGATTTTGGAGCACCCAATTAACGTGGGTTTGACCCATTTATGATTCTTTGGTACGTTGAATGGATGGAACCGGCTGTGCGTGAGAGGATTTATGAGTTTATACAGGCGCGCGGGCTTCGGCGGACCAGCCAGCGGGATGCCATTATCGAGGCTGCATTCAGCCATGCTGACCATTACACTGCGGAAGAGTTATTGGTGCGTGCGCGAGCCGTAGAGCCTTCTGTTTCAAGGGCAACTGTGTATCGAACCCTCCCTCTACTGGTGGAGAGCGGTCTGTTGAAGGAACTGGATCTCGGGAAGGATCAAATGCTGTATGATCCCAACTACATTGACCACCCGAGGCATAGCCATCTGATCTGTCTTGATTGCAGCCGGATTGTGGAATTTGAGGACCGCAATATCGATACGCTGGAAAACTGCATCACCAAAAGGCTCGGGTTTTCTCCAGCAAAAAAGCTCACACGGATCGACGCTTCCTGCGACGAACTCCGGAGAAGCGGTTTTTGCGCGCACAAGCCTGTTTCTGTCTAGGGGGCTGTCGAAGGGGGCTGTATTGAGTGAGGCTCAGGGGTTGGGCTCAGGGGTAGATTTTCGAAGCGTGGTTTAGGGCTGGAAAAATTGAGCTCGCCACTTGCGGCCATCAACCCGCACGCTCTTTTTTCATGCAGCCTATTTCTACCAACACGCTCCTCGAAGCCCTTCACTGGCGGTACGCGACAAAAAAATTTGATGCGACTCGGAAAATTCCGGAAGGGCAATGGATGGCGATCGAACAGTCCATGGTGCTTTCTCCCTCTTCGTTCGGGCTCCAACCATGGAGGTTTGTCGTTGTTCAAAACCGGGAGATTTTGGAAAAGCTTCCTGCAATTTCTTGGGGGCAGACTCAGCCTGTAGAATGCTCTCATTACGTGGTGTTTGCGTATCGCAGGGACATGACCGTGGGCGACGTGGATCGGTTCGTCGCGAGGATCGCTGAGGTGCGCGCGGTGTCGCTTGAATCGCTCGAAGGGTATCGCAATTTTATGCTGGGCAGTCACAAACTCGCTTTGGAAAGCGGCACCCTCAACGAATGGTGTGCGCGGCAGGTGTATCTTGCCATAGGAGAAACCATGACAGCCGCCGCCCTTCTTGGAATTGACACCTGCCCGATGGAAGGCATCGAGCGGGCAAAGTACGATTCACTTTTGGGACTGGAGGCGGAAGGTTATTCCTCGGTGTGTTCCGTGGCGTTTGGGTACCGATCGGAGGAGGACAAACACGCGGCGCTGCCAAAAGTCCGCTTCTCCCGTGCGGATGTGGTTCAATACGTGTAGCCGGCATCTTTGCCTTCTTCTTTCTCAATTATGAATGCACCTGATCTTACGAAGAGGCCTCCGCGCAGTGTGCGCGTCCGGCTCGGCGGTTTTGTTATTTTGGCAAGGATGCTCGACAAGGGCCGGGCGGAAATTGCCGGTATAAGCGGCGAGTATCACTACAACTGTCCTTTGGACAAACACTTCCTTGATTTTGTGGGGGTCGACCCTGCTGCGCTGCGAATTCAGCTTTCTGAAGGAAGAGGCGATGGGGAAATTCTTGGTTGGATTTCTGAAAACGCCGCCCACAAGCGCAGCGATCTTGAGATCGAGCAGTGGTCCTCCTACCATGATCGGCGCGGGCCTTCCTCTGTGGAACAGCGTGAGTGGTTTCAAGCCTTGCACAGGGAGATCGGAATGCTCAGGGAGGACATTTCTACTTGGGCAGATCTTCTGGATCTGGATGATTTTTGTAGTTTCGGGGGGAAGGCCTAGTTGCTCGAGGCGTTCTCTGAGAGGGCCGCAATTCAAGGGTGGTTTGCGTTGTCATTCGAAGATAAGAATCTAACATACACATTGGATCCTGCCCGTTTTCCCCGGGAAATGTCCTGACTAAACCTATGTATTCCTTCCTTGTTTGGTTTCTCCCGTCGATGGCGATTTGGTGGGTGGCTTCCTCCTTTATGGAGTGGTCTTTGCACCGATTTGTGATGCATAAACCGCTGGGTTTCTTCGATTACCCTTTTAAGGCGCACGCGGTAGTGCACCACCAGATATTCAAGGCTGACCATACCTATCACCTTATAAACGAGAAGGATAAGCGCACCATACCGATGGCTTGGTGGAACGGGCCCGTCCTGATTGTTCTCGCTTCAATCCCTGTAATGCCGATTGCCTTTCTTCTTAACAACTGGTGGGTGTACATCGGGGCCGCGACTGGCACTGCCGTTTACTACTCCGTCTACGAGTACATCCACTGGTGCATGCACCTTCCCAAGGAGCGGAGGTTGGAGATGTCTTGGCTCTTCCGCCGCTTGAACGGGCACCATCTGTTGCATCACCGCTACATGCACAAAAATTTTAATGTGGTTTTCCCGTTTCCGGATCTTCTTCTTGGAACTTTGGTGGTCCGGGCAAAGACGCGCTTTGCCCAGGCGAAGGGACCTTCGATTCCGGATGTGCAACCGCATGAGGACGCGGTGAACGTGCCACAAATGGCCCATTGAGGAAGGCAGTGCTCGAGCCCTGTCCGCGGTTGGGTCCTTTCGCGGATATCTCAGAGAGAAACTCGGTCGAAAACGGTGAGAAACCGGTTTTTTTTCGAGATTTTCGGATGGTGTTGGAAAAGGCCTTAACTTTTGGGCGGCGCAACCGATTAACCTTTGTTAATCTAATCAAATTTTTGTGAACATGAACCCAGAACAAGCCGTTTCCTGGTTTAGGAAAGCCTCTGAACTTGGAAACGCAGATGGAACTTGCAGCCTTGGCCTGTGCTTTTACCAGGGCATCGGGGTGGAGCAGGATCTCTTGTGGGCTGTCCGGTACTTTAAAAAGGCCGCCGAGGGTGGCAGCATCAGGGGGATGTTTAATTTGGGCTTCTGCCTCCACCAGGGAAGTGGCATTCGCCGAGATCATGAACAGGCTGCGTCATGGTTTATGAAGGCTGCTGAAAATGGTCACATCTCCGCAATGTACCATCTCGGCCGTTGTTTCTATACTGGGGTTGGCGTGCTCAAGGATTTGGAGGAGGCTGCATCTTGGTTCCGGCAGGCTGCCGATAAGCAGGATCTTTCAGCGATGGTCAGTCTTGGCGTATGTTTGTACGAAGGCCATGGCGAGACACGGAACCCAGAGCAAGCGGTGGAATGGTTCAGGAAAGCGATCGAGCTTGGGAGCGCGGATGCAACCAACAGTCTTGGTGTGTGCCAGTTTTGGGGCAAGGGAGTCGAAGAGAATGTGCCTGAGGCTGCGGAAAGTTTCCGGAAGGCCGCGGATTTGGGAAGCGAAGCTGCGATGGTCAACCTCGGGCACTGTTATTATTGGGGGAACGGCGTAGAAAAGAATTTGAGTGAAGCAACTGCCTGGTATTTGAAGGCGGCTGATCTTGGGAACGTGTACGGCATGTTCTACCTCGGAAATTCGCATTGTGAGACCGCCGGCGCGGAGATGGTATCTGATTTGTCCTCTTCCTGGCAGCGGGATCCGCGCACCCAGGAGCTTCTTATGGGCGTGGCCAATAGTGTTTGCACCACAACGAAAGGCGTGCCTGAGGAGGAAGAGATAGTTCCGACTCTAGAGCTGCCCGAAGAGGCGTCTGGATAGAGTGACGGGTTTTAGCGGACGCAGTGTTACTTCAATGGAGGGCCACTGGCCACTGGCCACTGGCCACTTCATTCGGAAGACGGTAGATCAAAGATTTTTAACCTTTTTCGTTTAGTTTCCAATAAACTCAGCCCTGGTGGGTATTCTAAGTACGAAGCCCCCTCATCTCCCCAGAATATGTTCGGCGCAAAACAAAAAAAGAAAACAGAGTGGGTGCAGACTGCAATGCAGCGGTATGAAAAACCGCTTTTGCAGTATTCCTATAGCATTGTTCGAGACTTGGAGCGTGCCCGAGACGTTGTTCAGGAAACATTCATGCGTTTATACAAGCAGGAGCAGGAAGCGATCGAAGGCCACCTTTCCCAGTGGTTGTTCACGGTTTGCCGGAATTGCTCTTTGAAGGTTTTGCGGAGTCAAGAGCGTTACGTGCACGTGGAGTCCTCGGAGTTTGAGGGCCGCAGTTCCGACGAGCCTTCGCCTTCTTTTGAGTTGGAGCGCAAAGAGCGCGTTGCGCGGTTGATGGAGTTGGTGCAGGAGTTGACCCCGAATCAGAGGGAAGTTGTTCGGTTACGGTTTCAAAATTTTCATTCGTATCAGGAAATCAGCGACATCACGGGTCTGAGTGTTGGGAATGTCGGGTTCATTCTCAACGCCGCAATGAGAAGCTTGCGCGACAAGATGGAACGCGACGACCGGGAAGAAAAAATTATCTATCTTACCAAAACGGCTTAGGGTGCCAGGAATTGGCATGTGAGGCCACCCACAGGAATCATATATGGAACGCAGTATTAGCGATAAGGACATTACAGATTACGTCTTGAACGAGTTAGAGCCCCGCGAAAGGCTCTATGTCGAGTCAATGATGCTGGGGTGTGATGATTCGCGTTCCGATGCTGTTTCCTTGATGGAAGTTTCACGTCTTTTGGAGGAGGGTTTGGAATGCGAACTCCGAGGCGCTGAATTGCAATTAGACTCGGAGCGCCGCCGCGAGGTTTTTGCTTACGCTCCCTCGGAGATTTGGGATTCTGTCCTGCGTGTGGCCGCGTCGGCTGTCGCCCTTGCTGCCTGTGTGGCTTTTGCAATCGCGGCGCCCGTCATTTCCAAGGTTGCATTCCGTGGTGAGCTTTCCAAGTCCCAACTCGCCCGCCATACTGGGATCGATGATTTCTCTGATGTCGTCGACCCTGCTGCGTTCCCTGTGGCAATGTTCGAGACTGACGATAACCTTCAAACTGGGACTTCGGATGATTTCCCCACGCGCGTGTTACTACCAACTGGTGCGGTAAACCTCGGCGAGATGCCAGTGCCCTATTTGGGCTCCGACGTGAACTAGGCTGTTTTTCCGACTGTTTCGGACCGGTTATTGGATGAAGCAGGCGGTAGACGGGCTCTCCGAGAGCTCTTGTTTTCGTGGTGGTTTGAGAGCGCTTGAGAGCGCTTGAGAGGGGCGGGGGAAACTCGCCTAAGTGGGTTTTTCGGAAAGCGCCGCCTTAAAAGGGATGGTCATTTCTTGGGTGGAGGGGACTGCAGGTTCTTGAGGAAGAGAGTCGAGGCTTTTTGCACACTTTGGGTAATCGACGGCAGACGTTCCAAGGAGCATTGCGAAGTCTGTTCGAGAATCTTTGGCATCTTGGTTAGGAAAGCTTTGCCCGCGGGGCTTTGATAAAACGAGATCAAGCTGCTGACTTCTTCTTGAGAAAATGTTTGCGAGTAAATTGTTGCGTAAGAGTGCTTAACGTTAGACCAAGCCAGTTCGTCTAAGATGATTTTTTGAAGCTGTTTGGAAAACTCAGGAAGTTTTTTTTGGAGCTCGATAAGTTGAGTGGGCGTCAGTTTTTGTTTATTCACCGCTTCATTCACGATGGCATCGACTGCAGTACTCACTTTTCCGATTTGAGCTAGAGCTTGGTTCTGGACTTGAGACACCACTAATAATTTTTCAATCGATTCCGGCGAAGGCTCTTTGGCGAAGGAGCACCAGGGGCAAAGGAGCGCAAAAAAAGTGGCGGCCAAGGGCGATATTCCGGTTCGGCGGAGCTTGATCATGAATTGGATATTACAGGTGAAGTGAGCCCAGTTCGACACAATAGCCTTCGGAGCCTGTTTTACAACGTGCTGCGGTCTGCCCCACGGCTGGGCGGGATTTAGGAGCCAAACTGGGAACGTGCGAAACGGATGTATTGCTCCCAGTCGTAGCGGGTAATGTCGTGGCTTCCTGTGCGGATGTGGTATCGGATTCCCTCACCAATTGGGGTGTTCACGGGGGGGAGCTCTGTCACGCCGTAGCCTTTTTTACCAAACAGGGTGAAGACGGGTTGTGCGTGCAGGCCCGCGAGGAACTCGCCCTTGGGGTCGGCCCACCGATCTTCCTCAGCGCTGGCGATATAGACTCCCCTCGGTGCAGCGAGGGCTACCAGCATATGGCTGTCGACGGGGCAGGCCGCCTCGTTGTTTGCGTAGTTCGCATATGTTTTTGTAAACCAATGGGGGAAGGCTTTTGTAATAATCGCGGTGGTTTCACCGATGTTCCGCCGCATCAAGGCAGCCCCGCCCTCTCCGGAGTTGTTGGAGATCACGACGCCGAAACGGGTGTCCTGCGCACCTGCCCAAAGGGAGGTCTTGCCCAGACGCGAGTGGCCGATAACGGCGAGTTTTTTTGCATCCACGCCGGGCTCTGAGGCCAGAAAATCAGCAATCCGGCTCAGTCCCCAGGCCCAGGCGCCGATTGCTCCCCACTCCCCATCTTTCCAATCTTTCGCCGCACCCTCTTTACTTAAAAAGGAGCGTAGACCTGTCTTCCAGCCCTCGGGATGGTCGGGTTCGACATCGCCGCAGTAGTAAGTGGCAACCGCAAACCCCTCTGAAACAGCCAGTTCCAACTGCCATCTTTCTTGCTCGGAGCCTCTGGATTTTTCAGTGGAATGGTTGTCTACCACGCCGCTGCCCTTGCCGGGACGCATCCAACGGGTAGAAAGCGGCAGGTCGTTGTCTGAGGTGACGGCTTCGTTTCCGCCGAAGCTGGCTCCCACAAAACAGGGAACAGGTTTTGCCGTGTTCTTCGGGAGGTGCAGCATGAGTTCGATGCCCTGCCATTCTGGGTAGTCAGCAAGGGAAATGCGCACTAGTTTGCGGACCGCTTTTCCGTTGAGAGCGTCGGTGTTAACGGAAATGGTTTCGCAAATGACCTTCCCCCAGTTTGATGGCGCTTTGCCGAAGACATGCTTTTCGAAAAGGCCTAGCACTTCGGACCGCCGGGTGGTTATCCACTCCGCAGCCGAAGTGATTTGGACGCCTGCCTCGGATTGAAGGAGCGGAGGGAGCACGTAAGGGGGAATAGCGGATTCGTCGTAATTGGCCTGCTTTTGCTGAGCGAGGGCGGCGAGGGGAAAAAGCGCGAGAGCGCAGCCGAGGGGAGGGAATAGGCGCATGATGGGAGGATCGGTGTTTTTTTTTGTGAGGCAAGCCAGTCCTGCAGGGGGGGCGTGCGGTGGCGCCTTGCGTGGGAGGTACGGCGATGGGTTAAACAGGATGCGCTGTTGCCGAAGAGTCAAAATATGTTATCGTAAAGCCCCCCTCTTTGCCTCCCAGAACATGAAAACAGGCCAAACCGTTCCTTCCGGTATTATAGCAACGTCGGCTGATAGTCCAGACCGAGCGCTGGAGCGTGCCCCGTCACATCTTTTATCTTTTACGCTCGCAATGGCTCTTGCGGGGGTCGCGATTTTTGGGGGATACCAGTGGGCGAGCGAGAAAGAGGAGCGGTTGCTTCACTCCGCAGCGCCAGAGTTTTGTGATGCAAAGTTGCACGGTGTGGCACTCATTAGGGAGGCGTTATCAAGGCCAGACACGCTGGTTTTTTTCGGCAGCTCGGAGTTGATTCCAAACGTGCCAATGAAGGGGGTGGATTTTTTCTCCGATTCACCGACTGGCTTCACGATGTTTCCTGTGGGAAAAGCCGGTACGACGGCGCTTTCGGTGCTTCAAAAACTGGGCTCCGCGGGCGACGAGCTTGTGGGAAAAAAAGTCGTTATTTCGCTTTCTCCGAGCTTTTTCCAGTCTGAAGAAGTAGACGCTAAGTATTTCGAGGGAAACTCCTCCAAATTGCAGCTGAAGGAGTTTTTCGGCAGCGACCGTTTTAGTGCCAGCCTCAAGCAGGACGCGGCAGTGCAGATCCTTAAATATCCGAAAGTGTTTGAGGGGGATTGGGTTCTTGCATTTACTCTCAATTGCGTCGCGCAGGGAGGGCGATGGAATCGGTTTTTGCTCGATTTGATAGCGCCTTACGCCGCCCTTAACCGGGCAGTGGGAAGGATGCAGGACCATGTGGAGGCGGCTTTTGCTCTCAATGGAGAGCCGGAGTTGGCTTCGGTTTCGGCGTTCCGGCCTAAGCACGGTCGTCTTCTAAATTGGGACGAACTATTCCGGACTGCGGAGCAGCAGTCGAAAACGCTTGCGGCGAAGTCTAGGCGGGGGCCCCCCGTAGTGACCCGGTTGAAGGGGTCTTGGGACCGTCAGTTTGTAGCTAAAATGCAAAAAGCGCAGGAGTGGAAAGACTTCGAGTTGGTGCTTCGGCTTTTGAAGGAGGCGGGGGCGCATCCGTTGGTTCTTTCCATGCCTCTTCATGCGGACGTTCTTGAGGCTCAAGGAGTTTCTGAGGTTGCGAGGCTGGAGTACGGGACGCAGCTCAGGGCGCTGGTGAGTAAATACAACGCTCCTCTTGTGTATTTCAGCGACCACGAGAGCGATCCGGTTTTTTTCGTGGATCAGAACGACCACATCGGCTCAAAAGGCTGGTGGTACTATAACAAGGTGATGGATGATTTTTATCACGATAGGCTCGGCAAACCTCAAGCCGCCCACCAACTGCATCCCTGATTATTTTCATGAAAGAAAAAATTCTCTCTATTTTGGCTGAAGTCGCAGAAACCCAGGAAGTTTTCACTCAACCTGACCTTGCTCTTTACGATCTTCAAATCCTTGATTCGATGAAAACCGTGGAGTTGATTGTGGCTCTTGGGCGAGAGTTGGGGGTGGAGGTTTCGCCGGCAGAGTTTGAGCGTGAGGCGTGGGCCACGCCCGCAAAACTCGTAGCGGATGTGGAAAAGCGGCTTTCAGCCTGACGTTTTTTTCGAGGACAGCTTATTATGGATTTCGATGCAATTTTTGCCGGAAGGCCCGCGTTACGGCACGTGGCACTTTTTGTGTATTACACTGCGATCGTTTTTATTTTAATCTTGATGTACGGGCGGGGAGACTTTTCCACACCGCCTTTTGTTTACCAGGAGTTTTAGCCCGCGCCTTACTGCATGACCGCCCTTTCTTTTTCCGAGCATTTGCTCGACCGCATTAACCGTTGGGCCAGCGTGTGTCCGGAGCGGATTGCCGTCTCAAGCGGCGGCCGGAATTTGACTTGGGGGGAGCTTGTTTCGCAGTCCAACAGGCTGGCGCTCTGGCTGGATGGGGAGCTAGCCAACACGCCAGGTCCTGTTGCGGTGCATGGGCACAAGGAGCCTGAGATGCTCGTGGCTTTTCTTGCGGCAGTGAAAAGTGGCCGGGCATACGTCCCGATGGACTCCTCCATTCCGGCGGCGCGCGTCGCGAAAATAGTGGAGGGCGCTGGTGCCGCTATGGTGTTGACCCCGGGTAGGGTGGCGGAGGTGCTTTCGGTGGTTGGGCCGGAAGAGAACTCCGAGAGTTTGCGGCGGGTCGAGGGGGCTGATCCCTTTTACATTCTGTTCACTTCCGGCAGCACGGGTGAGCCGAAGGGAGTGGTGATCACCCTGAAAAATCTGACTAGTTTTACGGACTGGCTGCTTGGGGAACATGCGTTTATCACTTCCGGGGAGACGTTTTTGAATCAGGCGCCCTTCTCTTTTGATCTTTCTGTCATGGATGTGTTTGGGAGCCTGCTCACGGGCGGGACTCTGGCCTGCGTGACAAAAGAAGAGTTGGGTAATCTCAAACTGCTTTACCAGCGTCTTGCGGAGTCCGGTGTGACGTGTTGGGTGTCGACGCCGTCGTTTGCGCAGATGTGCATGATTGAGAAGGGTTTTCGATCGGAGATGTTGCCGTGCCTGAGGCGTTTTCTGTTTTGTGGGGAGACGCTTGCCCCGGAGACAGCCTCCCAACTGTTGGAACGTTTTCCTGCGGTCGAAGTTTGGAACACTTACGGTCCCACAGAGGCGACCGTCGCAACGACCTCGGTTCGAATCGACCGCGCGGTGCTCGAAAAATATTCGCCGCTGCCGGTGGGGTATCCCATGTCCGGAACCCAGGTTCTGGCCGTGGACGAGCAGGGGGCGGCCGTTGCGGAGGGCGAGCGCGGGGAAATATTAATCGCGGGTCCCAACGTGAGCCCGGGATATTTGGGCCGGCCGGATTTGAATGCCAAGGTCTTCACTGAGTATGCGGGGAAAGCGGCCTACCGGACAGGGGATTGGGGCCGCTGCCGCGAAGGGCTCGTTTTCTTCGAGGGGCGAATGGACGGTCAGATCAAGATGAACGGGTATCGGATTGAGTTGGGGGACATGGAGGCAAATCTGCGCGCGCTTCCCGAAATTGCCGACGCGGTGGTGCTGGCGGTTGAAAAGCACGGGAAGGTGGATTCCCTGGCGGCTTTTGTTGTTTTGGCGGAGGCGCTCCAAGGAAGTGAGTTTGAAGTGGCCGCCCGTCTGAAATCCAGACTGGGAGAACGCGTGCCCGTGTACATGGTTCCGAGGAAGTTTCACTTTTTAGAGGCATTCCCGATGACGGCCAACGGCAAGGCGGACCGCCGCGCCCTAGCTTCCCGGTTGGGATAGGAATTTTCTTCCACATAACAGCTTCAGCCCATGGTTCCTTTCGGCGATTTTGAATACTTCGGGCTGTTACTCTACATTCTTCTGCCCCTGATCGCCCTCGGCTTGCTTGGGGTGACCCACAGGGCTTGGACGCTGGTGGCGATGGGTTTACTTCTGGTGCTGCAAGCGAGCGGCTCCGTTCCCCTACGGCCAGATTTTCATGTTCGGGAAATATACATCATCATTGGATACACCGTGTTCCAAGGTGTGGTGGCTTGGGGATTGCTCAAATACAAGAACCGTAGGGTGTTTTATGGTGCGGTTGGGCTTTGTCTGCTGCCGCTGTTCACCTCCAAGATTTTGCCGAGCGTCTCTCCGCATTCTGCCTTCGGTTTCCTTGGAATTTCATATATTACGTTTCGATCGCTTGATGTGCTTTTTTCCATTCAGGACGGCCTCATCAAATCGCTTGCGCCCGCGCCTTACGCGGCTTTCCTGCTGTTTGTTCCGGCGCTGTCTTCGGGACCGATTGACCGTTACCGCCGGTTTTTGAAGGACTGGGAGAAGGCCAGAGACAGGGGCGAGTTTCTGGCTGACCTGGACATTGCGCTGCACCGTATCGCCCGGGGGTTTCTGTATAAGTTTATCATTGCTGCGTTGATTAAAACGTATTGGCTGGATGCTTGGAGCACGGGGAGGAGCCTTGGAACGCTTTGGATCTACATGTACGCCTACACGTTCTACCTGTTCTTTGATTTTGCGGGCTACAGCGCTTTCGCGATCGGAGTGGGCCGCTTTTTCGGGATTCGCCTTCCCGAGAATTTTGACCGGCCCTTTTTGTCTAAAAACATTCGGGACTTTTGGAATCGCTGGCACATCTCTCTTTCCTTCTGGTTCCGGGACCATGTGTACATGCGGTTCCTTCTCGCTGCGGCCAAAGGGAAATGGTTCACAGGCAAACATACGTCTTCCTATTTGGGATTGTTGCTGACTTTTGGGATCATGGGAGTGTGGCACGGTCTTTCTTTTCACTACGTCCTGTACGGGTTTTATCACGCTGGGCTGCTGATTTTTTATGATTGGTTTTCGCAGTGGAATAAGACGAGGAAGCTTCTTGGAGAGAGCAGTCTGCAGATTTTTGTGAACCGTTTGCTGACCTTCCATGCCATCGCTTTCGGGTTGCTCTTGTTTTCGGGACGGCTGACGCCCCCTGCGCCGCCCGAATTTGAGAAAATCGTGGAGAAAGCGGACGGTAATGAAGTCCGGGGCATCGCGTGGGATCGGTCCGCTCAAAAGAAAGAGATCAAGGTTGATCTCTACGTTGATGACGCTTTCATCGAGAGGAAAAGCGCCGATGCTTTCCGGGAAGACTTGCGAGACCGTGGGTTAGGCGATGGAAAACATGGTTTTCGGTTTTCTTTGCCGTGGTGGGTGCGTGACGGTCGGCCACATATTATTGAAGTTCGGGAATCAGCAAACTCCAGCCCGCTGAAGGGGTCGCCGCTCACGGTTGAAGTAGAGCGCAACGATGAGGAAATCCGGCGTGAGGAGGAGAACCTACGCAAGGCGAGGGAGGCGGCTGAGGCTTTAGAGGCATCGCCTCAAGCACCGGCACCGCCTCAAGCGCCGGCACCGACGACTCCGCCCTTTCGTGCGCCGTCTCCCTCGGGAGCCAAGTAGGAGTGTTTTTTTCCGAACCGAAACCAGTTGAAGAACGTTTTTCGGAGCGCCTCGAAGGGGCTGAATGGAGCGCAATGCAAAGTGGTCCCGCAGGCTAGGGAGTCCAAGATGGAGCGTACGCTTAAGGTGGGCGCTGAAAAAATGGTGTGAGAGCGGCCTACGGAGCCGTGGTGGTGGGCGTCGCTGCCTGCGGTCATCGGGAGTCCTCGCCGGGTGGCGTAATCGCGGGCGCTAATGTTGTGGCGCTGTAAGGAAGTCGCCGCATTGAAGACCTCCAGGGCGTCCATTTCAAGTGCTTCCAGGTGTGCCTCCCTGATGCCGGCCCGCATCCGGTCGTAAGGGTGGGCAGGAATTGCCACACCGTTTTGTGCGTGAACCATGGCAATGGCTTCCTTGGCAGGGATGCCTTTGAGTCCGTTCGGCAACCATCCGCCAAGACAGAGAAGATGGCCCTCTTGAGTGGATATTTCTATGCCTGGAATGATTAGAAACCCATCGACAGCCTCGCCGTCTTCCCGAATGAGACCTGCATCCCTAAGGTAGCGGCAGCCGTCGCTTGTGTTGTGATCCGTCAGGGCAAACCCGTCCAAACCCGCTTTTTTTGCAGCCCGGAGGATTGCCTCCGGACTGCTGACTCCATCTCCTGAGAAAAAGGAGTGGACGTGGGGATCAATACGGAAAGGCATAATAGGAAACAGTCTGAGGTAGCCCCAAGGAAAATGGGAAGCCCCCCCGCTATTCCAGCTGTGTGCCAGTCTAAGAGGCTTGTGGTTTGGCAGTCGGGCTGGAGGGCTTCGCGTCTGCAATGCGGATGTCCCACGCAAGGCCCAGGAGGGAGAGGAGGCGTATGACACCGTAACTGCCGTCGAGTTCCCACCATTTCAGCCCGTGACGGGCGGAACGGGGGTAGGCATGGTGGGTGTTGTGCCAGCCTTCACCCATGGCCAGAATCCCGAAGATAAAATTGTTGCGACTCTGATCCTTGCTCGGATAGGGGCGGCGGCCCCAGATGTGGCAGGCGGAGTTAACGCTCCAAGTCACGTGGTGGACGAGGAACAGGCGCACCAAGCCTCCCCAAACAAGGCCAGTGATGGCTCCCTTCCACGAGAGGGTAATCAGGCCACCGGCGACTGCTGGGAGCAGGAAAGTGAGGCCGATCCAGAGCGGAAACAAGGCGTCGATGGCACGCAGAGCGGGGCTGCTCTGAAGATCCTTGATGTAGCGCGACATGTTCGGGGCTGACGGCTTGAAAAACCATCCCATGTGAGCGTGCCAGGCGCCTTTGAGCACGCCCCAGAAGCCTGAACCGTGGTTGTGGGGGGAATGCGGATCGTCTTTGCAGTCGCTGAACTGGTGGTGACGGCGGTGCGTGGCCACCCAGTCAAACAGGGACCCTTGGATCGCCATAGAGCCGAGCACCGCAAAAATGCACTTTACCCAAGTTGGTGTTTCGAAGGAGGAGTGGGTGAAGAGGCGGTGGTAACCAACGGTGATCCCGAGCATGGTCACGGCGTAGAATCCCAGCATGAGACCTAAGTCTACTAGACTGAAGCCCCAGCCCCAGACGACAAACGGGGCGACGACGATCCCGATGAAGGGAATGAGGATCACGGCCAGAGTTCCTGCCCTGGTTGCGGCGGAAATTTTCGGTTGGTCAGAGGACTCGGTTTGGTCGGGGCTGACACCTAACTGCGAAGGAACGGAAGGAATAGAATTCATCATTTGGGGTGCAGAGGCTTCTCCCAACTCTTCGCGTGCACACATTGCGCACAGCAAAAAAGCTGAAACAGCAGAATCTCAACTACAGCAGACGCGCGTCAGTTTCCACCATTTGTTTCGTTTCAAGCGGCTTCAGGCCCGTTTTTAGTTCGGGAAAGCAGTAAATGGTAAGGTTGTTTTTTAAATGCCTCACGCGTTCTTCTTAAAACTCTTAACCCCGATGCAGAGGGGCTTGTGAGGGCTTCGCGCTCAATCCCAAGGAGCATCCCATGGGTTTGCCACACATGAAACATCTGCGAACGACTTGGGGGATTAGGGAGCCAAGCTTTGGAAAGCCGTCAGAAAAGGGACCGGCCCAACTTTGTGTGCCCTCCTCTGACAGGAGAATTTTAATGCAGCTTCAAAGCGACGAGCCTCAGGTCCGACGCGCTTTTGCCGGATTTTTTTGAAGCGCGCTGAACCAAGTCGCCGCGACCGGCGGGGAAGCGTCGTTGGATTTGGCTTTCTGCAGTTTCCAGAGGTGACGAGTTTTTACGGGCTTGATACCGCCGAATTACGACTCGCAATAATTTATCGGCAAACAAGCGACAGTTTTGGAAGGTCCTAGGATGAGTCATCCCCCAGCACAGAGACAGGACCAGTTTCTCCGCCTTTTTATGGCGTGTGAACAGGCGCTGCGGGCATTTGTGCGTTCACTGGTTCCAACTCTGAACGATTCTAACGACATCATGCAGGAGGTGGCTGTGGTGTTGTGAGAGAAATTTGCAGCCGATCAAACGGCGGAAGATTTTCGCCGTTGGGCTTTTGGCGTTTCCAAATTCAAGGTTCTGGCCTGGCAGCGGGATCGAATGAGAGACCGCCACGTTTTTGGGCTAGAAACCACCGAACTCTTGGCTGCTGAGGCAGAGGAGCACGCTTTGCGCTTGGAAATTCAACGTGAGGTGCTCGGCAAGTGCCTTCAAAAGCTGACTGCAGAGCAGCGATCACTTCTGGAGAACGCCTACGCCCCTGCGGCTCGTATTGATACATTGGCCGAACAAAAAGGACTCACGCCGATGACCCTTTATAAAAAACTTCACCGACTCCGACTGTTGCTTGCGGAATGTACGCGGCGCGCGTTCGAACTCAAAAATGATTTATGAAGGATGACAACCGTACGCAATGGATGCAGGAGTATCTCGATGGGACGGCTGATGCGCAAACCACTGCGAAGCTGGAAAGTGCTCTCCAGAAAGAGCCGGAATTCCGCATCGCTTTCTTGGAATATCTCAATGTGGACGTCGCGCTTTCGGCAGCCGCGGCATTCGCTCCTGAGCTGAAATCTGAGAATGCGAATTCTTGGGTCCGAGACATTGGTTCGACAGTGGTTCGCCCCTGGCTGGCGCTGGCTGCGGGAATGGTTTTGATGGCGCTTCTTGCCTGGGGGGCGCAGTCAGTGCGCCGCCCGCACGCGCTTGTGACAAGCAGCACTACGCCGGCTTTGAGGCAGGGCGCGTCTGTCAAAGGTGCGCTCTTAAAGCTGGATGCGGGAGCGGTCGAGTTTTTAACTGCCAAGGGAGCGAGGGTTGTGGTGGAAGCGCCCGCTACCGTGAGGTTCGAATCTGCGGAAACGCTTCGGGTTTTCCGGGGAAAAGTGGCTGCAGACGTGCCCCCCGAGGCGAAAGGGTTCACCGTTAAGACGCCCGGTGGAAGCGCCATTGACTTGGGCACCCGTTTTGGAGTGGATGTTCCTTCCGCTGGAGAGGCTGAAATTCATGTCTTTCAAGGCGAGGTGATTGCGGAAGCCGGGCGGGGGGGCGGGACCCAGAATTTGCACACAGGGGATGCTCTGGTGATGCAGCAAGGAGGAGGCACCTCCCGCGAGTTGCGTTCGTCGGCTTTCATTCAACCGGATGAAATGCCTCAACTTTCAGCGGGACTGGCTTCTGGGCAGCGTGCGCGTGCGAGAGCGGGGTTCGATGCACTCAAAAGAGATTCCGCTCTTGTCGCCATTTTCGACTTTGGCTCGCAGGAAACCCTTCCCGGCGTTTTTAGGATGGCGCAAGGCCGCTGGCCGGGATCGCATGCTCCCGAATTTGTAGACGTTGGAGACCATGTAAAATTAGATGTGGGGAAAGGAAAAGAGTGGCCGCAACTCACGCTTGCCACCTGGGTCCGGATCGACCAACTGGGCAGCCCCTATCAGTCGCTTTACCACACCGATGGTTGGCAAAATGAGACTCCTGGTCAGGTGCACTGGATGATCACCAAGGACAGTACCATGCGACTCGCCTTGCGGGGCAATACTCTGGCGCCTGGCTCCGCTGAAAAAAACGGCTTTCCGGATTCCACAACCTCTGTGCTCCCGGAGCGCGGCCGCTGGGTGCATCTCGCAGCGGTCTACAATGCGGAAGCGCGGACTGTCCGGTTTTATCTTAACGGTCAGTTTGATAAGGAAATCCTTCAAGAAACCGCCCATCCTGCGCGTTTGGGGCCGGCTCAAATCGGGAATTGGAACCGGCTAGATCGGAAGCTGAGCGGGAGAATGGACGAGTTTCTACTGCTCGGCCGTGTGCTTGGCGACCTTGAAATCAGGGAGCTCTATCTCAGCGGAAATCCCTATCGGTAGGCTGGGGTGGATTTTTTTTGATCGAGCACCGCCGTCATTCTATCTTTTTTGGCAAATGCCGCGCTACTGCGGAATGTCTCTTTGAAATGACCGTCAGATCGTCACAACTCTTTTTACTTGGAGGCACGTTCGCCTCGCTCGCGCACGCCGCCCCGGTCGACTTTGCCAGTGAGATTCGACCGATTTTTGAGCAGCACTGCTATTCCTGTCACGGGCCTGAAAAGCAGAAAAGCGGCTTGCGTCTGGATATTAAGGCGGCGGCAATGAAGGGCGGAGAAGAGCACGGTCCAAACATCGTTCCTGGAAAGGTGGAGCAGAGTCCGTTGCTGAATTTTGTGAAGGGGCTGGAGAAGGACCTGCTGATGCCGCCCAAGGGTAAAAAGCTCACTGAGATGGAGATTACCCTGCTGGGGCGCTGGATCGAGGAGGGGGCGTTCTGGCCCGAAGGGATCGACCATGCGAAGCTTGAAGACAGGAGGGAGCATTGGTCTCTGCAACCACTGGCGGCTGCCTCACCGCCAGTGGTGAGGCTCTCCAATTGGGCCCGCGTGGGGCTGGACCGATTTGTTTTGGCGAGACTCGAAAAGGAGGGACTCAGTCCATCTCCGGAAGCGGAGCGCGGCGCTTGGCTGCGACGGGTGTCTTTTGATCTTACAGGTCTGCCTCCTTCGCCGCAGGAGGTGGAGGCCTTTGCCCAAGACCAACTTCCCGGGGCGTATGAGCGCGTAGTAGACGCGCTTTTGGCGTCTCCTCGCCACGGCGAGCACTGGGGGCAACATTGGCTTGATGTGGTGCGGTACGCTGATACGCATGGCTTTGAGGTGAATACAGAGCGTCCCAACGCGTGGCCTTACCGGGACTATGTGATTCGAGCGCTAAACAGCGACCTCCCTTACGACCAGTTTGTGCGAGAACAGATCTCCGGCGATGCCGTGGGAAAGGACGCTGCGACGGGGTTTCTTGTAACGGCCTCTGTATTGCTTCCGGGCCAGATTGGCCAAGATGAAGCTTCAAAGAGGCTTGCCCGCCAAGACGCATTGGATGAGATCGTAGTGAATACGAGCCAGACTTTCCTTGGACTCAGCGTCGGGTGCGCCCGTTGCCACGATCACAAATTTGATGCGATCTCAGCGCGGGACTATTACGCGATGCAGGCGTTTTTCGCGGGCGTGGAATATAAGGATCGCGATTTAAAAACGCCTGAAGCCGAACTGGCTAAAGCAGAGGCCGTGAAACTGGCGGCGGAAATCCTCGAGCTCGATCGAAAATTAGCCTTTTACGCGCCACTGGCTAAATCGGGAGTGAAACGGTTGCCGGTGAATTCAAAAATGAATACGGACCGGTTCGCTCCGGTGCACACTCGAAGCGTTCGTTTTAGCATAGAGGCCACCAACAGTTTGGAGCCCTGCCTAGACGAACTTGAAATCTTTAACACAAGTGGCGTGAATGTTGCCCTGGCTGCTGCCGGGGCGAGTGTATCGGCCTCGGGACAAGTTGTGGTGGCGGATCGGCACGATCTCCGCCATGTGAATGACGGCCAATACGGCAACTCCAGAAGCTGGATTTCCAATGAAAAAGGCAAGGGGTGGGTCGCTGTGGAGTTTGCTGAGAGCCAGGAGATTGAGCGCGTTGTGTGGGGGCGGGACCGGGAGGAAAAATTCAAAGACCGGCTGGCCACGAGTTATAAGATTGAAGTGGCCGAGGGAGAGGGCCGCTGGAGGCTTGTCGCAGACTCTTCAGATCGTGAAAGCTTCGTTGAGAACAAGGCAAAAGCAGCGTTGTTTTCCACCGCCGGCCTGCCCGAAAATGAAGTCCGTTCGGCAAGCCTGCTTCTTGCTGAAAAGAAGGCGCTAGAGGCGAAGCAGGTGGCTGCAAATAACGCTCAGAAAGTGTTTGCAGGCCTCTTTCGTAAACCGGACAAGATCCATTTGCTCAACCGCGGCGATCCTGAGCAGCCCAAGGAGGAGATTCCGCCCGGGGTGCTTAGCGCGCTTGGAGCGGTGCAGCTTTCCGTTGACGCGCCGGAGCAAGAGCGCAGGGTGGCGCTTGCAAACTGGATTGCGGATCCGAAGAACCCGCTCACGCCCAGAGTGATCGTTAACAGGATCTGGCAGGGGCATTTCGGCACCGGGCTTGTGGAAACTCCCAGCGACTTCGGGCGCATGGGGATGCGTCCCTCCCATCCGGAGTTGCTGGACTGGCTGGCACAGGAGTTTTTACGTTCCGGTTGGTCGATGAAACAACTCCACAAGCAGATCGTCTTATCGGCAACATACCGGCAGTCTTCCAAAGACAACGCGCAGGGGGCGGCCAGGGATTCCGATAGCCGTTTGCTTTGGCGCTTTCCACCACGGCGCATGGACGCCGAAAATATCCGCGACGCGATACTCGCCGTTAGCGGCAACCTCGACCTGCGGATGTACGGTCGGGGGTTTAACCTGTTTAACCAAAGAGGTGGACTGAGCGGTTTTGTCCCCGTGGAAACATTCTCAGGCGAGGGACTGCGCCGGATGATTTACGCCCATAAAGTGCGGCGGGAACCGGAGGCGGTTTTCGGTGCCTTCGACTGCCCCGATGCCGGGTTGAGCACCTCGCGCAGAAGAGAGTCGACCACTCCGATTCAGGCTCTGAATCTCTTTAACAGCCGCTTCACTCTGGAGCAAAGCGAGGCCTTTGCCGCACGCGTCAAGAAGGAGGCTGGAGAGGACATCGCACGGCAGGTTGGAAAAGCCTACCTGCTGGCACTCGGCCGCGGCCCCAGCAGGGAGGAACTGGCAGAAGCCTGTTCCGTTTGCGGCGCCGAAGGGGCCAGTGTGCTGTGTCGAGCTCTGCTCAACAGTAATGAATTCTTGTTCCTCCCGTAATATTGCCCCCCAGAGCGTTATGCCTTCTTCAAATTCTGAACTGCTTTCTCTGCCCGGCCATGTCCTTATGGACCGTCGCCGGTTTCTTTCCAACTCCGCGAGCGCGCTTGGATCGATCGCTCTGACCAACCTGTTGGGAGGAGACGGCTTGCTCGCCTCTCACCCCGTCCCGGCGATCAACGCCGCGCAGCCCTACGCTCCGAGGCCATCGCATTTTCCTGCCAAGGCCAAGAACGTGGTCGTGATTTTTTGTGCCGGGGCAGTAAGCCAGCTTGAGACTTGGGATTACAAGCCTGAGCTCGTCAAGTGGGACGACAAGCCTCTCCCTGGAGGGCCAGCGGTGACATTCCAGGGGCCGGCTGGAAATTTGGCCAGGCCACAATACGAGTTCCGGCAGCACGGGAAGACGGGAAAATGGGTTTCGGACCTGATTCCAAACCTGGCAGAACTCACAGACGATATTGCGTTTGTGCAATCGCTAACCAGCAAGAGCAACACGCACGGTCCGGCGGAAAACTTTCTTTCAACGGGATTCAATCTCGACGGCTTTCCAAGCCTGGGTGCCTGGACGACCTATGCGCTGGGCAGCGAGAATGACAATCTGCCGGCCTACGTCTCCATCCCCGATCCTCGCGGCGTGCCTCAGAACGGCGCGAACAACTGGGGGCCGGGGTTTTTGCCGGCGGCGTTTCAAGGAACAACGATGAGTTCTTTGGCTCCGATCCGTCATCTTTCGGCGGGGGTGTCCAAGGAGGCTGATGTGGCGGCGAAGGCGCTTTTGCAAAGGATGAACGCCAGGCACCTTGAGCAAAATCCAGGAAACGGGAAACTCGCGGCGCGGATAGCAAGCTACGAGCTCGCGGCCCGGATGCAGTTGAGCGTGCCTGAGATCAGCGATTTGAGCACCGAACCCGAGCACGTGCTACGGGCTTACGGCGCCACTGACACTCAAAGCAAGGACAAGGCGGCCTTTGCTAGGAACTGTATTCTGGCAAGGCGCCTGATTGAAAAAGGGGTGCGCTTTGTGCAGTTGTTCAACGGAGCCTACGCCAGTGGAGGGAAGCTCAACTGGGACGGGCACAACGCATTAAAGGAGCAGTATGATGTTCACGCGAATATTTTGGATCAGCCAGCCGCAGCCCTTATCCAGGACCTTAAGCAACGCGGTCTTCTGGAAGAAACCCTTGTCGTGTGGTGCACCGAATTTGGCCGGATGCCGTTCTTTCAAAAGGGGGCGAAGGGGAGGGACCATAATCCCGACGGGTTTACCTGCTGGATGACCGGCGCCGGAGTGAAGGGTGGGGTGAGCCACGGTGAGACCGACGAGTTGGGGCGCAAAGCGGTGAAGGACGTGCATCCGCTCTACGACTTCAACGCGACGATTCTTCATCTGCTGGGTCTGGACCATGAGAGGCTCACCTTCGAGCACAACGGTGTGCAGAGGCGCCTGACGAGCGTCGAGGGAAACGTGATCCGCGAGATTCTTTTGTAGACGGCCACGAAGGCGCGCCGCTGGGAGCTCTGGCTGAGGGCGAGGCAGCTTAGGTGAGCACTTTTTTAAGTACTTTCCCACCCTCGACGCCGGAAAGTTTCGCGTCAAGGCCCTGGAATTTGACGGTGAAAGCGTCGTGTTTAATCCCGAGTTGGTTAAGCATCGTGGCATGCAGATCGTGGACGGTTGCGACGTCCTCCACGGCTGCATAGCCCAGCTCGTCGGTGGCTCCGTAGACAAGGCCGCCTTGGACCCCCGCACCGGAGAGCCACACGGACATCGCCTTGTTGTGGTGGTCGCGTCCGCTTCCTCCCTGCGACATCGGGGTGCGCCCAAATTCACCCGCCCAAACGATGAGCGTGCTATCCAGCATTCCGCGCTGTTTCAGGTCGGTGATCAGCGCCATGCAGGCGCGGTCGATCTCCGCGGCCTTGAGCGCAACGCCCTGCTTAATGCCTCCGTGGTGGTCCCAGTCTTTGTGGTAGAGTTGGATAAAGCGTACACCGCGTTCAGCCAGACGTCTGGCTAGAAGGCAGTTGGAAGCGAAGGAGCCGTCGCCAGGCTGGCAGCCGTAAAGTTCGAGGGTCGCAGCGTTTTCACCGGTGACGTTCATCAGTTCGGGAACACTGGCCTGCATCTGGAACGCCATTTCGTATTGTGCGATGCGTGTGGCGATTTCCGGATCGTCAACAAGTTTGGCATGCTGGCGATTGAGCGCATTGATGGCATCGACGTCGCTACCCTGTTGATCGAGGGTGATGCCAGGTGGGTTGCCAAGGTAGAGCACCGGGTCTCCCTTGGACCGCAGTTGGACGCCCTGATAGCGGCTGGGCAGGAAGCCGCTGCTCCATTGACGGGAGGCGATCGGTTGGTTCTGGCCGCCTTTGCCCAGAGAGGTGAGCACCACAAAGCCAGGCAGGTCCGCCGCCTCGCTGCCGAGGCCATAAGTCACCCAGGAGCCCATGCTAGGACGGCCGGCGATCTGCGAGCCTGTGTTCATAAACATGTGGGCGGGATCGTGATTGATCGCATCCGTGGTCATAGAGCGGACCAGACAAATCTCGTCGAGAACCGATCCGATTTGTGGGAATAGATTGCAGATTTCGGTCTGGTTTTTGCCGAATTTTTCGAAGCCGTGTTGAGGGCCGAAACAGTTGAGTTTTTGGCCCTGTAACTGTGCCAACTGCTGGCCCTTTGTGAAGCTTTCTGGCATGGGTTGACCGTCCATTTCCGCGAGCTTGGGCTTGGGGTCGAATGTCTCGAGATGAGACGGACCGCCCGCCATGGAAAGCCAGATGACGCGTTTGGCTTTCTGGGGAAGGGGCAGTGTGCCGAGGACACCGGACGCGGGCGCGCCCTGCATGAGAGAGGTGCCGGTTAGGGAAGCGAGTGCTACCGCGCCGAGGCCCTGGGTGGTTTTACCGAGAAAAACGCGGCGGGTCTGGGGGTGAAATTGGGAGGCTTTCATAACAGGAATCAGGCGCGTGTGATGGACTCGTGTAGGTTAAGAAGGACGCGGGCGACGTGCACCCAGGCCGCGAGTTCGGTTTTGTCGAGAGCTTCGGGTGCCGGCGCCAGGCCGGTTTGAAGAAGGGATTCCGCAGCAGGAGGGTTTAACTGGTAGACGGCAGTTTGCTTTTCCAGAAGCGACTGCATTGTGGTGAGTTCCTCGGCGCGGGGAGAGCGCTGCAGGGCGCGTTCGAACGCCCAGGATATGCGCTGGGAGGTGGTGCCTTTGCATTCGGAAAGAATCCGTCCAGCAAAGGTGCGCGCAGCTTCCACGTAGGTGGGGTCGTTTAGGAGGACGAGCGCCTGCTGCGGGATGTTCGAACGGTTGCGTTCTGCGCAGGCTTCCTCTCTGCTTGGAGCGTCAAAGGCCAGCATGGAAGGGTGCAAGAAACTGCGCTGCCACCAAGTATAAAGTCCGCGGCGGTACTGGTTTTCGCCCTTGTCCGCAGGATATTCCCGGGCGGGGAAATTGAGGTTCTCCCAGTAACGTTCAGGCTGGTAAGGCTTCACACTTGGCCCGCCTACTGTGGGCGCGAGTAAACCCGAGACTTTTAGTGCGTTGTCTCTGACGAGTTCCGCATCGAAGCGGAAAGCGCTTTGGCGAGCGAGTTCGCGGTTGTAGGGGTCTGCTGCGATGAGTTCCTGCGTGCCGTTGGAGGTCTGTTTGTACGTGGCGCTGGAAACAATCGTGCGCACAATGTGTTTCACATCCCACCCGCTGTCCATAAATTCGCAGGCAAGCCAATCCAGAAGCGCCGCGTTCGGCGGCGTTTCACCCTGTGCGCCAAGATCGTCGAGGACCTTGCTGAGGCCGGTCCCGAAAAACTGCTTCCACATGCGGTTGACCACCGTGCGTGCTGTGAGCGGATTTTCCCGAGACACTAGCCATTGGGCGAGATCCAAGCGGTTTGGTTCGCGCCCTTCGATCTTTGGCTGGGGCAGATAATGAGGGAGAGCGGCTTTCACAACTTCGCCGGTTTCATCCAGGAAGTTTCCCCGTGCCAGGATCCGGACGACACGCTTGTCCTCGGTTCCGGTAGTTGTCAGACACTTTGTGAGAGGTTGGTAGTAGTCCAGTCGTTCCTTTTCGGCATGAGCCAGAGCGTCGCGTTCTGTCGTAAACACGTTGGTTGCAAGCGTGCGGAAGTAGGTTTGGATCTCTTTTTTCTCTTTTGCGGAGCGGCTCTTCTCTTCCTTTCTTAAGGCGGATGCAGCGAGTTGCGCTGTTTTTTTGTCTGCCGGGCTCACCTTTGTGTTCTTGTCCAACTCAGGAAGCGTTCCCGAAAGTGTCTCCGGCTCGGCTTCCCAAAGTTTTTGGGCGGCGTCCAATTGCGGAATAATTGCGTCGTACTTCTTTTTTGCGTCAGCGAGAGTTCGGTCCAGAGTCGCCAGTTTTTGTTCCTGCTCTGGGGTTGCGAGGATCATGCCGTCCTCGCGTTTTCCGAGAATGGGTTCCTTGATGTCGGCAAAGAAGGCGCCGAGGGAATAGAAATCCTTTGCGGTGATTGGATCGAACTTGTGGTCGTGGCACTGGGCGCACCCGGTGGTTTGTCCCAACCAGGCGGCGCCAATAGAACGCACGCGATCCGTGAGCATCCTCAGTTCGTAGTCTTTGGGTTGTGCACCGCCCTCTTCTGTGGAGAGGATGAGGCGGTTAAAGGCGGAGCCCACGCGGGATTCTCGGTCGGCATCGGGAAGCAGGTCGCCGGCAACCTGCTCAAGGGTGAATCGGTCGAAGCGCTTGTTTTCGTTGAAGGACTTGATGACCCAGTCGCGGTAGGGCCACACGTTGCGCGGGTTGTCGCTGTGATATCCAATGGTGTCTGCAAAGCGCACCACGTCCAGCCACCCCTGAGCCATGCGTTCCCCGTAGTGGGGGCTCTCCAGAATGCGCTCGACCAGTTTTGAATAGGCATCTGGAGCTAGATCCGCCACGAAGGCCGAAACTTCGGCGGGGGAGGGCGGTAGTCCAATGAGGTCGGAATAGAGGCGCCGGATCAGGGTGCGCCGATCCGCCTCCGCAGAGGGCTTTAGCCCCACCACTGCGAGTCGCCGATGCACCAATTCGTCCACTGCCTGCCGACCGTTGGGGATGCTTTCCTTTTTTGGGCTCACGTAGGACCAGTGCGCCTGGTACTCCGCACCCTGCTGTATCCAGCGTTTAAGGGTCTCCTTTTGGTCTGTCGTCAGCGTTTTGTTCGAATCAGGCGGCGGCATCAACTCGTCGTGGTCGGTGGAGACGAGACGTTTGAGCAGCTCGCTTTCCTCCGCGTTTCCTGGAACGAACGCCTTTTTTTCGATCGCAGCCTCCCTCACATCGAGGCGCAACTTTGCCTTGCGGTGGTTTTGATCGGGCCCGTGACAATGAAAGCAGTTGTCGGAGAGAATTGGCCGGATATCGCGGTTGAACTCGACTTTGCCTGCCGTGGGAACGGTGGCGCCGAAAGAAGTGGCAGCAACTGGGCTGGCGAAAGCTAAAAGGCAGATCAAAGAGGACGTTTTCATACATTCAGAGGCGGGCCCGTCAGGGGTACAGAGGGACCATTAAAGATAACTCCAGAAGGACCCCCTTGTTGGAGTTTATTTGTCTCGTAGGAGACAATTCACCCCAAATGAACGACCGCTTTAATTACCCCTGTCTCCGGTTTGAGCCAGCTTGGGAAAATGGCAGGCACTTCATCGAAGGTTGCGTGGTGAGTGATCCAAGGCGCGGTGTTGATTTTTCCCTCATCAATCAGCGAAATGATGCGACTGAAGTCGCGGGAAAGGGCGTTTCGACTGGCCATGAGTGTGAGTTCACGGCGGTGCAGAAAGGGCGCGTGTGGAAACTCCAAGTTTTGCTGAGTGATTCCAACAAACACAACGCGTCCAGCGAACGCCGCAAGTTCCATGGAACGGACCATAGATTTGTTGTTTCCAGTGGCATCGATAACGACGTCCGCGCCCTGTCCTGCGGTGAGCGTATCTAATGCAGCGATATCAGATTCGTCACCCCGCACCAGAATGGTGTCGGGAACGCTCATTTGGTCGCGCACGAAAGCAAGGCGGCCTTCGCTGATGTCCATCACAATGGGACGCGCGCCCGAAAGTTTGGCAAACTCGAGGGCGGACAATCCGATGGGACCAGCACCAATGATGAGCACCGTCTCGCCGGATTGCGGATTTCCCCGGTCGACGGCGTGGCATCCGATGGCAAGGGTTTCAACGAGCGCGCACTGGTCGGAGGTAAGGTTGGCTGCGAGATGGAGTTTTCTCGCCGGCAGGAGAATGCGTTCGGTGAGTCCGCCGTCGCACATGACGCCGAGTGTTTTGTGCTGTTCGCAGCAATTCGTAAAACCGCGGCGGCAGGAATAGCAGGACTGGCAGTTAAGGTAAGGCTCCACTGCGCAACGGTCCCCAGGTTTGAGATGACAGACGCCATCGCCGACGGCAAGAACCTCTACGCCCAGTTCATGGCCTGGAATTCGGGGGTAGGTGAAAAAGGGCATCTTGCCCAAATATCCGCCAAGGTCCGTTCCGCAGATGCCCACGCTTTGGACGCGCACCAGCGCCTCGCCCGGGAGAGGCGAAGGCGGTTCGGGAATGTCGATGCAGATCCAGCTAAGTGGTTTTTCGAGTTGGAGGGCTTTCATAAAGTTGAACTTTAGTTGTTCTCTGGCAGTCCTTCTAAGTGGCCTATATTTTTAACCGGTTTAAAAATTTCGAGCACCTCAGCGAGCAAGGTGTGGTCTAGCGGTTCCGCAGCCCATTTAGCCCAGTTGCGGATGTTTTTTGGATTGGCGCTGCCGCTCACGGTGGTGGTGATATCTGGATTTTGGAGGCTGAATTGGAGGGCGAGTTTGGCGAGGTCGACTCCTTTGCTGGCGCAGTGCTCCACCGCCTTTCGGGCGGCGGCTTTGACCTCCTCGGGTTCTTTGAGCCAGGCGGGTAGGGGAGCGCTTGTGAGCAGACGCGCGCTAAATGGACCGGCGTTCATCACACCCACGCCTTTCGCTTTGAGATAAGGCACGATTTCGTCGGCGAACCGCGTGTTTTGAAGCGTGTACTGATTGTAGCTAAGCACGCAGTCGACGTGTGTTTGGTCCAGGATGAACTTGAACACTTTCATCGGATATCCGCTGAAGCCGATGTAGCGGACCTTGCCAGCCTGTTGGATTTTTTTCAGAGCGGGAATGGTTTCATCCACGATTTGCTGCATGGGAACAAATTCAATGTCGTGGCAGAGGATGATATCGAGATGATCGCTGCCAAGTCGGTGCAAACTTACATCCACGCTTTCTGCGACACGCTTGGCCGAAAAATCAAAGTGCTGCAGGTCGTAGCGGCCCAGTTTGCTGCAAAGGGTGTAGCGCTCTCTCGCTATTCCTTTCAGGGCAATGCCGAGAAGAACCTCGCTCATGCCCCGGCCGTAGAACGGGGAGGTATCGATGAAATTCAGCCCGCAATCCAGTGCGGCGTGTACGCTTTCAAGAGCCTCTTCGAGTTTAACGCTGCGGAATTCGGCGCCCAGGGAGGACGCGCCAAAACTAAGGATGGGAAGTTGGAGGCCAGTCTGGCCGAGGGGACGGGTTTGCATGGGAAAAATCAGTTGGACCGTTTGTTTTGTATGATTAGCCGATAAAAAGAGGCCGCATATGACGCTCGAAAATGTTGTCAGTCACCTGCTTTGCGACGATGTCTTCGTTAGCCTCGAGGAGGTCTAAGTATCGCGCCCCGGCTTGGGCTGCGAGTTTGAAAGAGACGTGCAGAAGTTGCCTCACATTTGGGTTGAAGTCGGGATGTCCGGGGATGTGTCGGATCGTGTTTGCGAGTTGGTGTCCGCTCCAACCGGTGACGGTTTGTGCGCTTGGGAGGTCGGAGTGATGAATGTCGATAACGCTGGCGTATGGGGCGCAGAGTTCGTCGACGTGAGCGAGCGCGTACGCATAGATTTCCTTGGTGAGTGCGAGACCGTCGCCGCCGGCCTCTGAAAGGCCTATGAGCTCCTCCAGCCAGGTGGTGCCGGCCGTTTTGAGGTGGAGTCCGGCTCCCGTGCGGGATAGGGCGCGGCGGATGACGGGATAGAGCGAAAACTTGTCGCTACCACTGTGGACGCTGAGTTTCAAGTTGGCGGGCAGGCTGTACTTCTGGACAGCGTGAGCGATGACTGCGAGATCGTCGTTGAACTCTCGCTCGAACTGCACAAGGTCGCCAACGTAGTCGACTCCTTTGTTAAAGCGGCCCGTGAATTTTGGAGCGATGGTTTGGAGAAGTACTTTTTCGTCAGCGAGTGCTGCGAGGATGATCAGAAGTTCAGAGGGAGTTTGCGGAGCATCGGTTTCGTCCATGGAAACTTCGGCGATGAAGTTGGCTTCCCCCTTCCTGGCTGCAATGTGACGGTAGATTTGTCCTGCCTCTTGAGCTGCTGAAAGGTATTTTGAAGCGACCTTTTTGATGTCTTCAAGCGTGATTTTGAAGGGGGAACCCACGCCTGGAATAGTCAAATTACCAACGAGCTCCGGATGCCGTGCGATGAACGCCTCAAGGTCTTTTTCCAGGGGGGGGTGCCCGATGGAGTCTGCGACATCCAGCGTGAAAAAATCGGAGCAGGGGATGAACCTGTCCACGGTTTCGAGGCGAATGTGGTCGGCGTCGACGTGCCAACCGTGGGTCCAATTTTGTGCGTGGATTGCGGCTTTTGCGGCGTCAAATACGCTTTGCGGTTCTGACCCAACGAAGGTGTGCTCGCGATTGGATTTGTTCCAGACGGGTGCAACGAGGACTCCTTCGTGAGCGAGCTTTTGAAATGCGCTGAGTTGGGCCTTGGCCTGATGCGCAAAGCGGTCACCGACGCCGAAGGAAAATCTTTCTAGGGTAAGCATAAAGAGGTTGGGTTAGGGGTCGCTTTCACTGTAGGGGGCCGGTGCGGGGTATTGGAATGGCTGGACTTGACCCAAGCATGGCTATTCTTAACCTGTTTTATGCCTCTAAAAAGTGTGCCAGCCTCTGTTGAACCCTCGTTTGTGTCGCAGCAGGTGACTGAGGAGCACCGTTACTATCTCAACCTCAACCCTCCAATAAATGAAGCTTTTGTAGTGGTCTGCGGGGGGGTGGAACGCATGCGGCCAGAATACGTGGTCAGACGCACTAATTTTCCTTACTACGCGGTGGAGATGGTGGCGGATGGTGAGGGGTCTCTCGTGCTCGACGGCCGCCGCTTTGATCTAGCTCCGGGCGTTGTATTTGCCTACGGGCCGGGAGTCCCGCACACGATTCGAACCAACCCCCAGAACAGGATGCGGAAGTACTATTTTGATTTCACGGGCACGGAGGCTTACGAATTACTTCAGGCGGCGGGTCTTGCTCAATGGAAAGCCCTCCGCGTGGCCTCGCTCCACGAGGTGACGTCTGTATTTCAGGCGCTTGGGCGCGAAGCGCGGGACGACACGCCACTGTCGCGGTCCGTTTGTGAGACGCTGGGGCGGCTTTTGTTGCTTAAGATTCAGCAGAATGTAGTCGCGGGTGGGCTCAGCGTACCCCGTTCGTATGCAACCTACGAGCGTCTGCGCAGATATATCGAGCAGAACTATTTGAGGTTGGGCACGGTGGATGAAATTGCAGGGGAGTGCCACGTGACGCCGGTTTACGTGTCGCGCCTGTTTCGCAGGTTCGGACAATCTGGGGCTTATCAATTTCTGCTCCGGCTCAAAATGAACCATGCTGCCGAGTTGCTTGAGTCCGGTCTTTTAGTGAAGGAAATAGCTAGCCGGACTGGGTTCGCAGACGCTTTTCAGTTTTCGAGGGCGTTTAAACGGGTTCATGGCGTGCCGCCAGCGGTGCTTCAGGCCTCCAGGCGGCCTGTGTTTTTTTCAACCGATACCGGAGTTGCAGCCCAGTTCGACATCCAGTAATAGCCTCCTTTTTGGAGCGATATCCATACGGGAAGGAGACTCTTTGCCGGGGATGACATCTCGCGTCCGCGTGGGCGCGCCAGCGGACTTAAGCAATGTGCCGTTCTCGAGGAGTTCGCTGCCATCCAGATGCTGGACATCCAGTTGGCAACTAGGGATGGCCGTGCAGATCCCGGAGGAGCGACTGGAACGCAAAACGCCTGCCTGCGCCAAAGGCCAATGACAAAGCGAACACACACGGAAACACACGATTTCCTGACTAGTCCCTTGGCGGAAGCTCCACAGCAAACCCGTGCCGTTTGAATTCTAGGCGCGTCGCGTGGACACGGTTGTAACTCGACACGGAAGCGATTTCATGGAACCATTGTCAAAACTGAACACTATATGCGCCGCAATCTATCCAGCGCCTTAATTTTTCTTGTGGGGGCCACCTTTGGGCTTGCTGCTGAAACGCCCTCGCCATCCTCAAAAACCACTCCCCGGACTGCGGAGCCCTCCAGTTCGAGCCAGTCCTCAAAAGACGCGTCCAAGGAGGCGTCGAAGACACGGAAGATTTCGAAGGAAAAGCCCTCCCAGTCCCCGGGTGAAAAAGCGGGTAAGACTGAAGACGAGCGCTTTACGGTTGCACGAAAGGCCGCTTACGAAGATTCGCGTGTTTCCGAACTCCGCGCCAAGGTGGATTCCTCGAAGAGTGACGAGACCGCAAACAAGGCGATGCGCTCCTATTTGAAGGCGTTGTACGGGAAAATGCGGTCCATCGAGCCCCCTTTGGAAGAGCGTATTAACATGACAGAGGCCGCTGCTCTCCGGGCGATTCCCCAATAGTTGGATCACCCGACCGCTGGCCCCTCGGCGGCCTCGGAAGAAATGCTGAGTCAGGGATGAGTTTCCTCCAATCGCACGCCGCGATCAGCCTTGCTCTAGCCTGCGTGTTATGGCTGGTGCAGCTAGTCATCTACCCGGCGTTTCGGTTCATCGATCCCCATGAGTTTTCACGCTGGCACTACAGGTACACGGGCGCAGTGACCTGGGTGGTCGCACCCCTGATTTTGTTGCAAGCGGCTGGCGTGGTGGAGCGCTTTTTATTCCTCCAGAGCCCAGACTTGTTATGGGCAATCGAATGTTTCAACACCGTCCTCGCGTGGACCGTGACTGTAACGGTGTCCGTTCCTCTGCACTCCCAACTCCAGCGTGCCCGGAACGAGAAAACCATGCGCAAACTAGTCGTCACGAACTGGGTGAGGACCGCCTCCTGGAGCGCCACCGCTGCATGTAGTTGGATTGCGGCCTCTCGGGCTTAGAAGGCATCAACACCGGAAATAGCGGGCTAGATGGCGGAGACATCGGCGCAAATAGGCAGTCCGATGGTTGTTTAAGCGCGGCACCAGAAGGCGCGGGCGTTTAGAGAAGGGCGCGCGGGAGCGCTTACCTCGAGACCCTGTGAAGGGTCTACAAGGATGCGCGCAGCGTGAGACAGCAGGGCTTTTAAAAGAAGCCCCGAGCATCTTCCCTTTGAACAGCGAGAGTTTCCTTCGCGGGGGTGTCAAGTTCCGCTCAGCGCGCAGGCTCCACGGGTTTCCGCTACGGTCCCGACCCCTCGCTCAGGCAGGATTGGAGCCAGCCCATAGCGAGCATATTTGCGAGTGCCATTTTTGTACCGCAAGTAAGCTCTGTAGAAAGCGACCTGTTCAACCATCCGGATTTCGCCCCGCCCACAACCCTCTTGTTCCATCCTTGCTAGAGGGTGGCTAATCCGGTGCAAGGCGAGAGCTATGCCCCACAGTATTCTGAAGAAAACCGCCCCTTGAACCGCTTGATGCTCCCAGTGAAAACACAACATCGCGGAAGACCGACCGCTGGCCTCTCCGTGGCCCAACCAGGCGCGCCGCAAAAGCCGGTTTTCTTCAAAATGGTGTTCGACCTCGCACTCTGACTGCAGGATCCGAAACCCCGCCCTAAGCATCTGATGCGAAAACAAGGTGTCATCGCGCTGTCCGGAACCGCCTGGTCCCAGTTCAGTTTCAAAATGCGGCACTTTATGCAGTACAGATCGCAGAAATGCCATATTAGCGCCTACCATCGTTAAGTCGTCTTTCGAGCGAAATCTGTTGTCCGCAAGCCTGAAAAAATGGGTTCGCAGCATCCATTTCCGCTCCAGATGAGCCGCCATCCGTACCCGACCGGAGACGCCGTCTGCCTGACCGGCGAGCAAGGGGGCTGTCATTTGTAGAATCCAGTTGGGAGGCAAGCGCACATCATCATCCGTCCAGAGCAATAAATCTCCTTGAGACACGCTTATCGCACGGTTGCACGCGTGCCCCTTGCCTCGTTGGGGTTCGTAGAGATAAGAAACCGGTATGAGTTCGGAGGCATAGCCCTGAACCACCTTCCTCGTATGGTCCACGGAACCATTGTCAACGATGATCAAATTAACGGACAAAAACGAGGGCACCTTCAATCTCTCCACCGATTTAAGTGTCTCACGCAAATGCTCTGCCCTGTTGCAGGTACAGATGATGATTGTAGCCGTCTTCATAGTTTTCAGTTTGAGGACTGACACTCCACCGCTTCGCCTTTGGCGCACCACTCCCACTTGCCCGCTGGGGCCGCAATGAATCCCTTGGTGTCGGATCAAAACAGGATGCACAGAAGGATAGTCCCCTCCTATGACTTCGCCTCTGGACGATCTGATGCGTGCTCCAGAATCTAGGAAATTGACTTACTGTTTCAAGATACACGGCCCAGGGCGCCCAATTTTCATTTGAAGGACAAGCCCACAGTGAGTCTTAAACCCCACCATCGCGTAACCGCAGGAACACCCGGCCGTTGAGAGGTCTCTGAATCACGTGCTCAACAGCAAACTCCTGAAATCCAGGGTGTTCCCTAGCTTTTAAAATGCCTCTCAACCCCCATTAGCAAACAACTTTTTGAAACACAGCGGCGGGCGGGCCGCGTGTAAAGCCAATGCAACCGTCAAAGCCGTATACTAAACTTCTGCAATCCCGCCCAACTGCGGCAGGTGTTTCGTGGCAATCCCGATGGGCCGGTCCAAGGGGATCCCCGCGCTGGTGAGAATTGTTCCCAGTAAATCCCCCTGGTTCCCGCTGACATCCGTGAGGAAACGCCCCGTCTGAATCGCTCCGCCCCCTTTGCCTGCGAGAATGAACGGCAGGTTCTCCCGCGAGTGTTTGTTGCCGTCCTCCAGCCCGGAACCCCACATCATGATGCAGTTGTCCAGGAGTGTGCCCTCGCCTTCTTTCAGACTGTGCATCCTCTGGATCATATAGGCGAACTGCTCCACGTTGAAGGCGCTGATTTTCGCCACCTTGCCGGACTTTTCCGGTTGGTTGTTGTGGTGGGTTACGGAATGGTGCTCGTCGGTGAAGCCTAGCTCCGGATACGAAACCCCGTTTGGGGTAGAGCCAATGTAGGTGCTCACGCGCGTGGTGTCAGTCTGGAACGCCAGAACGGTGAGATCACACATGATCTTCATATATTCGCTGCGCCTGTCGCCTTCCGGTATCCTGATTTCAATCGGAGGGGAATCAGAGGCGTTCCGCTTCGTCACGCTTACTCCGGCGGCTTCCAGCGCCGCTTCCTTCTGTCGGTACTCGATGGCCACAATGCGCCGTTCCAAAGAACGCACGCAGTCGAGATATTCGTCCAGTTTGTGTTGGTCGTTGTAACTGAGCCTTCGGCGCAGACCCCGGGCTCCTTCAAGAACCAGGTCGAGCATCCCGCCCTCTAGCGGATCTGACGGAAGGGCCCCGCCGGATTTTATGCCACCTGCAACGCCCGTCTGGTTTTTAAAAAGCCTGCTCAGCACGTTTCGCGGATTTGTTTCGGCCGGCACCGGCTGGGTCGATGAGCGGAAACTGCAGTGCGAATAATAGGCCTCGTTCAGGCCCTCCTGGTTCTCTTTATGAGTCTGCGGCATCGTCGCGAGCTCCAGAGACGGCAGCGCCGTAAAACCTCCCACATAATTTGCAGCAATCTGATCGGCCGAGGTCGCAATATGGATCTGATTCCGACGATTTGCGTCCGGAAGCGTCGCCGTAAGCCAGGTCGAAAGCTCAAGCGCGTGAGGCGCCCCGTTAAGAGGCGCAATCGGCACCCCGGAAATTCCCTTCATCATCAGGCACTGGTGGATCACTGGGCGCAGGGATTCCAGACCGGGGGGCAGGTCCGTCAGAAACGTCTCCGAACTCTTCGGCCAGAAATCATCCATGATCACCCCGTGAGGCATGTACATGAAACCCAGGCGCACTGGGGGTTTGTAAGCCATTCCCTTGGGCGACTCCGCCCAGCCCATGGTCTCAAGCAAAGGCAGGGCTAGGGAAGCCCCTAAGCCGCGCAAACAGGTGCGACGATCAATTAGCCAGTTTTTTTCCATGGGATTCTTCTTTCTCTTCCTGAATGCGCTGATGCAAAAATGGATAGCTGCTCACCACCTGCATCACAAGCGTTTGCAGCCGATATCCGTCCCGTGCAATCGCCTCCGTCAAACCGTCCACCACAATTTCGTCATACCCCTCAAGCTGCCGGCAAAGCGCGTACGCAAGCAGCTTCTCCGTAAAGTTCCGGCTGAAATCAGCGGTGCGGCCGGCGATGAGTTTCTTGAGCTCGAACGGGGAGGAAAACCGTTTTCCGCCTGGCAACTCGCCCGTAGCATCAATGGCGCCGCCCCCTTCGTCCTGCTCCCTCCACCGCCCAATGGCGTCAAAGTTCTCCAGCCCGAATCCTATTGGGTCAAGTACCTTGTGGCAATTGGCGCACACCGGGTTCTTTCGGTGAAGTTCCGTTCTTTGGCGCAGAGTTAAGGATGCGACCTTGGTTTTGTCCTGCTTTTCAAGAGACGGAACATTGGGAGGCGCGGGCGGGACGTGCTCGCCCAAAACCTGCTCCAACACCCAGACCCCGCGATTGACTGGGCTTGTCCGGTTTGGAAAGGAAGTCGTGGCCAGCACTCCCGGCATTCCCAGAATGCCTCCACGGTTGGGGTTTTTAAGGCTGACCCTTCGCATTTCCGAGCCGGAAACTTCCCCCTCGAGCCCGTAAATACCAGCCAAGGCTCCGTTCAAAAAGGTGTAATCAGCGTCAATAAACCGCTCGATGCTGCTGTTTTCGCGCAGGATGGACTCAAACAGCATCCGCGCTTCATCGTACATTGCTGCCCGCACGGGGCCGACCATCTGTGGAAATTTCGCAGCGTCAAAGGTCTTTCCAGCCAGCTTGCCCAAGCCCAGCCACTGCGCGCCGAATCCATCAAAAAGTGCTCTCGAACGGGGATCGTTCAAAAGCCTCCGGACCTGCGCGCCTAGCACGTCCGGTTCGCGAAGTTTTCCCGCATCCGCGAGCGCCGCAAGCTCTGCATCAGGCATCGTCGCCCACAGAAAATACGAGAGCCGTGCGGCAAGCTGATAGTCATCGATCGCGACAATGGCGATGCCGGGCTCTGGGTCGCGATCCGGTGTGATGTACAGAAACTGAGGGGAAACCAGAAGGGCCTTCAGAACTAGCCGCAGGGCTTCAAAGTACGGGCGACCGTTTTCAACTGCTAAGTCAAACACCGACATCAAGACATCCGCCTCCGACACGCTTGCAGGCCGGCGGTAGGCCGTGCGCGCCAGCGAGCGCACAATGCCACGCGCCGCTTCACGGCGTCCCTCCGTAAGTGGAGGGGACACTCCAAACAAACGCTTTTGGAGCGCGGTTGGCGGCGAGCCTTCCGGTGCCAAAACGCGGCCGAGCACCTCATTGGCAATCCCCAAGTACTGCTCCATCAGCAGGGGGGAGAGCGAATTCAGATACCCTGCTCCAAACACCTCCTCGGGCAAGTCCTCGGCCAATGAGGGTTCGGCCCCGAGAAAATCACGCAGCGTGTTGCCGTACTCCACCTTGTTCAAACGGCGAATCACAAACAAACCGGGGTCTTTCGGGCTCAAATATTTCATCGCGTTGACCCACTCTATGAACGTCTGGCTCTCCTCGGGCGTCGGTTGCTTCTTTGCGTCCTCCGGCGGCATGTCATGCGCCTTGAGGGTCGCGGCCGATTGTTTCCACTGTTTCCGAAAGCTCGCCGCCCCCGGGTCTTTCAAGGCGGAACGGAACGTCATCCCGCCCTTCCGCTTTTTATCCCCGTGGCATTCCGTGCAATATTCAGTAACGAAGGGGATGATTTTCTCCTGAAATTCTTTTTTTGCGGCGGCCTGCGCCACAGCGAGATCCACTAGGGGTGCAACTTCCGCCCCGCGTGAGGAGGGCGTCGCAACAGCAAAACCACACGCGCTTGCAACGCAAAGCCCTTTCACAATCACCTCAGGAACCAGTCTTCTCCCCATGAAAATTCGCGAAAGATTTCCAAAGCCCTTTTTCTTCCAGGTCTTTACGCAAGACGCAGGCGGATGGATAAACACGACTCGGCTTAAACTAAACGGCATTACAGTTTGTTAACCCCCAGAAATAACAATCCATAACCTCTTTTTTGTCCGAATCGTTGTTTCCAAGGCTGAACCTGCCCAAAAAACTCGCGCGAAAAGAGGGAGGGGCGATCCACCAGGCTTGAAGAGCTTTTACCCCTCTCGAAGGTTGCGAAACGCTCCAGCCACGGCCATCATGCCAATCTACTCATGGCTGAATCCGTCCCGCCGCAGGCTGTCTTAAGCGCCTCAGAACTTACCATCGCCTTTGGCGCCAAACCCCTCCTCAAATCAGGCACCATTGCTATTCTCGAGGGAGAGCGCATCGGGATGGTTGGCCGCAATGGTTGCGGCAAATCCACCTTCCTAAAAATAGCCGCCGGCGCCCTCGCTCCGGACTCGGGCCAGGTCACCTTGCGCCGAGGACTGCTCACCGGCTATCTTCCCCAAGATTTTGAACTCGAGGAGGAACTCACCGTCCACGAGGCCGTCCTGCGCGGTGCCTCCGCCATTCAGGCCCTGATCGCCGAGTACGAAGCGGACACTGCCGACAGCTCGCGAGCCGCATTTTTACTTGAGCGCATCGAGCAACTGGAAGGTTGGACTCTGGATTCTCGGGCCAAGTCCCTGCTCACAAATCTCAACGCTCCTGCGCCTGACCGTATCGTCGGCACCCTGAGTGGCGGCGAAAAACGACGGGTCGCCCTTTGTCGCAGCCTTATAGCGCGCCCCGACCTCCTGATTCTCGACGAGCCCACCAACCATCTCGATACAGACTCCATCCTCTGGCTCGAGGAATTCCTTGCCCGCTATCAGGGGACCTGCATTTTTGTGACCCACGATCGGTACTTTCTCGACCGGGTATGCAATCGAATCGTCGAAATCCACCTCGGAGCGTTTGTTTCCTTTCCGGGCAACTATACCGACTACCTCATCGCCCAAGCCGAGCGCGAAGCGGTAGCCGATCAAACTGAGCATCGCCGGCAAAAGTTTCTCAAAAGCGAACTCGAATGGGTCCGCCGCGCTCCTGGTGCTCGGCGGACCAAATCGCAGGACCGCGTGGACCGTTATTTTGAAGCTGCTGCGCAGGGTCCCCCTGAGAAAACCGGCGACGCAGACCTCATCCTCCCTCCCCCACGCGAACTCGGAAACAGGGTCATTTCACTCAAGGACGTTGCGGCCGAGGCCAACGGGCGCACCCTGTTCTCTGGACTGACTTGGGAGGTTCCCGCAGGAGCGCGAGTGGGTATCGTCGGCCGCAACGGCTCTGGAAAAACGACCCTCCTTCGCATCCTCACCGGAGACCAGGAGCCGTCCCGAGGCACCGTGGAGCGGGGCGCCCGTTCGGAAATCAACCTGATTGACCAGCACCGGCTGCAGATCGACCACAACCGTACCGTCTGGGACGAGGTTGGCGAGGGGCGTGAAACCGTCAAACTGGGCGAGGAAACCGTTACGCTCCGAGGCTATCTGCGCCGCTTTCTCTTTCAGGAAGACCAAATGAATCAGCTAACCGGCCAGCTCAGCGGCGGGGAGCGCAGCCGGGTGTTGCTTGCAAAGATCCTCAAACGCGGCGGCAACGTCCTGCTGTTGGATGAACCCACGAACGACCTGGATTTGGCGACGTTGCGGGTGCTTGAGGAGGCGTTGGTGCGTTTCAAGGGCACGGTGATCGTGGTCAGCCACGACCGTTATTTCATGAACCGGGTTTGCACGCATGTGCTTGCTTTCGAGCAGGACGGCTCGCTTGGTTATGATGTTGGTAACTACGATGAGTACCTTGCCAGAAAGGCGAACCGCCAGTCCAAGGCGGTTCCTGTGTCCATGGTGAAGGAGGCCCTTGTTCAGGCGCAAAAGGGGGGGCGTGCGGTAAAGATGTCTTGGAAAGAAGAGCGTGAGTTGGAGGGCATTGAGGAGCAGATACACCTTGCCGAGGCGGCGGTGGCTGAGGCTGAAGTGCAGCTGAACGACCCCGGATTTTACCGTGGGGGAGCTCCTGAGATTGCTGCTTTTCAGGCAAAGCTGGATGGACAGCGTAAAGGAGTGGCGGCCTTGTATGCCCGCTGGGAGGAGTTGGAGCAGAAAAAGGTGGCGGCCACACTTGGCTAAATTTTTTCCACACCACGGGTCTGTTTGGGCCTCAGAACGGATGGGGTGGGGGGCTTTTCGTTGCGGTGTGTGTCCTCTGGCGGAAGCGAGAATCGTCTAAAAAGGAGCTTGAGGATGGGTTGATTTCTTGTTGATATAGACCTCTTGTCCTAGGTTGAGCAAGAAGCTCAGCGCAAAGGTTTGCCAGTGTAGCTCAGGGGTAGAGCAACTGATTCGTAATCAGTAGGTCAGGGGTTCAATTCCCCTCACTGGCTCCCTTATTATGAGGGAGTTACAGAAGGCGCGAGCGGATTTGGTTCTCCAGAGTCCAAAAAAGTACAGTTAAAGTACAGTTAAAACCGGCTGGACGCTCGTTTCGGCACCCCAAAAACGCGACGTAA